>NZ_LMMK01000004.1:139652-139817 GCF_001422795.1 Methylobacterium sp. Leaf88 | reverse complement strand
TTCGAACCCTCGACCCCAACCTTGGCAAGGTTGTGCTCTACCCCTGAGCTACACCCGCTCACACCCGTCGTGGCGAAGGAGACCCTCGCGCCGGACGGTTCGTCGTCTCAACGAAGCAAAAAGCCGCTTCCAGCGGCTGTCGCTCCGGTCGTCTCGTTCGGCTAA
>NZ_LMMK01000004.1:0-139580 GCF_001422795.1 Methylobacterium sp. Leaf88 | reverse complement strand
TTCGAACCCTCGACCCCAACCTTGGCAAGGTTGTGCTCTACCCCTGAGCTACACCCGCTCACAACCGCGCCGCTGGTGGGAAAGACCCGCCGGCGGCCCCGGACGGCGTCTCTAAACACCATTCCGTCGGGCGTTGCAAGCGCTGAATCCCGGCGCTCGCCCCGCGGGCCGTTTGCCGGCATCGCACCGCCCCTCAGGGCTGCCACTGCGCGGGCGGGGGCAGGCCCTCGCGGATTTCGCGCAGGCGCGCGCGGGTGGCGGCGGTGGTCTCGGCCGGGAGCGCATCGAGGGGGAAGAAGCCGCAGGCGGCGATCTCGCGGTCGGGCTGTTTTGGCGCCCGCACCGCGAAGGCGGCGGCCACGTAGAGGGCGACGTGGTCGCGCCCGGCCCCCGTGCGGCTGTGATAGAAGCCGTGCAGCCGCAGAGGATGCACGGGATCGACGACGATCTCGGCCTCCTCGCGGAACTCCCGGACCATGGCCGCCACCGCGCTCTCGCCGGCCTCGATGCCGCCGCCGGGCAGGTGCCAGCCCGACACGTAGGTGTGGCGGACGAGGCAGACCCGGCCTTCGGCGTCGATGGCGACGCCGCGAACACCCAGGGTCATGCCGCGCGTCGCCAGGGCGCCGTAGTGGATCAGGCGCCGCATCCAGGGGCGTTGCAGGAGCATGCGGCTCAGACGACGCGCAGGCGGATGGCGCCGAGGCCCTCGATGGCGGCCGTCATCGTCTCGCCGCGCCGGACGGCGCCGACGCCCGACGGGGTGCCGGTGAACATGAGGTCGCCCGGGTGCAGCTCGAAATAGGTCGAGAGCAGCGCGACCTGCTCCTGCGTCGACCAGATCATCTCGGAGAGGTCGCCGCGCTGGCGCTCGCCCGCGTCCACCGCCAGCGTGATGGCGCCTCGCGCGGGATGGCCGATGGCCGAGGCCGGGTGCAGCGGTCCGATCGGCGCCGAGGCATCGGCGGACTTGGCGAGGTCCCAGGGGCGCGCCAGGCGCTTGGCCTCGTCCTGGACGTCGCGCCGGGTCATGTCGAGCCCGACGGCGTAGCCGTAGACGTGGTCGAGGGCGGAAGCCTCCGGGATGTCGCGGCCGCCCAGCCCGAGGGCCGCCACCATCTCCACCTCGAAGTGGTAGTTCTCGGTGCGCGGCGGATAGGGGTGGTCCACCGGATCGTCGCCCGTGACGATCTGCAGGGCATCGGCGGGCTTCATGAAGAAGAACGGCGGCTCGCGGTCGGGGTCCTTGCCCATCTCGCGGGCGTGGGCGGCGTAGTTGCGACCCACGCAGTAGACCCGCCGCACGGGAAACAGGTCGTCGCTGCCGACGATCGGAAGGGCGATGCGGGGCGGGTTCGGGATCACGGACAGCATGGGTCTCCAACTTCTTCTCTCGGCGGATGCGGCGCGGCGCCCGGTCGCTCGCCCTGCACAGGACGCCGCGCCATCCCTATCATAGGCAGCGGGCCCGGCCGCGCCATCCCGCCGCGAGCCGAGGCCTGCCGTTGCGAGTTCCGTGGTGACCGACTCCTCCCGCCTGCTGGCGCACCTCGCCGCGCATCTCGGCGCCGCCCACGTCCTCACCGACCCGGCCGACCTCGCGCCCCACCTCGCCGAGACCCGCGGGCTGCGGCGCGGCCACGCCCTGGCGCTGGTACGGCCCGCCGACACCGCCGAGGTCGCCGGCGTGGTCCGTGCCTGCGTCGAGGCCGGGGTGCCGGTGGTGGCCCAGGGGGGCAACACCGGCCATGTCGGCGGCGGCCTGCCGCAGGGGGGCATCGTGCTGTCGATGGCACGCCTGACGCGCCTGCGGGCGATCGACCCCGTCAATGCCAGCATCACCGTGGAAGCCGGCATGGTGCTGGCCGACGTCCAGGCGGCCGCCGAGGCCGCCGGCCTGCTGTTCCCGCTCTCGCTGGCCTCCGAGGGGTCCTGCCGCATCGGCGGCAATCTCTCCACCAATGCGGGCGGGACCGCCGTGCTCGCCTACGGCAACGCCCGCGACCTCGTCCTCGGGCTCGAGGTGGTGCTGGCCGATGGCCGGGTCTGGAACGGGCTGAAGGGCCTGCGCAAGGACAATGCCGGCTACGACCTCAAGCACCTGTTCCTCGGCTCGGAGGGAACGCTCGGGCTGATCACCGCCGCGGTGCTGAAGCTCTTTCCCCGGCCGACCTCCCGCGCCGTGGCCTTCGTCGGCCTCGCCTCGGCCGAGGCCGCCCTGGCGCTGTTCCGGCGCTTGCGGGCGGAGGCCGGCCCGACCCTGACCGCTTTCGAGTACATCGCCCCCTTCGGGCTGGAGATCGTCCTGCGCCACCGGGCCGGGGCCCGTCGGCCCCTGGCCGGGGCGCACGGGGCCTACGCGCTGGTGGAGCTCTCCACCACCCGACCCGGCGAGGACGCGGCGACCTTGATGGAGATGCTGCTCGCCCGGGCGCAGGACGCGGGGCTCCTCGAAGATGCGGCCCTGGCGGCGAGCGAGGCGCAGGCGAACGCCGTCTGGGATCTGCGCGAGAGCCTCTCCGAGGTCCAGAAGGCGGAGGGCGGCTCGATCAAGCACGACGTTTCGGTGCCGCTCTCCCGCCTACCCGAGTTTCTCGCGCGGGCGACGCGGGCCTGCGAGGCGGCGATGCCCGGTCTGCGCGTCTGCGCCTTCGGGCACTTCGGTGACGGCAACATCCACTTTAACCTCAGCCAGCCCGTGGGCATGGACCGCGCCGCGTTCCTCGCCGCCTGGGAGCGCTTTAACCGGATTGTCCACGACATCGTCGCCGGGCTCGGCGGCTCCATCGCGGCCGAGCACGGCGTCGGCCTCCTGAAGCGCGACGAACTGGCGCGCTACGCCGACCCGGTGGCCCTCGACCTGATGCGCGGCCTCAAGGCCGCCCTGGACCCGGCAAACATCCTCAACCCGGGCAAGGTTCTGCCCGACCGCCGGGCCGGCGAGGCGGCGTCATTCGGCTTTTCCGAAGGCTCAACAAAAATTTAGTCGGAACCGGACCGGGCCCGTCCGGATTGCTGTTGTGCGGCGCACAAAGACTTGCCAGATTGTCGACGGCAATGCGCCATAAATCGGCTCCGCTGCGGGCGGAGGAGATTGCACGACAACGGCGCACGGCTGGTTGCAGTGCGGTGGGTTAGGCCGGTCTTAACCCTTCCGCCCTCTCTTGAACGAGAGAACAGATCAGACGTCGCGATCGAAGACCGAGCAGGAGACACGTTCGATGCCGACTTCCCAGGCGAGAGTCCCGACGGCCGAGGCGAGCCGCTACCTCAAGCAGCTCTGCCGTCACTGGAGCCACAAGTTCCCAGTGGAAGCCACCGAGGAGGCCGGCCGGGTGCCCTTCGGCGAGGACCGCGTCTGCACCTTCGAGGCCGGCCCCGACGCCCTGCTGATGCGGGTCGCGACGCCCGATCCGGCCGCCCTGACGCGCCTGGAGAACGTGGTCTCCGACCATCTCCTGCGCTTCGCCTTCCGCGAGAACCTCGGCGAGATCACCTGGTCCCGCGCCGCTTGAACCCACGCCGTGGCCGGCCCGCCCGGCCTGCGTCCACCGAGGGTTGACCTGCCGTCCCGGGACCTGATCTTGAGCGCACAGCGCTGAAGGCAGCATCGGGAGACAGGCATGGACGGGATCGCGCAGACAACCGCTGGCTCCACACCGACCGGGACCGCGTCGTCGCACGGGGCACGGCATGCCGAGCGCCTGGAGCGCCTGGCCGAGGTCGCCGTGAAGGTCGGCCTGGGTCTCCGGCCCGGCCAGGAACTCGTGATCACCGCGCCGCTCGAGACGGTGCCGCTGGCCCGCCTCATCACCGAACAGGCCTACAAGGCCGGCGCTTCCCTGGTCACCACCTTCTACACGGACGATGCCGCCACCCTGGCGCGCTTCGCCCACGCCCCCGAGGCGGCCTTCGACACCGCAGCCGGCTGGCTCTACAGCGGCATGGCCGAGGCCTACCGCAACGGCGCGGCCCGCCTCGCCATCGCGGGCGACGATCCCTCCCTCCTGGCCGGCCAGGACTCGGCCAAGGTGGCCCGTGCCAACCAGGCCCGGTCGAAGGCCTACGTGCCCGCCCTGGAGCTCATCGCCAACTTCTCCACCAACTGGACCATCGTCTCGGCGGCGACGACGCCCTGGGCCCGCACGGTGTTCCCCGACCTACCGGAGGCCGAGGCCGTGTCCCGCCTCTGGGACGCGATCTTCGCGGCCTCGCGGGTGGACGGCCCCGACCCGGTGGCGGCCTGGGAGGCGCACAACGCCGCCCTTCACGCCCGGATGAACGCGCTCAACGCCCACCGCTTCGCGGCCCTCCGCTTCTTCGGACCCGGCACCGACCTCACGGTGGGCCTCGCTGACGACCACGAATGGTGCGGCGGCGCCTCGGCCTCCCGCAGCGGCATCGTCTGCAACGCCAACATCCCCACCGAGGAGGTGTTCACCACCCCGCACAAGGACCGGGTAGACGGCACCGTCACCAGCACCAAGCCGCTCTCCTACCAGGGCACACTGATCGACGGGATCCAAGTGCGCTTCGAGGGCGGCCGCATCGTCGAGGCCACCGCCCGAACCGGCGGCGACGTGCTCGCCAAGGTGCTGGAGACCGACGCGGGCGCGCGCCGCCTCGGCGAGGTCGCCCTGGTGCCCGCCTCCTCGGCGATCTCCGCCTCGGGACTCCTGTTCTACAATACCCTCTACGACGAGAACGCGGCGAGCCACATCGCCCTGGGCCAGGCCTACAGCAAATGCTTCCGCAACGGCGGCGTGGAGTTCAGCGCGGACGACCTCGCGGCCCGCGGTGCCAACCGCAGCCTGATCCACATCGACTGGATGATCGGCTCCGACCGGATCGACGTCGACGGACTCTCCGCCGAGGGCCGGGCGGTTCCGGTGATGCGCGCCGGCGAGTGGGTCGACTGACGCCTTCCCGGCAGCGCCCCCCGCCGGCCTGAGCCGATACGCCATCGATCCGCGTGCGCCCTTCCCCGTGTGAAGGCGCACGCAGACGATGGCGTCGAATTGACGTGGGCAAATTTCCCACGCATGGTCCGGATGTGGTCGCACCGGCCACGGACTTTCGAACGGACGCCCGTACAGACGGCCGCTGCCTTCGGGCGGGTTCGGCAGGCGTAGACGACCGCCCGATCCCCGCGCTCCCGTGTCTGCCGGCGCACGGATGCGGAGATCGGGGCCGGCCTCGTCGCGGTGACGCCCGGGCGCCCGCGGGTTTCCGCGCCGGGTGTCCGGCACCGGTCTGCGGGTTGGAACCGTCGTTCGGGTTCGCCATCTCCCGAGGGAGACAACGAGGATCTCATGACCAAGCCCCTTCTCCTGGCCGGCCCGATGGCTGTCCTGCTCGCCGGAGCGGCCTCTGCCGCCGACCTTCCGCGCCGCGCCGCGCCGCCGGTCTTCACCATGGTTCCGGTCTTCAGCTGGACCGGGTTCTATGCGGGTCTCAACGCCGGCTACGGCTTCGATGCCAACAGCAGCCGCGGCGCCACCGTGATCGGTACCACCGCCGCCTCCGGCGTCGTCGCCAACGGCGCCGATCCGGGCCTCGTGGCCTTCAGCAACCGCAACGCCAACAACGGCTTCACGGGGGGCGGCCAGATCGGCTACAACTATCAGTTCACGCCCGGCTCCGGCGTGGTGGTCGGCGTCGAGGCGGATGCGCAGTATCTCGGCTTCGGCACCAACCGCAACACGGCGTCCTTCGTCGGCACGCCCAACGCGGACCTGACCTTCGTCAACCCGAACGGGCTGTCGAACCTCGACTACTTCGGCACCGTGCGGGGCCGCCTCGGCTACGCCTTCGACCGGACCCTGGTCTACGGCACCGGCGGCTTCGCCTATGGCGGCGGGGGCGGCTCCAGCTTCGGCCTGCCCAACAGCAGCACCGATACGTTCCGCACCGGCTGGGCCGCGGGCGGCGGCATCGAGTACGCCCTGCCCTCCGACTCGTTCCTGAACTTCTTCAAGTCCTCCGCCGTGACCGTGAAAATCGAGGGCCTCTATGTCAGCCTCGACCGGAACAGCACCAACGGCGTGTTCGCCTATTCGAACTCGACGGGCGCCCAGTACAGCGTTTCCGGCACGGGTTATGCAGCCGCGACGGGCTATACCAGCCGCCGCTCCGACGAGTTCGCCGTCGTCCGCGCCGGCCTGAACTACAAGTTCGGGACGTACTGACCCGTCGCCGGACCCGCTTTTGGCCCGAGCCTCCCCAGCCCGATCAGACTGGCCGCTCGGTCAAACGGCGCCCCGGGAGCGATCCCGGGGCGCTGTCGGAAGCCCGGTGTCTTTCAGAAGCCCGGTGTCTTTCAGAAGCCAGGTGCCTTTCAGAAGCCAGGCCCCTTGGCGGCGCCGAGGATGCGGGCGGGGCGGCCCTCGTTGCCCCCCTGGAGCACGACGACGTAGGAATCGGCATCGGCGACCTGGGCCGCGTGGCGCGGCACCTCGAAATGGGCGGCATGACCCGTCCAGGGGCCGATCCGGTGCATCCCGCGCACGACGTTGATGTAGTCGAACACCTGTCCCTTGTTCTCGCCGCCGCCGATGGCGATGCGCCGCCGCCGCATCACGGGCAGCAGCCAGAGCTCGGCTTTGGTGTCCGGTCCCGTGCTCGCGCCGACATCGACGCAGATCCGGTCGCCCTCTTCCCAGCTCCGGACCGGCACCTGGATGGGGCTGGTTGCCCGGGCCCGGCGCAGGGCCCGTTCCAGGGAGTTGCGATCCGAACGGATCATCGAGGGCTCGCCGTTGACGATGGCCTGCGGCGTGAAGACCTGTCGCTCGCCGCGTAGAGAGGCGTAGGCCCGCTGCCGCGCCGTGAAGGCGGGCTGGGCATAGGCGTCTTTCCAGCCGAGATAGTCCCAGTAGGTGATCGGGAAGGTCAGGGCGATCACGCCGGGCTCCCGGGCGAACTCCCCGAGCACCCGCGAGGCCGGCTGACAAGAGGCGCAGCCCTGGCTCGTGTAGAGCTCGATCACCACCGGGGTGCGCTCGCCCGCCAGGGCCTGGGTCGCACCCGCCACCAGGGCACCGGCGGCGACCAGGAGGGCGAGGCGCAGGCCGACGGTTCGGCGCGGAAGGGACGGGGCGGCGCGGCTCATGGGATCAGGATACCGTCGCCGGGCCATTCCCCGTCATCACGGTCGCTCGATCCTCCGGCGCGCCGGCCGGGGCCGTCGTGCCCGAAGCCGGACCCTGAGCGGGTTTGGGCTTCGGCAGCATCGCGGGACGCCAGCGCCGGTGCATCCAGAGCCATTGACCGGGATTCTCGCGGATCCAGCCCTCGATCACCCGAGTCATCGCCTGCATCGCCCCCTGCACGTCGATGGCGCCCGAGGCGTCGCGCGGCAGGTCGACGGGCGGCGTCAGTTCAAGATGGAAGCGCGTCCCGTCGCGGCGGACCACCCGCGCGCCGTGGACGGGACATTCGTAGTGGCGGGCGAGCTTGCCCAGGAGCGGATTGACCAGCACCGGCTTGCCGAAGAACTCCACCACCACCCCCCGGGTGAAGTGCTGGTCGATGAGCTGGCCGAGATGGCCGCCGCGCTCCACCACACCCTGCATGGCGAAGACCGCGCCCTGCCCGGCCGCCGCCAGGCCTCCCATGGTCTGGCGGCGGACCTCCTGGACCAGGCGCGCGGAGGCCGCGTCGTTGGGGGGCCGGAAGATCGCGGTGGCGTCGAGGCCGAACTGGGCCGCGCAGATCGCCGGCAATTCCCAGTTCGCCAGGTGGGCGGAGAAGATCAGGCCCGGTTTGCCGTCGTCGCGCAGGTCGGCGAAATGCGTCTCGCCCGCCACCGTGATCCGCCCGCCCGCCGCGAGATCCGCCGGATCGAGATCGAACAGCGTGTGGAGATGGGCGTATTCCGCACCCGTCCGGCCGAGATTGTCCCAGGCCTCCCGGGCGAGGGCGCGGATCGCGGCCTCGTCCCGCTCGGGGAAGGCCGCGCGCAGATTGGCCGTCGCGATCCGGTGGGCCGGCAGGAAGGGACCGACCATCCGGGCGACCCAGCCGCCGACCCGGCTCGCACGCTCGGCCCCGAGGAGGCGCGCCAGCCAGAACAGCCCCCGGATCAGGGGAATCATGGCGAGGCCGGCCAGCCGCGGCAGGTTACGCTTCAGGACGAGGGCAAGGCGAAGCAAAACGAATCCCGTGACGCGGGGCGTTCCGGCGACGACCCTGGCCCCTGGCATAATTCATTTTAGCCCGGGAGGGCACCCGTGCGGCCTGCAACTCAGAGCGTCACGAGGATCTTGCCGAAGACCTTCCGGGATTCCAGGCGCTCCAGCCCCTTCGCGAAATCGGGCAGGGGCAGGACCGTGTCCACCACGGGGGTGAGGCCGTCCGCCATCTTGGCCATGGCGTCGCGGATATTGGCCATCGAGCAGCCGAACGAGCCGGTGATGCGGTACTGCTGTTGGAATAGCTGCATCAGGTTCATGCTGGTCGAGACGCCCGAGGTGGAGCCGCAGGTGACGAGCCGTCCCCCGCGCTTGAGGCAGAGGAGCGAGCCGTTCCAGGTGTCGGGGCCGACATGTTCGAAGACCACGTCGACGCCCTTGCGCTTGGTCAGGCGGCGGACCTCGCCCTCGAAGCGCTCCTCGCGGTAGTTGATGACGTGGTCGGCGCCGAGCGCCTTGGCCTTCTCGCCCTTGGCGTCGTCGCCCACCGTGGTGAAGACCGTGCAGCCGATGGCCTTGGCCATCTTGATCGCCGCCGTGCCGATGCCGGACCCGCCGGCATGGACGAGGATGCTCTCGCCCGGCTCAAGGCGGGCATTGTCGAACAGCATGTGCTGCACGGTGCCGAAGGCCACCGGGGCGCAGGCCGCATCGGTGAAGCTGACGCCGTCCGGCATCTTGATGACGAGGCGCGCCGGCATGGTCACCCGCTCGCGGGCGAAGCCGTCGATGTGGAAGCCCATCACGCCGGAGACGTCCTCGCAGAGGTTGTCGCGGCCCTCCCGACAGGCCTTGCACCGGCCGCAGGTCCGGGCGCCGTACATCGCCACCCGGTCGCCCGCGGCCAGGCCCGTGACGCCCTCCCCGACGCAGACGATCTCGCCCGAAGCCTCGGCCCCGACCGCCAGGGGCAGCTTGCGCTTGGCGAAGGCCATGCCGCGGAAGCCCCAGACGTCGATGAAGTTCAGGCCCACCGCGCGCACGCGGATCTGGACCTCGCCGGGGCCGGGGGGCGCGGGCTCCGCGACATCCTCGAGGCGCAGGTCGCGGTCACCGTGGAGCTGGAGGGATTGCATCGGTTCGCTTCCGTTCGCGGGGCGCCGCGGATGCCCCCGCAGGGGCTGGGCGTTCATGCGCCCCTCGCTAGCCTCTGCGGGGCCAGGCATCAACCCGCCGGGCCGGCCTCACTCCGGCGACAGGTAGCGCCGCCGGGCCCAGCCGAGGATCGGGCCGGCCTTGACACGGCACCAGGTCAGACCGCTCGGGGTGTCCGCGGTGCAGCCGAAGCCGCGCAGGCGGGCGCCCAGCGGGGCCTGGCCGAGGGCGGGCGCGGCGGCATCCGGCGTCTCGCGGATGCTCAGGGTCTCGCCGCGCGGGAGCCCGTCGACCCGGAACGCGTCGGCCGCGGCGGCGGGACCGGCGGCGAGGAGCAGGAGGACCAGCGCGGCGGGGATCGGGGACATGCTCGGTTCCGCCTCAGGAGCGATGGACGCCCATCATCGCGGTGAGGCCGCCGTCGACGGGCAGCACCGCGCCGGTGATGTAGGCGGCGCCCTCGCCCATCAGGAAGGCCGCGAGGGCGGCGACGTCCTCCGGCCGGGCGAAGCGGCCGGCCGGGATCTGGCGCTCCATGGTGGCGCGGTAGGCGGCGTAGGGGGCCATCATCCCGGTATCGATGAAGCCCGGCGCGATCACGTTGACGGTGACGCCGCGCTTGGCCGACTCGACCGCCAGGGTGCGGCAATAGGCGATGAGGGCGCCCTTGGTCGCGGCGTAGGCCGCGTTGCCCGGGTTGGCCCGGAGGGCGGCCACCGAGCCGATGGCGACGATCCGTCCCGCGCGCGCGCGGGTCATGCCCCGGACCAGGGATTTCGCCAGACGCGTCAGCGACCAGAAGTTCACCTGCATGGCCGCCTCGGCCCGGTCCTGGTCCAGCATCGCCGCCAGGGCGTCGTAGGACTGGCCGGCATTGTGGACGAAGCCGTGGAAGCCGTCGCTGGCCTCGAGCTCCTCGCAGAACGCCGCGACGGCGGCGCGATCGGCGAGATCGAGGGCCTGCGCGGTGATCGTGCGGTCGGGATGGGCCGCCGAGAGGTCCGCCACCAGCGCCTCGGCGGCCTCGGCGGAGGACCGGTAGGTGAAGGCGACGTCGTGGCCGGCGGCGACCAGGGCCCGCACGATGGCGGCGCCGAGGCCGGAGGCGCCCCCGGTGACGAGGACGCGGCGGCCGGGCCCGGCGCTCGGGTCCGTCGTCATGCCGGCTCGTCCGCCAGAACGAGGCAGGTGTTCTGGCCGCCGAAGCCGAACGAGTTCGACAGCACCCGACGCACCGGCTCGTCCCGGGCCTCGGCTACGATGTCGAGGGGAATGGCGGGGTCGGGCACCGCGTAGTTGATGGTCGGCGGGATTCGGCCGTGCGCGATGGTGAGCAGCGAGATCACCGCCTCCACCGCGCCCGCGGCCGTGAGGGTGTGCCCGATCATCGACTTGTTGGACGAGACCGGCAGGGTGCGGATGCGGTCGCCGAACACGGCGGCGCAGCTCATCGCCTCCATCTTGTCGTTCTCCGGCGTCGAGGTGCCGTGGGCGTTCACGGTGTCGATGGCGTCGGGCGCCGTGTCGGCATCCGCCAGGGCGGCGCGGATCGCCGCGATGCCGGGGGCGCCGTCGGGGCTCGACCGGGTGCGGTGGAAGCCGTCGCCCTTCTCGCCGCAGCCGAGGACGTAGCCGAGGATCCTTGCGCCGCGGGCGCGCGCCGCCTCGGCGTCCTCCAGGACGAGGGCGCCCGCGCCCTCCCCCATGACGAAGCCGTCGCGGTTCTTCGAGAAGGGCTTGGAGGCGGCCTCGGGCGGGTCGTTCTGGGTGGAGAGGGCCGAGAGCAGCGAGAACCGGATCAGCGATTCCGGGTTCACCGAGCCGTCGGTGCCGATGCAGAGGGCGGCCGTGACCTCGCCGCGCCGGATCGCCTCGACGCCGAGCTGGATCGCGGTGGCGCCGGACGAGCACGCGGTGGAGAGGGAGATCGGCGAGCCCTTGGTGCCGAAGCGGTCGGCGATGTGGTCGGCCACCGTGCCGAAGATGAACAGGTCGTGCCAGGGGTCGAAGCGCCGGCTCGCGGCGGCGCGCTGCAGGTCCGCATAGGTGATCGGGCCGGTCTGGCCCGAGGCCTCGGCCAGGGCCTGGCGCTGCGGCCACTCGATCTCCACCGGGGGGACGGCGATGAACAGGGCGCCGGGAAAGTCCCCGGGCCGGCCGATGCCCGACTGCGCGATCGCCTCGTCGGCGGCGGCTTCCGCGAAGCGCTGGGACAGGGCCGGTGCCACCAGGGGGTCGGTATCGAGGAAGTCGACAGTGCCGGCGATGCGGGTGCGCAGGCCCTCCGTGGGGAAACGTCGGATGGCGTGGATGCCGGAGCGGCCGGCGGTCAGGGCGGCCCAGTTGTCGGCCTGGCCCTGGCCGAGGGAGGTGACGATGCCGAGGCCGGTGACCGCCACCAGCGGCCGGCCTTTCGCGTCGCGGACCTTGGCGTCCCGGGGAGGTTGGTTCGTCATCGCGCCGTCTTACACTCTTTTTGTCACCACCGGAGTCCGGGATCGCCCCGGGTCAGGCCGCCGTCACCCGGATCACGCCCTCGCCCCGGCGATGGCCCACCACCGTCACGGCGACCTCGCGCAGGCCCTTCTCGGCGACGAGCGCTGCCGCCAGGGCCGCGCCGAACGGCGCTACCGTCTCGAGGGTGTGGCCGGTGACATCGCCCAGAGCCGTCACGGCCACGCCCGGGGCGAGGCGCGCCAGGGCTGCGCCCTCCTCGGTCGTGACCGGGGCGACGCCGGTGGCACCGGCGAGGACGATCTCGGGCGCCGCGACGCCCGCCGTCGTCCAGAGGGCCGCCAGGCTGGCCTCGGTGCTGCCGGCCGTGCGCGTCGTGCGGTCGCTCGCCACCGGGCCGAGGCGCGCCAGCGCCCGGGCCCCGCGGGCGGCGGCATGCTCGGCCGCTTCCAGAACCAGGAAGGCGGCGGCACTGCCGAGGATGAAGCCGGCCTCTGCCGCCGGGGTCCGGTCGAAGACCGGGCGGAAGTCGCGGGCGCGCAGGAAGCCGCCCATCTCGTGGATGACCATGACATCGGGTCGCTCGGCGCTGTAGGAGCCGCCCACCAGCATGCAGTCCACCTGCCCCGAGGCGATCCGCGCCTGGGCGATGCGCAGGGCGTCCGTGCCCGCGGCTTCCTCGCCCATGAAGGTGCGGGACGCCCCCGTGACCCCGTGGACGATGCCGATATTGCCGGCGAGCAAGTTCGAGAGCTGGGCCAGGAACAGGGTCGGGCGCAGGTCGTTCTGCAGGTGCTCGTTGAGGTAGGCGCCCGGATCGGCGGCCTCCCGCAGGCCCGTGAGGATCGCGCCGTCCACCGCCGTGTCGCGCTCGCCGCCGCCGGCCGAGACCACGAGGTGCATGCGGCCCTTCAGGTCGGCATCCCCCTTCACCCCGGCGGAATCCAGGGCGAGGCCGGCGGCGTAGACGCCCAGGCGCTGCCAGGGCTCCATCTGGCGCTGGTCGGACTTTTTCGGGATCTGGCCGTCGAGGGCGAGGGGCGCCATCGGATGCACCGTGTAGGGCGCGAAGGCCTGCGTGTCGGTGCGCGCCGGCGCGCCGGCCCCGAGGGCCGCGAGATGCGCCGCGATGCCCTCGCCCGCGCAGGAGACGAGGCCGATGCCGGTGACGACGACGTCGCGCGAACTGCTCATCTCACCTCGTCGCTCATCTCTGGACGCTCACTCGCCGCACGCTCACGCGGGCTCGCCCGCGAGATCGAACAGCCCGATCTTGCGGGCCCGCGCGCGCATCGGCCCGTCGAGGCCGGCCGGGAACGGCATGGTGCGGAAGCGCAGCTCGGCATTGGCCAGCGGCTTGCCGTCGTGCTGGATCGCCGCCTTCGTCACCGCGTAGCCCGAGCCGTCATGTTCGAGGCTGGCTTCGATCTGCAGTTCGGCGCCCGGGCCGACGAAGGACCGGAAGCGCGCCTTGTCGACGCCCATCAGGAACGGCATCTGCCGGAAGCCCAGATGGGCGAGCACGAGGTAGCCCGAGGCCTGGGCCATGGTCTCGGTGAGCAGCACGCCCGGCACCAGCGGGTGGTCGGGGAAGTGCCCCTCGAAGACCGGGCTCTCCATCGGCACGCGGGCCAGGGCCTCGATCCGGCCGGCCTCGCGGTCGAAGCGGGTCACGGCGTCGATCATCTCGAAATATTCGAGGCGCATGGCGTCCTGGGTCCCGGGCGGGCGGGGGTCGAAGGGGCGGCGTCGGTCGCCCGGGGCGTCCCGGGCGGCCCGGCTTCAGGCCTTGGCGGCCTTCTCGGCCACGAGGGCGTCGATGCGGGCGCAGAGGTTCTTCAGGACGAAGTACTCCTCGGCCGGCACCTTGCCCTCGTTGACCTCCTGGGTCCAACGCTCGAGGGGGAGCTTGATGCCGAAGGCCTTGTCCACCGCGAAGGCGATGTCGAGGAAGGCGAGCGAATCGATCCCGAGATCGTCGATGGCGTGGCTCTCGGGGGTGATCGTGTCCCGCGGGATGTCGGCGGTGTCGGCGATGATGTCCGCGACGCGGTCGAAGGTGGCGGTGTGGGTCTGGTCGGACATGCGTTCTCGCCGTGTGACTGGGTATCCCGCCGGATTCGGCCCGTGCCGATCGGGGGCCGGAGCGATCCGGCGCATGATGCCCGGTGCCCCCGGTCGCGCAGCATGCCCCGTGGGCCGGCGCTGCCGCCGCCCTGGACAGTGAAGGCGGTCCCTTACACGAGGGGGTCAGGAGGGGCAACCGTGGCCATCACGGCGTCGCGATCCGGCCTGCTCCTCCATTCCGATCCCGCGGCGATGGACTAGATGCACCGGCAGGACGTGGCCGCCGCGGCCGCTCCGCACGAGGTCGCACAACACGATGGTCCAGCTTCCCTCCATGACGCCGGCCGGCCCGCCGCCGGCGGGCGCGCCCGACCCGCGCTCGCTTTCCGACCCTCCGCCGCGTGCGGGGGCGCACCCGGTATCGGGCTCGGCGCAGAGCCTCGCGCGCCTTGCCCTGTTCCTCGCCCTGGCGGGCCTCGGGATCTGGGTCCTGCACCCCTTCATCCCGGCCCTGGTCTGGGCGGTGATCCTGGCGATCGCCCTCGGGCCCCTCTACGCCCGTGCGGAGCGGCGCTGGCCGCCGGGCCGGCACAACATCCTCCTGCCGCTCCTCTTCACCGCGGCGGTGGCCCTGGTCTTCCTGATTCCCCTGGTGGTGCTGGGCGTGCAGGCGGCGCGGGAGGCCCACGACGTGGTCGCCTGGGCCCGCTCCTTCGAGAAATCCGGCATCCCCGTGCCGGACTTTCTCGGCCACCTGCCCTTCGGTGCGGCGCAGGCGCAGGCCTGGTGGGCGGAGAATCTGAGCCACCCCGCCGCCGGCTCGGAGCTCCTGCACCGCTTCGACAATTCCTCGGTGATCGGCGTGACCCGCAGCCTCGGGGCGCAGATCGTCCGGCGCGTGGTCCTGTTCGGCTTCACCCTCGTGGCGCTGTTCTTCCTGTTCCGCGACGGCCGCGCGGTCGCCGCGCAGGTGCTGGCCGCCAGCGCCAAGCTGTTCGGCCCCCGCGGCGAGCGGGTGGCACGGCAGATGGTGGCCTCGGTGCACGGCACCGTGGACGGCCTCGTCCTGGTCGGCCTCGGCGAGGGCCTGCTTCTGGGGATCGTCTACTTCTTCGCCGGCGTGCCGCACCCGGTGCTGCTCGGGGCCCTGACGGCGGTGGCGGCGATGATCCCGTTCGGGGCGCCCCTGGTCTTCGGCATCGCGGCCGCGATCCTGCTCGCCAACGGCGCGGTGGTGCCGGCGGCGGTCGTGGTGGTGGCGGGCTTCGTCGTCACCTTCGTGGCGGACCACTTCGTGCGTCCGGCCCTGATCGGCGGCACCACCCGCCTGCCCTTCCTCTGGGTGCTGCTGGGCATCCTCGGCGGCGTCGAGACCTTCGGCCTCCTGGGGCTGTTCCTCGGCCCGGCCGTGATGGCGGCGCTGATCCTGCTCTGGCGGGACTTCACGCAGGGCGAGCCGGCCGAGGGCCCCCGGGCCTGAGCCCCGGGGTCCGCATCCGGTGCCCGGACGCGTCGGTCCGAGGGCTCACGAGGCCCCCGGGCGGCTCAGCCAGGTCGGCCCGCGCCCGATCCCCGGTCCGGTCGCGCCGCGGTCTTACGCCGGCACCCCGCCACGGTACCGGGCGAACGGGCTTCGGCCTTCCGGACCGAACAGAATCACCGCATAGGTGTCGGGCTCCATGCCCTCGACCTCCATGCCGGGCGAGCCGGCCGGCATGCCCGGAACGGCCAGTCCCGTGGCCTTGGGCGTCTCCGCCAGCAGCCGCTTGATCGCGCCGGCCGGCACATGCCCCTCGACCACGTAGCCGCCGACCTCGGCCGTGTGGCAGGAGGCGAGGTCCCGCGGCACGCCGAGGCGCGCCTTCACCGGGTTCACGGGCCCCTCTGTCACCGTCACCGTGAAGCCGGCCTCCCGCAGGTGGGCCACCCATTTCTCGCAGCAGCCGCAACTCGGGTCCTTCGCCACGGCGACCCGGGGCAGACCCTCCGCCAGGGCGGGCCTTCCGAGCATCAGTCCCGCCGCCAGGCCGACGAGCACGTCTCGCCGGGACGCCAAGGTTTCCGTCCCCATCCTCATCTCCCGTTTGTCCTCTATTCCGCCGCCCGGGCCCGTTGACCGATCCCATCCCCCCGCCCCTGTCCCGACAGCATCGGGCTCAGGTGTGGGGAGGCTCGGCGGCGCGCTACCAGCGGAGGAGACGCGGCCCCAGAACCGCCCCGGCCAGGGTGCACAACGCGATCGTCCCGCCGTACCAGACGGCGACGAACGGGACGGTGTCGTCCATGCAGTGCAGCGAGTAGCCGAGCGCGCTCACGGCGCCCGCTGCGAGACCCACCAGGGCTCCGGCGCGAATCAGGTCCGTCGGAGCCCCGAACCGGCGGACCGCCCAGGTGACGACGGCGAACGGAACGATGGCGATCAGGGGGATCGAGACCAGGCATTCGAGCCAGGAATGGCCCGAGATCTGGCCATGCCAGTGCTCGCGGGGCACCGTCGTGAGGCTGGCCCCGGCCAGGGCCGCGACCGCGACGAACGGCAATGACGCGATCCCGAGATGGACGCGGCTCTCCCCGCCCGGACTGGCCACCCTGACGAGATACCGGATCGCGAGGCCACCGACCGCGGCCGCGAAGGCGAGCTTGAAGGCGAGGAACAGGAGCGGGCGGCCCTGCATGAGGCCGGGGCGTACGCCGAGGACGGCGAGCGCGAGAAAGAGGGCACAAGCGGCGCCCACGGCCACGGCGAGGCCGAGCCGCCGGGTCATCCACGAGGTCCGAACCGGTTCGCGCTCGAAACTGCTGCCCAGGAAACCGATGAGGTCGTCCGTCTTCATCGCGCCGTGCCTCCGACCAGTTTCGCCAGCGCCTTCAGGCCACGGTGGACGCTCACCTTAACCGCCGTCTCGGACATGCCGGAGCGCGCGGCTGCCTCGGCGGTGCTCAGGCCGTCGACCTTCGTGGATTGGATCGCGCTTCTCATCTTGGCCGGCAAGTGCGCGAGCAGGCGCGCGACATCGAGGGAACTCTCCGCCGCGACGTGATCGCCGTGGGCCAGCAGCACACCCGCATCCTCGACGGGGACGTTCGCAGCGGTCGCGCGCGTCTGCCGGAGATGGTCGATCAGTTTGTATCGGGCGATGGCGTGGACCCACGGCGTCACAGGCTGCGTGACGTCATAGGTGTGCCGCCGCGTATGGATCACCATCAGGGTTTCCTGGACCAGGTCCTCCGCCTCGGTGTCCGTCCGCCCGGACCGGACCAGCTTGCCTTTGTAGTACGCGCGCAGATGCGAACCGAGGCGCTCGAGGAAGCGCCGGTAGTCGACGGCGCTCCCCCCGAGGCTGGCGACGAGCAGGCCACGCAGTTCTTCCTCCGCCTGGGACACGCGAGCTAGGCGAGCCGGTTCATGGCCGCCGAGCGGAAGAACGAAGTCGATCGCATCATCCGCCACCCCGCAGAACTCCTCATAACGGCCACGCGGTGTCGCCGAAGCACGCCGTTCGTCCGGCGATCCAGTTCACGCGGTCGGCGGCCCAATCGCCACACGGAATCGCTCCCGCCGCTCAAACGGACAGTCCGCAATCGTGGCCCGAAAGGTTACTGCGCTCCCGTCATGCCTTCACGCACAGGTATGTTGCGGGAATGATTGTCAAGCTTAGGTAGCATTCCTATACCCCGGACGGGTACGGTGAGACAGGTGGGCAGGGAGGTTTCCGAGCCTTGGCGCCGACGCGCTCCCCATCCCACGACAAGGTGTTCCGGGCCGGATCCGGCTAGGTCTGACGTCCTATCCGGTGACGGCGTCGGCCGTGTCCCCGTGCGATGTCTCGCTCGGTCCCTCCCCGCGATTGAACTGACCCGGACAAAGACCGGCCGTCCGGCCATCGACGCTTTTCTTGGAGTGCAGTCATGATCGAGGTGATCCCGAACTGGCATCCGGTCGCGGTCCATTTCACGGTCGCTCTCCTCATCACGAGCAGCGGCCTCTTCGCCCTCGGGACCTTGCTCGGGCAGCGGCCGTACGGAGGCGCGCTCACGACGGCCGCCCGCTGGAACCTCGCGATGGGTGTCGGCATCACGGTCGCAACCCTCGCCACGGGCTGGTCGGCCTACAACACGGTGGCGCACGACGCGGCCTCGCACCGGAACATGACGATCCACCTGCGTTGGGCCGTGGCCACCGCGCTGGTCTTCCTCGCCGCCGGGGGCGTCGCCTGGTTGGAGCGCCGAAAGAGCGCCGGAGCGGGCCTCGTGCTGCTGGCGTTGCTGGCGGGAGGTTCGGGCGCGCTCGCGGTGACGGGCTGGCTCGGGGGCGAGAACGTCTACCGCTATGGCCTGGGCGTCATGGCACTCCCGACATCCGGCGACCACGTCCATCCCGGTGGCGGCGACCATGCCGAGGGGCATAGCCACGCGCACGATCACACCCCCACGAATGACGCCGCCACGCCCGATGCCGTGGGCAGGACCGATGCGGTCCCGGCTCCGAGTGCCCTTCCCAACGACCATACCCATTGACCTTCCCGCCGCCGCCCGCTGCGTCGCCCATCCTGCAGAACCTGTCCGGGACCCGGCTCATGGTAGAAATGCAACAGAAGGTTGTTATCTGAGATTGTTGCTGTCGGGGGGATTGCAGGCCCCGCCGGGCTGCGCGATGTTTTCTCCAGATCGGGCCGGAATCCTGAGCGATGCTCTTCCTGCGCACAGTGATGCTCGCCGTCCTGGCTTTTGCTTTGGCCATCGCGCCGGCGGCGGCATGCACGATGGGCCGTCAGGCCGCGGCGGCCGACCGTTGGCTCTCCGACGCCTCCGCGCGGATGCCGCACGCCGACCCCGCGCGGGCGTCGCGGGATTCTGACACGCCGGACAGCGCGCGGGACGCGGCGCGTCATGCGCCGTCACAGGACGGTCCCTCCGCGTCCGCCGGCGATGACGGCGGCCCGGGACACCGACACGGTTCGAAGCGCCCGGGCGGCCCGTCGCCCTGCTGCGCCCTCGGCTGCCAAGCCGCGTTGCCGACGATGGCAGGGGGCGGACCGCCCTTGGAGGACACGCCCTCCGACCGCGGACGGATCGGACGGGCGGACGGACCCGTCGACGCCCATCCGCTCCGGATCGAGCGACCGCCGAGGCTCGGCGCCTGATGCGCGGGCGGCTCTCGCGACCGCCGACGGCCGTTCCGACGGGACGGCCACCCCCTCCCCCCTCATCGCCTTGGTGCCCTGGTCGAGCGCGACCCCGTCGTCGGCTTCCGCCGTGCGGCCGGCGGCTCGCCGGGCCATGTCCCCGGCCCTCCGCCTCAGTTCGGGAAATATAAGATGTTCAAGTTGCCGAGACCGGCCGCGCTCGCGGCGGTCCTGCCGCTCGCCGGCTGCATCCCCGCCACAGTGCCCGTCGGGCTTGTCCTGCCCTCCGACCCGAACGCGACGGTCCCACCCCCTCGCTACGCGACGGTCACCCGGGGCGTGAAGGATTTCGGTGTGGTCGAGACGAAGGACTGGCTGGAGCTCAACCGGCAGGTGGCCCCGAAGGCGGGGTCCGGCGGGACGGGAGGCATGCCGGGCATGGACGGCATGGGCGGAAAGCGCGATTCGGGAGGTCGGTGATGGTCCGTCTCTGTAACCCGATCGATCCCCCTCCCGGACTAACGGTCATGGGACGCAACACGACCACGCCGGGAGATGCCGGTACGACGGCGCGTCCTCCGGGCGGCGCCGTCCGGGGGCGCCCGGGGGGCGGGAGCTTGACCGGGAGCTTGGCTGGCGTGGCCTTGCTGCTGGGAGGCTGCGCGAGCTTCTCACCGGATGCAGGCCTGTCGGTCGCCAGCGAATATGCCTCGCTCGAACTCGGCAAGGACATCGCGAAATCGAGCGACCAGGGGATCGCGCCGAGCGCGGAGGCGCGGGTGGATGCGCTGCTGCGGCGTCCCCTCACGGCGGATGGCGCCGTCCAGGTCGCGCTTCTCAGGAACAGGGGCTTGCAGGCCGCCTTCAACGGCCTCGGCGTCTCCGAGGCGCAGTACGTGCAGGCGACCCTGCCGCACGCCCCGACCTTCTCGATCACGCAATGGGGGCTCGGGTTCAACACGGAGATCGAGCGCTCCGTGGCCGCCAGCGTGCTGGACCTGGCGACGCTGCCGGCCCGCGCCGAGATCGCCCGCCAGCGTTTCCGGGGCGACCAGTACAACGCGGCGGACCAGGTCCTGAAACTCGCGGGCGAGGCCCGGCGCCAGTTCTATCGGACGGTGGCGGCCAACCAGGCCATCGCCTTCCTCGAACAGGCGCTGGCGAGCACCGAATCCGCGTCGACCCTGACCCAGCAACTGGGCGAGACGGGTGCACTGAACAAGCTGGAGCAGGCGCGCGAGCACGCCTTCTACAGCGAGTTGGGGGCGCAGCTCGCCAAGGCGCGCGTCCAGCAGCGGGCGGAGCGGGAGCGCCTGACCCGCCTGCTCGGCCTCTGGGGGCGGGACATCGAGTTCCGCCTTCCGAAGGACCTTCCCGCGCTGCCCAAGCGCCTCGTGGACGGTCGAGGCATCGAGGTGGAGGCGCTGAGGCGGCGGGCCGACGTACAGGCGGCCCGCTTCGAACTGCAGTCGCTCGTCGGGCAGTTCGGCCTGGACCAGGCCACTGGCTTCATCAGCGTCTTCGACGTGGGCTTCGCGAACCAGTACGCCCGGTCGCGGACGTTCGAGAGTGGTGCCGCCCCGAAGGTCGACAAGGGCAGCCTGAACGGATTCTCGGCCGATCTGACCATCCCCATCTACGATTTCGGCACGACGGCGGTCCGGGGCGCGAAGGAGGCCTATCTCGCCACGGCGAACCGGCTGGCGGAGCGTGCGGTGAACGCCCGCTCCGAAGTCCGCGAGGCCTATCAGCGGTACCGCGGCCAGTACGACATCACCCGGCATTACCAGACGAGCGTCCTACCCTTGCGCAGGACGATCCAGGACCAGGCCCTGCTCCAGTACAGCGGCATGCTCCTGGACGTGACGACGCTCATCATCGACGCCCGGGCCAGGATCCTGAGCAACATCCAGGCCATCGAGGCGAAGCGCGACTTCTGGATCGCGGCGACCGACCTCAAGGCGGCGACCGTCGGCGGCGGGTTCTCGGCGGACAACTTCGGCGGCGAAGCCGCCGGAGGCACCCCGGGCGAGAGCCTCGCCGTCGGGACGCCCGGCGGTTGAGCCCTGGAGCCCGGTCCGCCCATGTCATTCGGAGAGGCCTCATGACCGACATCTCGCGCAGAAGGATTCTGGGAGCGGGCGGCCTCGTGCTCGCCGGCACGTCGATGATCAGCGGACGGGTCCAGGCCGCGGGCCTGCCGGAGGCCCCGATCATGGACAAGGCGACCATGCAGCCGCCGCTCTATCCGACGAGCGGGCCGGACTACCAGCCGGTGGTGACGCTCAACGGCTGGACGCTGCCGTGGCGCATGCGCGGCGACTGGAAGGAGTTCCACCTGATCGCCGAGCCGGTCGTGCGGGAGATGGCGCCCGGCATGAACGCGCGGCTCTGGGGCTACAACGGACAATCGCCGGGCCCGACCATCGAGGCGGTCGAGGGCGACAAGATCCGCATCTTCGTCACCAACCGCCTGCCGGAGGCGACCGCCGTGCACTGGCACGGGCAGACGCTCCCCAACGGCATGGACGGGGTCGCCGGGCTGACCCAGCCCGGCATCCCCCCGGGCAAGACCTTCGTCTACGAGTTCATCCTGAGGCGCTCCGGCACCTTCATGTACCACCCGCACTCGGACGAGATGGTCCAGATGGCGATGGGCATGATGGGGTTCGTCGTCGTGCATCCGCGCAACCCGGCCGAGCGGCGGGTCGACCGCGACTTCGTCTGGTTGCTGAACGCCTACGACATCGAGGCCGGGTCCTACGTGCCCAAGGTCAACACGATGCTCGACATGAACCTGTGGTGTTTCAACAGCCGCGCGTGGCCCGGCATCGACCCCCTGGTCGTTCGCCAGGGCGACAAGGTGCGGATGCGCTTCGGCAACCTCACCATGACCAACCACCCGATCCACGTCCACGGCTGCGACTTCAAGGTCACCGGCACGGATGGCGGCTGGATCGACGAGCGCTATCAGGTGCCGGAGGTGTCGGCCGACGTCGCCGTCGGACAGATGCGGGTGATCGAGTTCAACGCCGACAACCCGGGCGACTGGGCCCTCCACTGCCACAAGTCGCACCACACCATGAACGCGATGGGCCATGCGGTCCGGACGTATATCGGCGTCAACCTGAAGAGCACGGTCAAGCAGATCCGGACGATCGCGCCCGGCTACATGCCGATGGGTTCGACGGGCGGCGGCATGATGGCCGAGATGGAGATGCCGCTCCCGGAGAACACGCTGCCGATGATGACCGGCGCCGGTCCGTTCGGCTCCGTCGAGATGGGCGGGATGTTCACGGTCCTGAAGGTGCGGCCTGGACTGGCGGCCGACGATTATCGCGACCCGGGTTGGTACCAGCACCCGGCAGGCTCCGTGGCCTACGAGTGGACCGGCGAGCCGATGCCCGAGCCGGCGCGCGCGCCCGGAACGCCGAAGGGCCGGCGGGCGCGCCAGACCGACCTCCGGGCCGTGGATCCGCGCACGCGGCGCACCGCGTCCAACGCGGGCGGCCATGAGCCCTGACCGGTCGACCGCGCGTCGCCCGCGCCCGCGGACGGCCCCCCCGGGCTGCCGCCCGGGCAGATCCGTTCGGACCGGGAGCGATCCCGTCCGGACTCCGCCGCACCGGTCGCGATCCGCTCGACGGGGCCGGCGTGGTGCTTCGCTGGTTTCGAGGAGAACCGACCATGAGACGCAAGATCCCGCTCGCCGTCCTCTCGATGGCCTTCCTGGCGGTCGCGATGCCCGCCTGGGCGCAATCCGTGAGGGGGACGGTGACGAAGATCGACCCGGCCGCCGGCAAGGTGACCCTCGACCATGCCGCGATCCCGAAGCTCGACATGGGCGCGATGACGATGGCGTATCCGGTCAAGGACCCTGCGGTGCTCAAGGGCCTCAAGGCCGGGGACAAAGTCGATTTCGACGTGGTCGAGACAGGCGGTGCGTACACCGTCACGACGATCCAGAAGGCGAAATAGCGCCCTCCCCCCAGGGGCCCTCGCACGATCGCCACCCGGTCCGGTGCGAGGGCCGTCGAGCCTTGAAATGGAGCCCCGATGCGACGCCTGATCCTGTCCACCGCGCTCGCGGCCGTCCTTGTCGGTTCGGTCGCGCCTCCCGCCGGCGCACAGCCCGCGACGGGCGCGCCCGCAGCCCTGGAGCGGGCGCGCGACACGATGGCGACCCGGTTCCGGGACACGAAGCTCACCGGCGACCCGGACCGGGATTTCGCCGCGCTGCTGATCGCCAGCCTCGAGGAGACGCTGTTCCTGGCCAAGACGCAGCTCGATTACGGCGCCGACCGTCAGCTGCGCGAGATCGCGCAGACGATCCAGGAGACGCAGCAGGCGCGGATCGACGCCCTGAAGCAGTGGCAGGTCCGCAGTCGCGAGGCGGGCTACCGGCCGCAGCCCAACCCGACGCCGCCGGGCGAAGGCCCCCTGGACCGGGCGGCGCCCGCGAGACCCCAGCCCGCATCGCCCCCCGCTCCGGAGAAGCCGGCCGCGTCGGCGACGCCCGCGAACGCGCCCCTCGTCGCCGGGACGGTGAAGAAGGTCGACGAGGCTGCGGGCAAGGTCACCCTCGACCACGCGTCCATCCCCAATATCGACATGGACGCGATGACGATGGCCTACCGGGTCCAGGACCCTGCTCTGCTCAAGAGTCTCAAACCCGGCGAGAAGGTGCGCTTCTCCGCCGAGCGCATCAACGGTTCGATCGCGGTGACGCGGATCCAGAAGGCGAAGTGAGGGCCGGCGGTGGGCATCTTGGCCATCGTCTCGCGATCGAGCCCAAAACCCCGGGCTGCCTCGCGACGAGCGTTGCCGTCGATGAAACCGAACCGCCGCGGAGACCTCCACGGCAAACATCCTGGGGCCTTCCCGAAAGCGAAGCCTCGCCACTGGCGGGCTTTGACCCCGCCCGTATCCGCCCTTCGCGGAC
Source organism: Methylobacterium sp. Leaf88 (assembly GCF_001422795.1). NCBI lineage: Bacteria > Pseudomonadati > Pseudomonadota > Alphaproteobacteria > Hyphomicrobiales > Methylobacteriaceae > Methylobacterium > Methylobacterium sp. Leaf88. The sequence continues at coordinate 115,704 of NZ_LMMK01000004.1, read as the reverse complement.
GCTCTCGGGGAGGGGCTTGTCACCGCCCGACACGGACAGGTCGCGGGCACAACGGCCGAGCAGGCGTGCGTACGGTTCGATTGCCTCGCCTGGGACCGCACTCTTGGACCGCATGGCAAGGACCCCCGCTGACTGGGCCGGTCGATCGCGGCATCGCCTGCCGCCGCGAGTGCCCGGGCTCCGTGGTCCGGAACAGGAGGCGGTCACCGGCCGGGATCAGGGCCCCCGCGCCGAAGTCTCTGCCCGGCCCGATGACCCCGTGCCCGAGGGGGGGGCCGGGGGACCGATTAGCACCAGTTCGGCCGGGTTCTCCTGGTCGAGGATCGTGAGGGCGGCCGCGAGCGGCACGTAGTCGTTGACCAGCCTCACGGAATCGAGGCCGAGCGCGATGCCGATCTCACCGGGGTCGAACCGCCAACCCGCGTTGGTCAGGCGCGTCCCATCGCCCCCGACCCGCCCGGCGACGGCGAGGAAGGCGGCGCACGGCCTGACCGTGCCGGGTCGATCGAGATAGGACCGAATGGCCTCCACAGGGCCGGGGAAGCCGGCGGTCGCGACCTTCCAGATCGGCGTCGGGTCGGCGCCCGGCCGCGGCAGGACGGCGAACCGGGCGTAGGTGCCGCCGATGTCGGCCAGGAGCACGGGAAAGGGAAGCATCGCTCTCGATCTCCGGGCCTCAAGGCCTCGCGGCTTCCGCCGTCTTGAGGCTGAGGACGTAGTCGATGACCGCATCCAGCTCGTCCCGGTCCAGCCGCACGCTCGGCATCCATTGATGGTGGCTCTGCAGGAAGACGTTGAGCGCGACGCCCGTGGTCGAGGGCATGGCGGCGATGGTCCGGAAGTCTGGTCCGACGTGTCCGCCGTCCTGCGGCTCCCTGCCGATGACGTGGCACCGGCTGCAAAGCTGCGCGGCCACGGTCCAGCCCCGGATGCGGTGATCCTCCCCCGGGCCGGCAGTGACCGGAAAACCCAGCGTGACCGCCGCCAGCCCCGAACAGGCCAGCCATCCAATCCGGGATGGTGTCGCTGGGGTCATGGCTTTCGCGCCAGCTTGAGCCATGCCAGAGCGGAGGCGAGACTCACGCCGCCGAGCGTCACGTGGGCCCAGGTCGCGACATCGTTGGCGGCGAACCCGAGCATCCAGGGGGCCAGCAGCGTCCAGGCCCCGATGAGCGCGATGGCACGCTCCAACACGGCGCGGAAGCGAAGCTGGTTGGCGGTGGACAGCCCTAAGACCAACAGGCCCGGCAGGAGCGCGGAGGCGCCGGGGCGGCCTTGGTCGACGAGGATGAGGACCCACGCGGCCAGCACCAGCGCGACGCCGGCCGCGTGCTGCAGGGCGCCGAGCAGGATCTCGTCCGTCCGCCATTCCGGTGGCGAGGGGCGCGCGTGCAGGTTGGATCGAGCCATGGGACGCCTCCGACCGGTGCCCGCGACAACATCCGCCGCGGTTCGCTGCCGTCATCCTCTCGCCGCGCGGGCCGGCCGGCCTTGATCTCGCTCAAAGTCTCTCCGCGGCGCGGCGTCAGGCATGAACCTCGGCGATGATGCAGCCTGGGTCGACGACCTCGCTGGCCGGCGCAACGACCTCCAGGCGCCCGCCGACCGGCGAGACGATGTCGTGGAGCGCCTCGCCGATCCGCACGGCGGCCACGGCCTCCCCGGCCCTCACCCTGGCCCCGTCCGCGACCAGCCAGCGCTCCAGGATGCCTTCGGGCAGCATCCCCGTGGACCACAGATCCTCGGATACGCGAACGTCCGGCATGGCCGGCCTCCCTTGCTGACGCGCGCCCGGAAGATCGGGGCGCAGTGACAAGGTGATGGTACGGGATCGGGTGACGCGTTGATCTGGATCAGGACCCGCTGACCTCCGGCCCACGACGGCGGGGCGGACGTCGGGGCCGCGTTGAGGCAGGTCAAGGCGCCCGGTGCGGCGCGGCGCATGCTGCTCCCGGGTTCCTTCTCGGGACAGCCGCATGCTCCTCGCCATGTCCGCCAGCGTCGCCCTCGTCATCACCACCATCCTGGTGCTGTACGAGATCCTGCGCCTAACCTCCGAGCACCTGGCGGAGCTTCCGATTCCACCGCGCGCCCGCATCCTCGTCGTGGTGCTGGCGGCCTTCGTCGGGCATACGGCGGCGGTGTGGATCTATGCCGGCGCCTATTGGCTGCTCGTGCTGCGGCTCGGTAACGGCGCCTTTGCGGGCGTACCGGTCACCACCTTCGAGGACTGCCTGTACTTCTCGGTGGTGACCTACACGACTCTCGGCTTCGGCGACCACTTCCCGGTCGGGCATGCGCGCCTCATCTCCGGCGTCGAGGCCCTGAACGGCCTGTTGCTGATCGGCTGGTCGGCCTCGTTCACCTATCTCGCCATGGAGCGATACTGGCCGCTGCACGGCAAGGGCCACGCCCATCGGGTGGCGTCGTCCGGCTCCGGCAGCACGCTCCTTGCGCCGAAGCGGACGCGCTTCTTTCCGCAGACGGGGGCCGAGTTTGCGGCAGATCAAGGCGCCCAGCCGGATCCGGGGTCAACTCCGCTCGCGGGGGACGCGACGGCGTCTCGTCGCGCGCGCACGGAGGCGACCCGATGAGGATATTCCTGGTCACGTTCTACAAGCTGGTCAGCGACGATACCGGTCACGAGCGGCCTGCGCGCCAGCACCAGGTCCTCGTTCCGGCCACGTCGGAGGCCTCCGCCCGCGCAGCCGGGCAGGCGCTGTTCTGTGAAGCCAACGGCATCGTGGATTGGCGGCTGCGTGCGGACTCCTGCGAGGCCGCCGCGGTGCAGGAAGAACGCGCCTAGCGGCGCGAGGATCGGGAGCGAGGTCATGGCGCACGAGCTTACCGAACCGGTGCACTGGCGCGGGCGGCAGTGGGCCGTCACCGGCTACGGCATCGAGGCACTCGATGGGATGTACCACGTGTCGGCCGCGGAGATCTGGTCGGGCCCCGACGGCACGCTGCCGTGGCTCGAAGCCCTGCACCGTCGCTACGGCACGGACCGCGAGGACCTGGACGCGGCCCTGACGGTCGCCCGCACGATCTGGTCCGCCCCCGATGCCCTGCCCCCCCTTGGGCACGACACGGGCCCTCGTGGCGCGCGCGGCATCGACCGATGACCGAGATACCGGTCCCGGTCGCAAGCGTCCTGACCGAGCCGAATGACCCGGAGGGCCTGAGCGCCGCCGTCGGCCCCTCGAAACCACGCCTGCTGGGTGTTCTCGGACCGGGCCTGATCACCGGGGCCTCGGACGACGATCCCAGCGGCATCGCCACCTACGGGCAGGCCGGGGCGCAGCTCGGGTACGGCCTGTGCTGGACCATGCTCTACAGCCTGCCCCTGATGGCCGCCGTGCAGATGGTCTCGGCCCGGATCGGGCGCACCACCGGCCACGGCATCGCCGGCGTGCTGCGCCAGCACTATCCCAACGGCCTGCTCCAGGGCGTGGTCCTGCTCCTGCTCATCGCCAACATCCTGAACCTCGGCGCCGACCTCGGCGCCATGGCCGATGCCCTGAATCTCCTGCTGCCGGGCCCGCGCTGGCTCTATGTCGGGCTGTTCTCGGGGGCCTGCGTGTTCATGCAACTAGTGCTGCAGTACACCCGCTACGTCGCCGTGCTGAAGTGGCTGACCCTGAGCCTGTTCGCCTATCTCGGTGTGGTCGTGTTCGCCCATGTCTCCTGGTCCGAGCTCGGATGGGCCATGGCCGTGCCGCGTCTCGACGGCAGCGGGGCGAGCCTCACCACCCTGGTGGCGATCTTCGGCACCACGATCAGCCCGTACCTGTTCTTCTGGCAGGCGGCGGAGGAGGCCGAGGACCTGCACGCCTTCCCGCGGCGGCGCGACCTCGCCCACGCACCTGAGCAGGGAAAGGCGGCCCTTCACCGCATCCGGGTCGATACCCTCGTCGGCATGACGTTCTCGAACATCGTCGCCCTGGCCATCATGGTGACGACCGCCGCGGTGCTGCACCCGCACGGCATCACCGACATCCAGACCTCGGCCCAGGCCGCCGAGGCGCTCCGGCCCATCGCCGGCCCCCTGTCGGCGGGCGTCTTCGCGCTTGGCATCGTCGGCACCGGGCTCCTGGCGGTGCCGGTCCTGGCCGGCTCGGCGGCCTACGCGGTCGGCGAGGCGCAGCACTGGCCGGTCGGATTCGGACGTCACCTGCTCGAGGCACGCGCCTTCTACGGGACGGTGGCCCTCGCGACCCTCGTCGGCATGATCATCAGCCTGGGCGCCGTCGACCCGATCCGGGCGCTCTACTGGAGCGCGGTCGTCAACGGCGTCATCGCGGTGCCGATCATGACCGTGATGATGCTGGCCGCGTCCCGCACCGACATCATGGGGGCCTTCGCCGTGCGCGGGCCGCTCCGGTGGCTCGGCTGGGCGGCCACCGCCTGCATGATGCTCACCGTCGCCGCGATGCTGATCAGCGGCGTCCTTCCGTTGCGATAGATCAAGGTCGACCGGACCTCCCTCCCCGATTCTCGGCGCCTGCAGCTTTGGAAGGACGGGCCATGCCAGGGACGGATCAAGCCTCGAGACGGGTCGTGCTCGTGGCCGAGCCGCAGGCGCTGCCGGCCATGTGGCTGGAGGACACGCTGACGGATGAGGGCTACGCGGTCGAAGGCCCCTATCCCACCTGCGAGGAGGCCGTGGACGGGTTGGCCCGCAGCGAGCCGGCCTTCGCCCTCGTCAGCGTCGACCTGCAGGAAGGCCCCTGTTTCCCCCTGGCCTGCGCGCTGCGCCGCCGCGGGATCCCGTTCGCGCTGTTCGCGGGCTCGATTCCCGTTCCAAAAGCCTTCGGCGACGTCCTCGTCCTCGACCGCCCCTGCCTGACGGAGGCCGTCGCACGGGCGATCCGGCTCCAGCGATTGGCGGAAGGGGCCCGGGCCGAGCCCAGGGAATGCCCGATGGAGGGCGGGATCCGCTCCGGCCAGGCTCTTGAGGTGGATCAATGCCCCCCGGCCTGCGGAAGCCAGGATACGGCACCCGGCCATCGTCACGAGGACGGATGCCGGTCCCTCCCCGAAGGAGATCTTCCATGAACGACAAGATCCTCCGCCAAAGCATCGTCGACGAGCTCGACTTCGAGCCCAGCATCGATGCGGCCAACATCGGCGTCGCCGTAAACAACGGCATCGTCACGCTCACGGGCCATGTCGGCAGCTACACCGAGCGGCTGGCGGCCGAGAAGGCGGCCCGGAAGGTGCGCGGCGTGCGCGGCGTGGTCGAGGAGATCAAGGTCCGTTTCGCCGGCGAGGCACCGCCCCGCGACGAGGACCTGGCCCGACGCGCCGTTCAGATGCTCGACTGGTCCGTCAGCGTTCCGCCGAACGCCATCCAGGTGAAGGTGCAGGACGGCTGGGTCACGCTCACCGGCGAGGTCGCGTGGCAGTACCAGAAGGAGGAGGCCCAGGCCGCGCTCAAGCGCCTCTCGGGCGTCGCCGGCATCATCAACATGATCGAGGTCAAGCCGGCGGCGAGCGCCACGGACGTGCGCGCGAAGATCGAGGCGGCGCTCAAGCGCAACGCCGAGGTCGAGGCCGACGCGATCAAGGTGACGGTCAAGGACGCCAAGGTGACCCTGGAGGGCAAGGTGCATGCCTGGCACGAGCGCGACCTCGTCGAGAACGCCGCCTGGTCCGCTCCCGGCGTGCGCTCCGTCGTGGACCACCTGACGCTCGCTTGAACGACCGACCGGGGTCGGGCTCGCCGCCGGCCCCGCGCCGCCCCTTCCGAAGCCGTCGCCGAACGGGAGATCCCCATGTCCTATGCCAGCCTCATGGTCTCGGTCGATCTCGGCGAAGCTGCGCGCGGCCGGATCCGCCTCGCCGGGCACCTCGCCGACGACTTCAAGGCCCGCCTCATCGGCATCGCGGCCGAGATGCCGGCCTACGAGGCTGCGCCCATCGGCCCGATGCTCGGAGGCGCCTTTTGCCTCCCCTCGGTTCAGGAGGCCGTCCTGAACGACCTTTGGATCGCGCACGCGACCTTCGACGAAGCCGCCGCCGGCCGAAGCCGCGTCGAGTGGCGCTCGAACCTGGACTTTCCGCTGGAGTTCCTGGCCCGCCAGTCGACCGCGGCGGACCTCGTGATCGTCGGCCGGGGCGACGCGGGCAACCCGCTCCTGTCGGTCGATCCAGGCGATGCGGTGATGCGGCTCGGCAGTCCGGTGCTGGTGGTCCCGCCGGAGATCGACCACCTCGATGCGCAGCGGGTGGCGGTCGCGTGGAAGAGCACCCGCGAAGCGCATCGGGCCGTCCGCGATGCGGTGCCCTTCCTGAAACGGGCGTCCCATGTCGTCGTGCTGACCGTCGATGAGGGCCAGGGCGCCGGCGATACCCGGGACATCGTCAGCCTCCTCCAGGCCCATGACGTCCACGCCACCGCCATGCCGAAGGACGCCTATGGCGCCACGACCGCCGAAGCGCTCGTCGAGGCGGCCAGCGAGTACGCCGCCGACCTGATCGTGGCAGGGGCCTATGGCCACGGCCGCCTGCGCGAATGGGCCTTCGGGGGCGTCACCCGCAACCTGCTCGCCGGCTGCCCCGTCTGCTGCCTCCTGAGCCACTGACGGAGACGAACGCTCGGCTTGGAGCGACCCCATGACCGGCAGGCTGAACCTCATGATCCCGCACGACGGCTCCGTCGTCGTCTGCGACGGCCGCAAGGCCTTGGTGCTCCGCAACGAGGGGCACCCGCGCGCCCTGGACCTGCGAATGGAGAGGGTGTTCGAGGCCCCGCCCAACCCGCCGACCCGCGAGCAGGGCACGGACAGGCCTCCGCGGGTCAGGCTGGAAAACCGCCGCAGTTCCATCGAGCAGACGGACTGGCATCGGATGGCTGAGACCCGCTTCGCCCTGGACGTGGTGACGGCCCTGGACCGCATCGATCCTCTCCTCGCCTTGGTCGTGGTCGCACCGCCGAGGATGCTCGCGGAACTTCGGCGTGTCCTGCCCGAGCGCCTGCGGCGGGCCATCGTGGCCGAGGTCGACAAGGACCTGACCAAACACCCGGTCGAGGAGATCGGGCGCCATCTCGCCGATGCCTGAAGGACCGACCTCGGGCCGCCGGCCCGAAGCCGATGGTGGGCGACTCCACAGGCCGCCCGCAAGCCGGGCCTGCCGGGTGAGGCGAGAACGGGAGGATCCGGGCGCGGAGCGCGGCGTGCCGGGACCGGCGCCTCAGTGAGCCATCAGCACCGGCATCCGGGCGTTCTCGATGACGTGGCGGGTGACGCCGCCGAGCAGGAACTCGCGGACCCGGCTGTGGGTGTAGGCGCCCAGTGCGAGCAGGGAGGCGTCTCGCGCCTCGGCCTCCCCCAGGATCGCCGCCCCGACCGAAGCCGTTGCCGTCATCGGCAGGTTCACCGTCTCGGCCACGATGCCGTGCCAGCGCAGGTGTTCCGAAAGGTCGGCGGCGCAGGCCTCCGCGAACCGCTCGGTGCGGACGTGAAGGACGGTCACGCGGGTGGCCTCGCGCAGGAGGGCGATGGACTGGCCGATCAGGCGCGTCGCTTCCAAGCTGCCGTTCCAGGCAATGACCACATGGTAGAGCGGATCGTAGTTGACGGGCTCCCCGATCATCAGGGTCGGTCGGCCGACGGAGAACAGGGCCGTGTCGAGTGCCCGCCCGGTGAAGGGCTGCGCCGGATCGGGGCGGTCGACGATGATGAGATCGTTGACCCGGCCGAGGTGCGTCAGGAGCGGTTCGACCTCGCCGGAATGTTCGGACCAAGCCGCGAAGGTGGCATCGAGGCGCTCGCCGGCCGGCATGAACGCGACGCCCTGCCGGGCGCACCAGGCTTGCAGGGCTGCCTTTCCGGCGATGGCGGCCTCGCGCACGCCCTGCTCGATCGCCTGGATGGTCAGGTCGTCCACGGGCACCAAACTCGCCATTCCGGCGAGGACGTGCTCGGGACCGGGGGCCATGAAGCCGACCCCGATATGGGCGTGCAGGCGGCGGCTGAGGCGCAGCGCGGCATCGAGCCGGGGCGTCGCGTCGTTCCCGGGGGCCGTGGGTACGAGGAGGCAGCGCAGGTACACGAGTTCCTCCTCGATCAGCGTTCCAGCGTCTTCAGGTAGGCGATCAGGTTGTCCGCCTGGTCCGGTTCGAGGCGAAATTCCGGCATGGCGGGATGCCCGGTGGTGATGCCCTCCGCCAATGCCTCCGCGAGGTTCTCGACGGGGTAGTGCGTGTGCAGCTCACGGAATGGCGGTGCGTCCCGGAGCGGGCTCGCACCCTGCCGCCCCACGGCGTGGCACCTGGCGCAGTTCGTCCGGGCGATGGTCTCCCCTTGCTTCGCCTTGAGATCCCAGGCGGAGGCGGGGGCGAAGACGGACAGCCAAAGGAATGGCGCCGCGCTGATCGCCAGCAGATCACGTCGTTTTTGGGAGACGCGGCGCATCAGTGGCTCATCAGGCAGCAGAGGGGGGTCGTCTGAAGGATGTCGCGGGTGACGCCGCCGAAGATCCATTCACGAAGGCGGCTGCGCCCGTAGGCCCCCATCACCACCAAGTCGGCCTCCTCGCGCCGGGCGAACCGAAGGATCTCCTCAGCGGGGTTGATCTCCGGGCTGCGCAGCAGATGCGTGGTGACCGTGACGCCGTGGCCGGACAGATAGGCGGCGGCATCCTCGGCCCCCTCCTGGTCCGCCGCCGGGCCGACCACGGCGATGTGGACCTTGTCCGCCCGTGCGAGAAGCGGCAGAGCGTCATGGACGGCCCGGCGCGCCTCGCGGGTGTCCTTCCAGGCCACCACGATTCTCTTTGCCGCGAGATGTGCGAGTCCGGGCGGCGTGAGCAGCACGGGGCGTCCGACCTCCATCAGGAGCGGACCGACCGAGACAGCCATCACCCCCGGGTCGCCGTCGCCCGGCCCCTGCCGTCCGACGACCACGAGATCGGCGCTGCGCGCCTGTGCGGCGAGGTAGGCCAGGGGCGAGCCGGTCACGGATCTCCAGGCCCGAGACTGCGCCGCTGCCGCCTCGCGCGCGAAGAGGGCCTGGGCCGCGGCGAGATCCTCCTCGGCCGATCGCTCCTCGGCCGCCCAGGCGCGCTCGGCCTGCAGCACGTCTCCGATCGGTATCGGACCGAGGACCGGGCGTCCGGCGACGCCGGTGAGTTTGGACCCGAAGCGCTCGGCGAGGCCGGCGGCAAGCCGAACGCGGTCCGACGCAGCGGCCCCGAGATCGACCGAGACCATGATGTTGGAGATCGTCACGAGTTCCCCCCCCGAGCCCGGGCTTGACCGCCCTGTCGGGACACCATGCCTGCGATGGCCCCCGGTGCCTTTGATCCATCTCAAGGACCGGCGGATGGCCGGCCACGTCCGCTTCGCGGCAGCGGCGTCTGGCGCGCGACGGTACTTCGCGAGGGCGCGGCTGGCGGGGAATCGGGCGGGCGCCGAAGCCCTCCCCGGTCCCCGATCGAACGACCCGAATCCGGGCTTCGCCCTCCATCGGGCCAATTCTCTGCGCGTCCCGCGCATGACGGGGAGTGGCCGCCGCCCGTCCCTTGGACAATCCCTGAAACAGTCCCTCGGACAGCTTCGTGCGCCGCCCCTGCGGGAGGAGACGTCCGGATTGGCAGCGCGTCATCCGGCCCCCCTGATCCGCGTCGGTCATTCCGAACCCGCCCGCATCGGTGGGGCGGGGAAACACCGGTCCCGTCACCAAGCCAGCCGGAGGCGGTCGTCGACGGCATGGACGCCCGGGGTCGACCAGGCCGCACGCTCCGCGAGTTCGCGCTCCCGCCACAGGTCGACGCATCCGTCGAGGATCACCGTGTCGCCCTCCACGCGCACGGTAATCGTGTCGGGATCCCGCGCCGTCCGTTTCAGGGCCGCGAGCACCTTCGCCTTCACGTCGCGCGACCGAACGGAGGGCTTGACCGCGAGGAGGTTCAGGACCTCCCGGACTCCGGCGAGCTTCGCCACTGCGGATTGCGCCGCAGCCCTCTGATAGTACCAGGGGACGCAGCCATCGAGGGTGACACGGCCCTCCTCGACCTTGACCTTGATGGCTTCGTCCGGGACCTGGACGTTCCAGGCCAGAACCTTCACGACGCGGGCGGCGAGCTCCTCGTCGCCGGTTTTCTGGTCTGCGGGATAGCGGACCTCGATCTCCTCGACGACGGCCCGGACCCCGCGGACCCGCTGCGCGACCTTCTCGGCGGCGATCTTCTCGGCATAGGTGGCGACGTGGCCGGACAACGTCACGAGACCGTCCCGAACGGTCACGCCGATATGCGCCGCGTCCACCTTCGGATCGAAGTCCAATTCCTCCAGCACGTGCTGGCGCAGGGTCCTGTCGTCCATCGTCCGTCTCCCGTTCGCGTTCACGCGGGGCTTCAGAGCACGAGCCAGAGCAGGGCCGGCGTGACCAGCGAGGCCAGAATCGCGAGACCCAGGGCCTGCAGGCTGCCGATGCTTCGGTAGCGGTGCCCGTCCGAGACGACCGAGGGTGCATCCGTATTGTGCGCCCGAAGCGTGACCGGCATCCGGACATGCTGGACCGACCGGATGTAAGTGGATCTCATGACCAGGGTCATCGTCGGCTCCCGTTCGCGATTACGCGAGGCATGATGCCCGTCGGACCGGCGACGGCCTTGAGATGGATCAAGGCCGTCCCCTTCGGGGCCTGCGGGCTTCACGTCGTCGGGCGCCGGGCGAGCGGCTGAGGCACCAGGACGGCTGCCCCCCGCAAGATCCCGGACCGGTGATCCGCGATCGCCTCGTTGGCCCGCTCCAGCGGGTAGGGACGCGTGTGGGTAACGATGCCCGCCCGCGGGACGAGCGCGAAGAAGCTGCGGGCGTCCTCGCGGGCCAGGTTCGCCACCGACAGCACCGCGCGCTCGCCCCAGAGAAGTTCGTAGGGAAAGGCGGGGATATCGCTCATGTGGATGCCGCCACAGACGACCCGGCCACCCTTGCGCACCGCTTTCAGCGCCGTCGGGACGAAGGCCCCGTCCGGCGCGAAGACGAGGGCGGCGTCCAGCGGCGCCGGCGGCGGCGCGTCCGTCCCGCCGGCCCACTCCGCCCCGACGGATCGCGCGAAGGCCTGGGTCTCGCGGTCGCCGGGGCGGGTGAAGGCGAAGACACGCCGGCCCTGCCATCGGCAGACCTGGGCGATGATGTGGGCCGCCGCGCCGAAGCCGTACAGCCCGACCGTCTCCGCCGCGCCGGCCATCCGCAAGGTTCGCCATCCGATCAGGCCGGCGCAGAGCAGCGGTGCCGTCGCGACCGGGTCGAGATCGGCACCGAGGGGGATCGTGAAGGCTGCCTCGGCCAGGATGTCGGTCGCGAAGCCGCCGTCGCGCGTGCAGCCCGTGAAGCCGGGCGCGTCGCAGAGGTTCTCGCGGCCGGCCTCGCAATGGGAGCAATGCCCGCAGGCATGCCCGAGCCACGGCACGCCGACCCGGCTGCCCAACGGTGGCTCCCGGACATCCGGGCCGCGCGCCGCGACGATGCCGACGACTTCGTGGCCGGGCACGATGGGATACGTCGCCTGCGGGAGTTCTCCGTCGATGAGGTGGAGGTCCGTGCGGCAGACCGCGCAGGCCTCGACCCGGATCCGGACCTCGCCGGGCCCCGGTTCCGGGGTCGGGCGGCACTCGGGGGCAAGAAATCCTCCGGCCTCCCGCAGGACCATCGCGAACATGGTGCCCTCCTCCGACAGCAGGCGCGTTGCGGACGTTCCGCAAGGTGACGTCGCGCGACGACCCGCCGGCGCGGCCGGTGATTGCCCCCGCGGACGCTCTATCGGCCCTCACCCGGCGGTGCGACGGCCGCGTGGCTTCGGGGGCGGTGACCGAGCTTCGACGACCGCTGCGGGTCTCGGATCGAAGGGGAGCACGGAGGCACCGGCGGCGATGATGCCGGCCAGGGTCCGCACATCGTCCGGCATCCTCGGATCGCGCGCGATGCGTTCCGCCTCGCGCTGCAGGCGCAGATTGCAGGGGGCGGGAGGCAGGCCTGCGACAGGGGTACAGGCGTCGTGCCGTGCGCACGCCGCATCGAGGGCGTCGATGGGAGGGAGAGGGGCGTTGTTGCCCAGGCCGCAATAATTGCCGTGAAAGACCAGTGCGGGCGCACGGGACTGCGCCCGCGCCGGAAGCGAGACGCTCAGACAGACCATGAGGGGGAGAAGGGCAGTCGCCGGCATCATGGTCCGCATCCCTGTGCGCGCAGAACGATCCGCAGGCTGCCTCCGGCAGGACGGAGCGGCGTTGATCCAGCGCAAGGCGGGACGTTTGGCAGACCGCATCATGTCCGGAAGATCACCGCACCCCGGGACCCCGACATGGATGAGCCGCTCACAGGAGGCTTGGATGGAGGCTTGGACGCCGCCAGCGGAGGCACCCCGCTCCCGCCTGCCGACCCCTTCGCGCCCGGTCCCCTTGGCCCGGACCAGTTGCGGGAGATCCACGCCTACTGGCGGGCCGCGAACTACCTGTCGGTCGGGCAGATCTACCTGATGGACAACCCGCTGCTGCGCGAGCCCCTGGGGGCGGAGCAGATCAAGCCGCGGCTCCTCGGCCACTGGGGCACGACGCCGGGACTGAACTTCATCTACGCCCACCTGAACCGCGTCATCCGGCAGCGCGACCTCGACATGCTCGCCGTGTGGGGGCCGGGCCACGGGGCGCCGGGCCTCGTCGCCAACGCCTACCTGGAGGGCACCTACAGCGAGACCTACCCGAACGTGGCGCAGGACCTCGACGGCATGACCCGTCTGTTCCGCCAGTTCTCCTTCCCCGGGGGGATCCCGAGCCACGCCTCGCCCGAATTGCCGGGCTCCATCCACGAGGGGGGCGAACTCGGCTATTCACTGGCGCATGCCTTCGGGGCGGCCCTCGACAATCCGGACCTGACCGTCGCCTGCATCGTCGGCGACGGCGAGGCGGAGACCGGGCCGCTGGCCGCCTCCTGGCACGCGAACAAGTTCCTCGACCCGCGCCATGACGGGACCGTCCTGCCGATCCTGCACCTCAACGGCTACAAGATCGCCAACCCGACACTTCTCGCCCGCATCCCGCAGGCGGAGCTGCGCAGCCTTCTCGTCGGCTACGGCTACGAGCCGGCCTTCGTCGAGGGCCACGAGCCCGCCGCGATGCACCAAGCCATGGCGACGGCTCTCGACGCGGCCTTCGACGCCATCGCGGCGATCAGGAGCGCTTCCCACCGGGGCAAGGTCGAGCGGCCGCGCTGGCCCATGATCGTGCTGCGCAGCCCGAAGGGCTGGACCGGCCCCGAGACCGTCGACGGCAAGCCCGTCGAGGGGACCTGGCGCGCGCACCAGGTTCCCGTCGCCGCCGTGCGGGACAACGCGGACCATCGCGCCATCCTGGAAGCCTGGATGCGATCCTACCGGCCCGAGGAGCTGTTCGGGCAGGACGGCGCGCTGGTGCCGGAGCTCGCGGCACTGCCCCCGAAGGGCCGACGGCGCATCTCGGCCAACCCGCACGCCAATGCCCACACGAGCGCGCCCCTACGCCTTCCGGACCTGCGCCGCCTCGCCGTCGCGGTACCCGAGCCCGGCCGGGTCCGGGCCGAGGCGACCCGCGTGCTGGGGACCTACCTGCGCGAAGTCCTGATCCTCAACGCGGAGGCCCGCAACTTCCGCATCATGGGTCCCGACGAGACCGCCTCGAACCGCCTCGACGCCGTCTTCGCGGTGACGAGCCGGGCGTGGCAGGAAGCGATCCTGCCGGGCGACGACCACCTCGGGCGCGACGGGCGCGTCATGGAGGTGTTGAGCGAGCATCTCTGCGAGGGCTGGCTCGAAGGCTACGTCCTCACCGGCCGGCACGGCCTGTTCGCGACCTACGAGGCCTTCGCGCACGTGGTCGATTCGATGGTGAACCAGCACGCCAAGTGGCTGAAGTCCGCGCGCGAGCTGCCCTGGCGTCGGCCGGTCCCCTCCCTCAACATCCTGCTGTCGTCGCACGTCTGGCGCCAGGACCACAACGGATTCAGCCACCAGGACCCGGGCTTCATCGACTTCGTGGCCAACAAGCGCGGCGACACGGCGCGCATCTACCTGCCGCCGGACGCGAACAGCCTCCTGTGCGTCATGGACCACTGCCTGCGCACCTACGACCGCATCAACGTGGTGGTGGCCGGCAAGCAGCCCGCCCTGCAATGGCTCAGCCCGGACGAGGCGGCCAAGCACTGCGCGGCCGGCGCCTCCATCTGGAATTGGGCGACGAACGAGGGCGAGTCCGAGCCCGACGTGGTGATGGCCTGCGCCGGGGACGTGCCGACGATGGAGACCCTCGCGGCCGTGGACTGGCTGCGCCGGCATGTTCCCGAGCTGCGGGTCCGGGTCGTCAACGTCGTCGATCTGATGACGTTGGCGTCGCGCGAGATGCATCCGCACGGACTCGACGACCCGACCTTCGACAGCCTCTTCACGCGCGACCGGCCGGTGGTGTTCGCCTATCACGGCTATCCCTGGCTCATCCATCGGCTGACCTACAAGCGGACGAACCACGGCAACTTCCACGTGCACGGCTTCATCGAGGAAGGCACGACGACGACGCCCTTCGACATGTGCGTCCTGAACCGGCTCGACCGGTTCCATCTCGCACAGGCCGCCCTGCAGGCCGCGCCGCGGCTGGGCGCCCGGGGGGAACACGCCCAGGAGGCGCTTCGGGACGTGCTGGCGACCCATCGCGAGCACGTCTGCCGGACCGGCGACGATCTGCCGGCGGTCCGGGACTGGGTCTGGCCCGAGGGCCCCGCGCACGCCGACCGGCGCCGGATCGAGGCGGACCTGATGCAGGGCGATCCGCCGGACAGGCACGAGCCCCCGGCCGGCGAGACCGTCGACGGCTGGACGGTCCTGCCGGAAATCGAGCAATGATCCTCGTCCTCAACGCCGGCTCCTCCAGCCTGCGCTGCGCCTTGTTCCGGCCCGGTGCGGATGCCCCGGTCTGGCGCGCGCACGTCGCCGACATCGGAAACGCCCCGCGGCTCGCGGTGGATGGCCTGGCCCGCGACGACGAGCAGCCCCCGGCCGGGGACCATCCCGAGGTCGCCCGGTGGCTCTTCGGACGGCTGCCCGCCGCGCCGACGGCGGCCGGGCACCGCATCGTCCACGGGGGCTTGCGCTACGCCGCGCCGGTGCGCCTCGATGCCGAGGTGCTCGCCGACCTGGAGACGTTGGTCCCGCTGGCGCCGGCCCATCAGCCCCAGGCGTTGGCCTGCATCCGGACGGTGACGGAGACCTGGCCTGACCTGCCGCAGGTCGCCTGCTTCGACACCGCCTTCCATCGCACCCAGGACCGGCTCGCCCAGATCTATCCCCTTCCCCGCGCCCTCCTCGACGAGGGCTTCGTCCGCTTCGGCTTCCACGGCCTCTCCTACGCCCACGTCGCCCGGTTCTGCCCGCAGGGCCGGGTGCTCGCCGCCCATCTCGGGCACGGGGCCAGCCTCTGCGCCATCCGGGACGGGCGCAGCGTCGCCACCACCATGGGCTTCACGACGCTCGACGGGGTGATGATGGGCACCCGCAGCGGCTCGGTGGATCCGGGCCTGGTCCTGCACCTGATCCGCGAGCGCGGCCTGTCGCCCGATGCGGTGGCCTCGCTCCTCAACGAGCGGTCGGGCCTCCTCGGGGTCTCGGGGATCAGCGACGACGTGCGGGTGCTGGCGGCGAGCCCAAGTCCCGATGCGCGGGAGGCCCTCGACCTGTTCGCCTACAGGATCGTGCGCGAGGCGGGCTCGCTGATCGCGGCCCTCGGCGGCCTCGACACCCTCGTGTTCACCGGGGGCGTCGGCGAGCACGCCGCCGAGGTCCGCACCGCCGTCTGCCGCGGACTGGGGTTCGCAGGCGTGGCCCTCGACGCGGACGCCAACGCCCGTGCCGCAAGCGTCATCGGGGCCCGCGCCTCCCGCGTGCAGGTCCGCGTCGTCTCCGCCGACGAGGAGCGTGAGATCGCGGTCGCGACCGGAGGCTCGGTGCACGGGGGCCTCGAGGGGCGCGCGGCCCGGGCGCCGGCCCTTGCACATCCGGCGCCCAGACTTTAATTATTCCAGATAAGATCTGTCCCACGTCGGAGGCGGCCGGCGCCGCGCAGTCGAGATGACGCCCAACACGAAGCCCTCACCCGTCCGCCAGCTCAAACGGTATGGCGGGTGCAGGCTCTACGACCCCGAGAGCCGAGCCTACCTGGCGCCCGAGGACCTGGAGCGGCTGATCCGCCGCGGCGTCAGGATCAGCGTGCGCGAAGCCGGGTCGGGTCAGGACGTCACCCACGAGGTCGTTCCCCCGAATCTCCAGTGAGCGGCGGGCCGAAACCCCGCACGGGCCGCGCGCCACCGCTCACCGCCGATCTCGCTTCGGAGCGGTCGCACCCGAGGCCCGGAGCGACCGGCTCCATCGCCGCGAGCGGCCCGCCTTCCCTCCGTGGGAACCCTCGGCGTCAGGTCTGACGTCCAGCGCCGGCGCGGCCGACGCGGGCGACCATGAACGTGCGGTAGACTCCGTCGTCGGCATCACGGATCGAGACGTAGTCGCCCGGAACGAAGGCGTGCGTGCCGAGGTGGTAGCCCGGCTCGTCGTCCTCGTTCGTCCAATCCTCGTAGTCGATCAGCCAGGTCGCGCCGCCCTCCCCGCCGGCCCGGTGAACGAGGCGACCGTCGCGGTCGCGTTGGCCCGCCCAGAAGCGGCGCACGCGGCAACTGTCGCGGGTCTCGCGCCAGAGCGCGGGATCGAGGTGCCCGTCCGGTCCGAGCGGCACGACCATCTCGTAGCCCCGGGCCACGCTGCCGTCCGGAAAGTCCGGGCAGCGGGCCAGCGTCAGGGTCACCCGATACAGCATCCCCGGCAGGGCGTGCTGTCCGGGAGGCTTGCCGTGTCGCTGGTCGGATGGGGAGGATCCCTGTGTCCCATGAGGCATGTCCCGTCTCCTCAGCGCAGGGCGACGATGTGATCGACGACGGTCCGGACGCCCGGTACGGACCAGGCCGCCCGCTCGGCGGCATCCCGTTCGATGCCGACCGTGACGGCCCCCTCCAGGGTGACCCGGTCGCCCTCGACGCTGACCTTGATCGCGTCCGCCTCGAACAGGGCGTTCCGCCGGAACGCCTCCAGGATCTTCGCCTTGACCGCCGTCGGTTGCACGTCCGGCCTGACCTCGACGAGGTTCGTCACACCGAAGACGCCGGAGAGCTTGCGGACGGCCGCCTCGGCGCCCATCGCCTGGTACTGCCAGGGCACCGCCCCGGTGAGCGTCACCCAGCCCTGCGCGACCTTCACCTGGATGGCGTCCTTCGGGAGGTGGACGGACCAGTCGAGGATGGCCAGGGCCCGCGCGGCGATCTGATCGTCCTCGATCTTCTTGGCGTCGGGAAGGCGAACCTGGATCTCCTGGGCGATGGCCCGCACGCCCTTGACCCGTTTCGCCGCGCGCTCGGCCTCCACCTTCTCGGCATAGCTGCCGACATGCCCCGTCAGGGTCACCACGCCGTTCGAGACGGCGATGCCGATCTCGGCGGCATCCAGGCTCGGGTCGAAGTCGAGCTCGTCGAGCACATCGCGGCGAAGATCCTTGTCGGTCATGGCGTCTCTCCCGTCTGCTGTCGTGAGGAAGTCCGGACCAGGATGACGCGCCCTACGCGAAGGAGCCTTGATCCAGCGCAAGCCCGACGCGCTGTTCGGCGCGGACGAAGGCGATGCAGCGCTCCATTTCCCGGCGCAGGTTCGCAAGGGGCTCGTCGATGCCGCAGGCACGAAGGTCCGCGCGAAGGCGCGCGAGCAAGGCGTCGTCGTCGGACACCACGGCTTCCTCGGCGAAGGACGTGACGTAGGCGGAGGCCGCGTCCCCGGTCAGGTGCATCCGCTCGGCCGCCCAGGTCGCCAGCAGGCGATTGCGGCGGACACGCGCCTGGAAGCGCAACTCCTCCTCGTGGGCGAAGCGGCTCTCGAAGGCCCGCTCGCGCTCGTCGAACGTCGTGTTCATCGGATGCCTCACCTGTCGGGCCACGTCGGGCCACGTCGAAACGGCTCCCTCACTCTCGCCCCGCCGGGATGCGCGCACCTTGAGGCAGATCAAGGCCCGGCGGGCGGCGTCCGGCACGGCTCTCCACCACGGTCCCGAGATGCCGGAGTGCGGTCGCGAGCGGGGCATCGCCGGCCGGATCGATGCGGGCATCCTCGACGATGCCGTTCTGCAGGGACGTGGCGTCCCCGTCGGGATGGCCGGTCGGCACCGCTTCCTCGTCCCGCGTCGTGACATCGCCATCCTGCGCGACCACGACGTCGGGCTCGATGCCGCGTCCCTGCACCCTTCGGCCCGCCGGCGTGACGAACCAGGCCGTCGTCAGTCGCAGGCCGCGTCCGCTGCGATGGAGATACGTCGTCTGGACGGCACCCTTTCCATAGGTGCGCGTCCCGACCAGGGTCGCGCGTCGGTGGTCCTGAAGCGCGCCGGCCACGATCTCGGCCGCGGAGGCGGTGTCGCCGTCCACGAGCACCACCAGGGGAAGCCCGTCGACGAGGTCCTTGCCGCCGCGGTCGAGCGCGAAACGCTCGACGTCCCCGGGGCCGCGTCCCACCAGGCGCACGATCTCTCCCCGCCCCAGGAACGCCCCGGCGACCGCAACGGCCTGCACGACGAGACCGCCGGGGTTCCCGCGCAGGTCGAGGACGAGACCCGTGATCGCCTCCGGACCGATGTGAGCCTGGAGGCCCGCCATGGCCTTGAGCAGCCTCCCGGTGGTGAAGTCGTCGAAGTGGTCGAGCCCGACATAGCCCACGGTGCCCAGAAGACGCGTGCGGACCGGGTGCAGGGGAAGCCACTCCCGTGTCAGGGCGACCTCGGTGGCGGCCTGTCTCTCCGAAAGGCGGACCCGCAGGTGCACGGCGGTTCCAGGATCACCGCGCAGGAGGTCGACGATCCCGGTGCGGTCGATGGTGTGGACGGCCCTGCCGTCGATCCGCTCGATGATCGTTCCGGCGTGCAGACCGGCCCGGGCCGCCGGGGCGCCGGGCAAGGCGGACCGGACGCGCCCGCCTGCCTCGACCGTCACGCCGATCCCCGCGTAAGTCCCGGTATCCTCCTCGTCGAACGCCTGAAGCTCGGCCGCGGTCACGTATCCCGAGTACGGATCCAACGATGCGACCATCCCGGAGATCGCCGCATCCACGAGCTGATCGTCGCGGCGCTCCTCCGCCGCCTTCGCGCGGATGGCATGGAACGCCGCTCCGAAGACGCTGAGGGCTTCGTAGAGACCGCCGGGCCTATCCCCGGTCCTTTCCCCGGTCCCCCGCCGGGCGTCCGGGGATGCCGTGCACGCCAGGAGGGTGGCGGCAACGGCCGCGAGGCCGGCCAGCCAGCGGGAGCGGTGGCGAACCCGACGAGGGATCGCCCGTCGCGCGGGTTGGGCGTCGTTCGGGCCGGGCATGGGCAGGCCTCGCGATGGGCAGGCCTCGGGATGGACAGGCCTCGGGGAAGGCATCCGCGAGACTGCCCAGGCCACGGTCACCCCTGCCTTGAGATGGATCAAGGTTCCCGGCTTCCCGTGCCGACAGGGTCTGCGCCTGGTCGCAGCGGAGCACCGCATGACCTGGCGCCTGTCCCTCGGAGCCGCGGCGACCCGCGGGGCACGCCTCGCGGTCGGCGACGAGGGGGGACGGACCGGCGATCCCCGAACGGTCGGGAATGCGACGTCCCTTCGGGGATGGCGCGAGGCTGCCCGCGGTCTCGCGCCGATCCGGATGGCCATCGTCCATCCCTGCGATGCGACCTCCCTCCGGGGTGCGGTCGCGGCCTGGGAGGCGGGTCTGATCGAACCCGTCCTGGTCGGACCGGAGGCGCGGATACGGGCGGTCGCCGCCGAGGCTGGCCTCGCGCTCGATGGCTTCGAGCTCGTCGACGCGCGGCACAGCCATGCGGCGGCCGAGACGGCGGTGGCGCTCGCGCGTACCGGGAAAGTCGCCGCCCTGATGAAGGGGGCGCTCCATACCGACGAGATGATGCAGGCCGCCGTCCGAAAGGCGGGGGGTCTGCGAACCGAGCGGCGGATGAGCCACGTCTACGCGCTCGACGTGCCGCATCATCCCAAGCCGCTCTTCATCACGGACGCGGCGGTCAACATCGCCCCCTCGCTCGATGACAAGCGCGACATCGTCCAGAACGCCATCGAGCTCTGCCACGCCCTCGGCATCCGGGAGCCGAAGGTCGCGGTTCTCTCCGCCGTCGAGACCGTCAACGCGCGGATCGTCTCGACCGTCGATGCCGCCGCGCTCTGCAAGATGGCTGAACGGGGCCAGATCACCGGTGGCATCGTCGATGGCCCCCTCGCCCTCGACAATGCGGTGTCGGGACCGGCGGCCGCGGCCAAGCACATCGTCTCACGGGTCGCGGGCGATGCCGACGTGCTCGTCGTGCCGGACCTCGTGTCGGGGAACATGCTGGCCAAGCAGTTGGTGCACCTCGCCGGCGCCGAGGCCGCCGGCCTGGTTCTGGGCGCGAGCGTGCCGATCGTCGTGACCAGCCGGTCCGAGGGCGAACCGTCCCGGGTGGCGTCATGCGCCATGGCGCGTCTCAGCGCGCCCCACCGCTGCATCGGGTCTGGCACCGTCCGTCGATCCGCCGAGGGGCCTTGATCCAGATCATGGCCCCGGCCGACGGCCGCGGCACTGGATCGACATGCCCGCCAGCCCGGTCCCCGCGGGGCCGCGGTCCGGTGCGGAGGATTCCCGAGCCAGACGGAGATTGCGATGTCCTCCCCCATCGACGAGCCCGACCCGTTCGACCCCTTCGGCATCGTCGCCGCGACGGACGAGTGGTGCGGCCTGCTGAAGGCTGCTGAGGAACTCCGGAACGTCGACGGGGAGATGATGGAGACGATGCTGGAGGCCGGGGCGCCCGGCCCGGCCTCCCTCCGGCTCGGGCGCCATCACGAGGCGCCGCGTCATCGCGGACCCGCGGCGACGCCTGAGCCTCGACCCCGTAGCCAGGCAGCGGCAACAGCTCGCGGCCATGCGGGCCCTTGAGGCGGGCTGCTCGGACTGTACGGAACGCAGCCGCTGCGCACGCGAACCGAGGGCGGGAACGCCACCCGGCGCCCACCGGGCGTTCTCTCCGAACGGCGCGCGCTTCGTCCGGCGGCAGTCCGTTTAACCCGTCCGCTCGTCCGTCTCTCCATTGCGGTGCCCCGGGCCGTGAGAGGCGGCAATGTGCCCGAACGCGCTCAGCTTTGGGCTTGCAACGGTCATCGCCGCGGCCCCGGTTTCGACAGCGGTCGGCTCGGTCCGCCGGCTCGGGGCAGGCCTCGTGTCACCGACGCACAGACGTATCGTACGCGGCTATCGCGAGCACCGGCATCGTCGCTGCGCCCGGCACCGAGGTCACGACCGCTGCCGTTGAAGGCCTCTGAGCCTTCTTGGGCGAACGGAGCGTCCGGTGCCTGTGGCCGGCTCCATTTGCCTTCTCGGGGAATCCGCGCGTCCGAACGCAGGCCTCGGGCAGTGCTTCGATGCTCACAGCGCCCGATGCCGATCCGCTTGGACGTTGACGCGGATCAACGCCCGGCCGGCCGACAATCGGGAGACTGGGACGGGGCGGACCAGACCGGGCTTTCAGATGGCATGCGATCAACCCCACGGCAGCCCCAGGACGGCCTGCGATCCGGCCGTGGCACCTCACGGTCCCGAACGCCCGATCGCCGCGCACGGATCCACCCGGCAGGACATCGGGGCCGCGCCTTGGGACCCGCGCACCGCACCCCGTTCGACGCTGGCTGGGAAGGAGGGCGCCCATGCCGTGCCGAGCGGGGACGTTCCAGAGATGTTCGGAACGTGCCAGAGCGCGGGCCTGACGGACGCGGAGGCCCGGCGACGGCTCGCCCGCTTCGGCCCGAACGTGATTGCCACGAAGGAGAAGGCCGGCGCGCTCGCCCTGCTCCTGAACCAGTTCATGAGCCCGGTCGTCTCCCTGCTCGCCGCGGCGGGTGCGCTCTCGCTCTACTTCGGCGACTGGCAGGAGGCGACCGCGATCATCGCGGTGCTGGCCATCAACACCGGCCTTGGCTTCTCGACCGAACTGAGGGCGGCGCGGTCCGTCGAGGGGTTGCGGGCGCTCGGGACGCGCTCGGCCCGCGTGCGCCGCGATGGGCACGCACGGGTGCTTCCCGCAGAGGATCTCGTACCGGGGGACATCGTGTTGGTCGAAGGCGGCGATGCCGTCCCGGCCGACATCCGGCTGGTCGAGGCGTCGAACCTGGGCGCGGACGAGTCCACCCTCACGGGCGAGTCGGTGCCCGTGGACAAGGCGCCGGAGCCGGTCGCCCCGGACGCGCGGCTCGCCGAGCGCACCTGCATGCTGTTCCGCGGCACGCTGATCACGCGCGGCAGCGGCCTCGGTATCGTCGTGGCGACCGGCCTGGGAACCGAACTCGGCGCCGTCGCACGCCTCGTCGCGCAGGCCGAGCCGGACACCTCGCCCTTGGAACGGCGCCTGGAACGTCTGTCCCGCCAGATGGTCTGGGTGATCCTGGCGCTTGCCCTCGTCCTCGCGGGCCTCGGCGTGGCGACCGGCAAGGATCTCCGCCTCATGACCGAGGCCGGCATCGCGCTGGCGGTCGCGGCCATCCCGGAGGGCTTGCCGGTCGTCGCGACCCTGGCGCTAGCGCGCGGGATGTGGCGGATGGCGCGGCGGAATGCGTTGATCGAGCGTCTGTCGGCTGTCGAGACCCTCGGCGCCACCACGGTGATCCTCACCGACAAGACGGGCACGCTCACCGAGAACCGCATGACGGTGCGGTGGCTGTCGGTGCCGTCGGGCGAGGCCGACCCGACCGATCCAGGCTCCGCCGCCGAGACCGGACGGTTGCTTCGCGTCGCGGTCCTCTGCAACGACGCCTCCCTGGGGCAGGATTCCCAGCAGGGCAGCGGCGACCCGATGGAACAGGCGCTGCTGCGGGCGGGTCGCTCGGTCGGGCTCGACCGCGCGGCACTCCTGCGCGACCGGCCGCTCGTGGGGAAGCACGCCTTCGATGCGGGCACCCGCATGATGGCCACCGTCCATGCCGTCGAACCGGGCCACTGGGTGGCGGTCAAGGGGGCCCCGGAGGCCGTTCTGGCCGCCTCGCGCTCGGTCGGTGGCGCGGAGCGGGACGTCCCGCTGGACGACGGCGCCCGGGACCTGTGGCGGCGTCGCGTCGAAGACCTGGCCGCGCGGGGCCTGCGGGTCATTGCCTGCGCGGAGAGGTCGGGGGGCGCTGCGGGGGGCCATCCCTTCCGGGACCTCACGTTCCTCGGTCTGGTCGGACTGGAAGACCCCGCCAGGTCGGACGTTCCGGAGGCTCTGGCCGCCTGCCGCGCCGCGGGCATTCGCGTGGTCATGGTGACCGGCGACCACGCCGTCACGGCCCTCAGCATCGCGCGCGCGGTCGGGCTCGCCGGCCGCGGGGACCGCGTCGTCGAGGGCGGCAGCACCGGCGAGATCCCGGGCCGCCTGGACGAGGTCGCGGTCTTCGCGCGGGTGAGCCCCGCCGAGAAACTGTCCCTGGTCAGGGCGTACCAGGCGAAGGGCGAGATCGTCGCCATGACGGGCGACGGCGTCAACGACGCGCCGGCGCTGAAGCAGGCGGATATCGGCGTGGCGATGGGGCGGAGGGGGACGGACGTGGCGCGTGAGGCGGCTGCCATGATCCTCATGGACGACGCCTTCCCGACCATCGTGGGCGCGATCCGCGAGGGGCGGATCATCTTCGACAACATCCGCCGCTTCGCCGCCTATCTCCTCGCCTGCAACCTGAGCGAGGTGATGATCGTCGGACTCGCCATCGTCTCCGCCCTGCCGCTCCCCATCCAGCCGCTGCAGATCCTCTACCTCAACGTCGTGACCGACGTCTTCCCGGCCTTCGCCCTGGCGATGTGCGAGGGACGGGACGACATCCTCGCACGACCGCCGCGCGACCCGCGCGAGCCCATCCTCGGACGTCCCCAATGGGTGCGGATCGTCCTGCACGCCGCCGTTCTGACGGTCGCGACCTTCGCGGGGCTGGCGGTCGCCGAATCCTGGTTCGGCCTCGACCGGGCCTCCAGCGTGACCGTGACTTTCCTGACCCTCGCCTTCGCGCAACTCTGGCAGGTCTTCAACATGCGGGCCTCCGGCGCGAAGCCATTTCGCAACGAGGTGACGCGCAACCCCTGGGTCTGGGCCGCCCTCCTTCTCTGCACGGTGCTGCTCGTCGGCCCGGCTTACGTGCCCGCGGCCGGGAAGGTGCTCGGCCTCGAGCCGCCCGACGCGACCATGTGGGCGATCATCCTCGGCGCGAGCGTCGCCCCGCTCCTGCTCGTCCAGGTCGGGACGATGGCCAGGGGCGCCCGCGGACCCGTCGGCAGGACATGACGGCCGCCGTCCCGGCGCGATGCCCAGGCGACCCGACCGGCCGGCGTTGCGATGGATCAACGCGGGACCGAACCGCGGTGCGAAACTGGGTCCGTCAAAACGCCCGGAGCCCCGCATGTCCCGTCCGCTCTCATCCCCGCACGCCGAGATCCGCGATGTTCTCGTGTGCCTCACCGAGGAGGGCCGCGGCGACGAGGCCGAAACCGCTCTGGCTTACGGACTTTCGCTCGCCGCCGCAACGCGCGCCCACCTCACCGTCCAATCCGCGGCACGGCGCCTGGCCGTGGTCGCCGGCGGGGCGTGGGGGTTCGTGAACGACCTCGTGGCGACCGAAAACAGGCGGCTGCGCGGCCTCGCGCAGGCCCTGGCCGAATGCGCCGTGGCGGACGCCGCCAGCGTGGGCGTGACCTGCACGGCCGAGGCGCCTTACCTTGCCTACACGGACCTGGTCGCGCGGCTCACCGCCCGCGCGCGGCTCGCGGACCTGACCGTCCTCGATGCCGAGGCGAGGGAGCTCGATCTCGACCGCGACCTCATCGACGGGATCCTCTTCCGGAGCGGGCGACCGCTCCTCGTGGTTCCGCCCGGCTGCGAGACCTATGCCGCGCGGCAGATCCTCGTCGCCTGGGACGGCAGCGCCCGGGCGGCCCGGGCGGCGAACGACGCGCTGCCGTTCCTGCGCGCGGCGGAGCTGGTGGAAGTCGTGTCCGTCGTCGGGGAGAAGGACCTCTCGACCTGCGCGGCCGGCGCCGAGTTCGCCCCGCACCTCGCGCGGCATGGCGTGACGGTTTCCGCGGTCGACGTGCCGGTCGTCGGCGACGTCGCCGAGACGCTCAGGGTCCGGGCCGGCGAGATCGGCGCCGACATGCTGGTGATGGGCGCCTACCGGCATTCGCGCCTCCAGGAGTGGTACCTCGGCGGCGTGACGCAGTCCCTCCTCAAGCGCAGCCCCTTGCCTCTGTACCTGTCCCACTGACCGGGGCGCCTCCGGCGGCCGCAAGCAGGGCCCCACGCAGGACGGCAGGGATCGCGGAAGCCGGCATGGACTCGAACGAGGTCGCCGCGGCCCGTCGCGCTGGGGATGGGTGGGCACGCGATCTCGCGCGCATCGCCGTCTCGGCCGTCCTCTCCGCGGCCGGTCGCGCACCGAGATGGAAGGGGGGATCGCCTGTCACCGATGCGGATCTCGCCGCCGAGCGCGCCATCGGCGGCCCGCTTCAAGGCGATTCCCGAGACTGCCCATCGTCTCCGAGGAGCGGATTGCCGCGGGGGACATTCCGGCGACGGGGCCGCGCATCGCGCTCGTCGCCCCCGGGACGGCACATCGCGTGCCGGCGCTCGGTCGTCGAGACGTCGAGGTCCGGGACGTGCACCGCCCGCTTCAGCTTGAAGACGCGTCCGTTGCCGCGAAACACCGCGGAGATGTGCGTGCGCAGGCGGTCGACCGTTCGACCGGGCTGCCGTTCGGCCTCTCCAATGCCCCGCCGTCAGTGCGTCGGTGCCGGCTGCACGGAGCCGCGCTCGCCCGAGCCGCTCTTACCTGCCTTCTTGCCTGCACGCACGATCAGGGCCGCGAAGGCTGAACGCCGGATCTTCTTCTTGGAGACCTTTGGCCAGCGCTCGCGAACGGCCGCAATCAAGTCCTTGGCCCTCATCCCGGGTTTCACGACCTTCACGATCCTCCGGCTGATAGTCGATGTCGATGGCATGATTGGCGCTCCGTTCAATGGGTCGATGTTTCTTCGAGGCGAATTCTTCTTCGTTGATCTGCGTCAAGCCATGCCTGAACGTCGCGTGCGGCTCATGCCTTGCGGCGAGGAACCGGTCAGTCCTCGACGACCCGGCGAAGGCGCGCACGGCGCAGGCTGACCTGACGTCCGCCGGCACGCAGCAGGGCGCCGGCCTCCTCGAGCTGCGACAGGGTCCGCGACACGGTCTCGATGGTCAGGCCCAGGTAGTCGGCGATGTCGCGCCGCGTCATCGGGAGCAGGAACGTCCCGGTGCCGCCGAGCCGTTCGTCGACCTCGATCAGGAACGTCGCCACCCGTTCCACGGCGGAGCGGCGGCCGAGAAGCAACATGTGGTCCTGGGCGTGACGCAAGCCACGGGTGGCCATGTTCCAGAGGTGGCAGGCGACCTCGGCATTGCGGGTGGCGGCGCGCTGTATCCCCAGGCGCCGGAAGATCAGGACCTTCGTGTCCGAGAGGGCCTCGGCCGAGTGCCGGTGGGTCTGGCCCTGCTCGAAGCCGAACAGGTCGCCGGGCAGGTGGAAACCGGTGATCTGGCGCCGACCGTCGCTGAGGACCTTGTGGGTTCGGACCGCGCCGTCGGTCACCCGGTAGACGAACTCGGCGTCCTCGCCCTCACCGTAGATCTCCTCCTCGCGGCCATAGGAAAACGGTGTTCCGACGATCTCGGGGCAACCCGCGAAGAGGACGCCCTCGCGGCCGATGGCAACCGGGACGTTCGCGGGGGTGAACGACGGAATGGGTCGCGTCATCTCTGTGGCCATGGATCGACTCCTCGTCCGGATCGGATGAGGGGGAAGTTGGCCGCGCTGTCGCCGGAGGGAAATTCCGGCCCGTTTCGTAAGGGCCCCTGCGTAAGGGCAATTACGTAGGTCCGGGGGTCGACCGTCATCCCCCGCCGATCGCCACGGCCATCCATCCGCCGGCATGGTCGGGCGCCATGAGCAGGCCGAAGCGGGCCGCGAGCAGGGACCCGACGGCGGTGGCGAGCGCGTAGGCCATCACCGCGAGGACGAACGTCAGGCCATCGGCGTGATGGCGCAGAGCGTGGATCGAGGCGCAGCCGGAGGTGAACGCCGCAGCGAGGAGGATCGCGAGGGGATCGGACGGCATGACCGTGGTTCGCAGCAATCGGGAGCCCTGGAGCTTCGGGGCTGCGCCGGCCGTGACGGCGCGGCGCAGCCGCTGTTTGACGAACACGCTCCGGTCAGACGGAGCGCGCCTCGGGCGACCGGTACAGCCGCCAGAGTTCAGACCCGGACAGGACGAAAACGGCGAGGCCGATGACCACGTGGGCGCCCGCGACGACCTTCAGCTCCGCGAAGCCCAGCACCCAGGGCGCCGCGGCCACCCAGAGACCGACGGCGAGGTTGAGGTATTCCTCCCAGTCGTAGGACTGGCTGAGCGCAAGCATGGCGATGACGGCGATCGCGGCGCCGCAGATGAAGGCATTTCGCGCTGCGACCGTTTCGCTGCCCAGCTCCAGGTACCAGGGGGCCAGGAACAGGGTAATGCCCAGAAAGACGTTGAGGCCGTTCAAGACCGCGTCCTCGGCTCGGTTCTCGATGGTGCGCATCGACTTCTCCTCGCGAGCAAGGCGCCCGGGAGTCGGGGCCGACCGGACGCCGAGCGACGGACGTCCCGTCGCTTCCACGCGAGGACGATCGTCGCGCGACGGGTCTGCGGCCTTGACCCAAATCAACAGAGGTCCGGTCCCGGCAGCAGGAGAACTGCCGAAGATTGGTAAAGCCGTCGCTTGATCTCCAGAACGACGATGCATCCCTCGATGTTTGATTTGGGTCAAGGTCTTTGCCGTGGGCCGGCGCACCCTGCGCCCCTTCGCCAGACAAGGAGATCGCGATGCGTTCCGGACACACGCCGCACCTGCATGCCCATGACCCCAAGGACGCCGCCGAGGCGATGGGGGCTGGCTTGGCCGCCTGGCGCACCCTCGCCGTCGACGTGCCGTTGCGTCTCGCGGCCGAGACGATGCGCTTCACGGGCCGTCGCCTTCAGGCCCAGGCGGACCACCTCGTCGGGCTGGCGCGGTGCGGCTCGCTCCAGGAGGTCGTCGCGCTCCAGGCGGCGTTCGTGACCCGGGGCCTGACCGACGACCGGCAGGAGGCGACGACCCTGTCGCACGACGTCACGGAGACCGCCTTCGCCAAGGCGGCGTGACACGGGCGTCCGCCGACCGGCCAATGGCTCCGGCGGGCTTCTCCCGAGACCCTGAAGCGCTGTTGGCAGGACGGGCTCCGATGCCGGGCAGACCATGCCGCCCCCAGATCTACCGCATCTTCCAGCACCGGCATGCGCCGGGGCTGTGTTGCGCCGTCCGCGAGGACCTGTCGATCCCGTCCTTCGTCGGGGCCCAGGGCTGGAACTTCGGCGCCGAGGTCCGCGAGACCGGAAGCCTGCCGTTCGGCTTCCAACCCGCACCGGCGCGCGAGGCCAGTGCCGCGTTCGGATATTACCTGTTTCATCATCCCTGCGAGACCCTGTCGGCTCGCTACTCCCGTCCCTGGGGCGGCGAGGGGCCCGAGCCGGATCGTTGCAGGCCGTGAGCGGCCGGCGCCCTCACCGCCCCTCCGCGCTGTCGGGCGCCCGTTGCGCCAGGACCGGCGGCTCCCCCACGCGTTCCGTCCTTGCCGGGCCTCGCAGCCGCGTCAGGCCAGGCCGGCCAGCACGGACCATCGCACCAGCTCCTGCAGGCTGGCCGCCTGGGTCTTGGCCATGAGCTTGGCCCTGTAGATCTCGACGGTCCGCGGGCTGATGTCGAGGGTGCGGCCGATGTCCTTGCTGGAGCCGCCCGCGACGAGTTGGTCCATCACCTGACGCTCGCGGTCGCTCAGGGTGCCGACCCGACGGACGAACTCGTCGAGGGTGGGATCGACGACCTTGGCCGCTCCGCCCCGGTTCAGGGCGGAGCGCAGCGCCTGCACCAACGCTTCGTCGTCGAACGGCTTCTCGATGAAGTCGCAGGCCCCGAGCTTCATCGCCTCCACCGCGAGCTGCACGTCCCCGTGCCCCGTCATCACCACCACGGGGAGGGTATGGCCGCAGGCCCGCAGGCGGCGCAGCAGCTCGAGCCCGTCGACGCCGGGCATGCGGATGTCGGTCAGGACGCACCCGCGGGCCGGCTTGACCAGCGTGTCGAGGAGGTCCGTCGCGGCCTCGTAGAGCGCGATCTCGAAGCCCGCGGTGTCGAGCAGGAAGCCGACCGAATCCCGCATCGCCGGGTCATCGTCGACCACGTGCACGAGGCTATGGGCCATGGATGGCATCTCCCTCCGGGGCGGTCGCCAGGGTCAGGCGAAACGTCGCCCCGCCGGCCGCGTTGCGCTCGACCGTGAGGCGGCCGCCATGCGCCTCGATGATGGTGCGGCAGATCGAGAGGCCGACGCCCATCCCGCTGGCCTTCGTGGTCACGAAGGGCTGGAACAGCCTGTCGGCGACCTCGTCCGCGATGCCGGGGCCGGTGTCCGCCACCGTGATCTCGACCGCCTCGGCGGAGAGCGCATGGGCGTCGACGGCCAGTTCGCGCCGTTCGCTGTGCTGCATGGCCTCGCGCGCGTTGCGCATCAGGTTGACCAGGACCTGCTGGACCTGCACCCGGTCCGCCAGAACGGCCTTCAGGCCGGGGGCCACGCGGAGGCGGGCGACGAGGCCCTGCTCCCGGGCGCCGACCAGGGCCAGGGCGCCCGCCTCCTCGATCAGCCGCGAGACCGACTCGAGGCGGCGTTCGGTCTCGCCGCGGGTGACGAACTCCCTCAGACGGCGGATGATCTGCCCGGCCCGCAGGGCCTGCTCGGCGGTCTTGTCGAGAACCTCGATGGTCTTGGCAATGGCTTCGGGACCCGGGTTCGCGAGCAGGCGACGGCAGCCCTTGGTGTAGTTGGCGATGGCGCCGAGCGGCTGGTTCAGCTCGTGGGCCAGGGTGGATGCCATCTCGCCCATGGCGCTCAGGCGCGAGATGTGGACGAGTTCGGATTGCAGTTCCTGCAGCCGTGCCTGGATCCTCTGATGCTCGGTCAGGTCGTTGATGAAGCCGGTGAAGAAGACCTGCTCGCCCGAGCGCATCTCACCGATGGCGAGCTCCATCGGGAAGGTCGTGCCGTCCGCCCGCTGGCCCGTCACGACCCGATGGATGCCGATGATGCGGCGCTCCCGGGTTCGGCGGTAGTGGTCGAGATAGCCATCGTGCTCGCCGCGCATCGGCTCCGGCATCAGCATCCGGACGTTGCGCCCGATGGTCTCGGCGGCCGCGTATCCGAAGAGGCGCTCGGCCGCCGTGCTGAAGGAGGTGATGAGGCCGCCCTCGTCGATGACGACCATCGCCTCGGGCACCGTGTCGAGGATCGAGCGCAGGTGCGCCTCGCGGGCGCGCAGGTCCGCCTCGGCCTTCTTCTGTTCGTGGATGCTGAGGACGACGCCCCGGTGACGCACCGGTCGGCCATCTGCGTCGCGGTTCACCTGCCCGCACGAGCGCAGCCAGCAGACCTGACCGTCCGGCCGCACGACCCGGTAGTCGACCTCGTAGCTCCCGCCATCCCGCAGGGCCCCCTGGATGGCATCGGCCCGCGCCTGGCGGTCATCGGGGTGCACCAGGGCCTGGGAGGCCGTGAAGGTGGTCAGTCGCTCCGGCGGAACGCCGAAGAGCCGGGCGCAGGTCGGCGAGACCGTGACGCGGCCGGTCGGGATATCCAGAGACCAGATGCAGACGCCCACGTCGTCCAGGGTCTGCCGGAGTTCGTCGACGGTCAGCGTGCCGTCGCCCAGATGGCCGAGGGACATCGAGCCGATGGGGTTCGTCATCGTTCGCCCCCTTCGGCGCTGGCTATTCCAGGGCTCCAAAGAACAATCTCTGCAACCAGTCCGTTCAAGGATGTCACGTGATGGACGCTTCCACGAACAGCAACATCTTCGGCCAACATCATGGCCCGCAGATCAATGGCCGGCGATTGATGCGGTTTCTATCACTGAAGATAGTCGATGGATACCGCGCAACTGCTGGCCGCGGCTAAGCATCTTGTGGCGAAGGGGGCGTTTGAGGTGGATCAAGGCGGCTGGGTCGCGACGGGACGAACACGGGACCCAGCAGAACTTGGAGACGCCCCATGGCGAAGCCCCCCTCATCCCCGCTCGCGGCCATTCGCGACATCCTCGTCGGCACGACCGTCGAGACCGCGTACGAGGAACCCTCGAGCGCCATCGGTTACGGCCTGACGCTCGCGAAAGCCGCCGGCGCCCACCTCACGGTCCAATCCGCCTCGTGGTGCCTCTCGGGCGACGATGCCTGGCTCGGCAGTTTCGATCTCGACGACGATGGGGTCGCGCGCATCGACCGGCGCCTCGATGCGATGGCCCGTTCCGTCGCGGACCGTGCGGCCGGGGACGCGGCGCAGGCGGGCGTGCTCTGCACGACGCAGACGCCGAGCCTGCCTTACCCGGACGTCGTCGGTCGGCTGGTGGCTCAGGCCAGCCTGCATGACCTGACCGTCCTGGATGCGGGACCGCGGACCTACGATCTGGATCGCGAGGTGATCGAGAAAGCCCTCCTCGCGAGTGGTCGTCCGGTCATCGCAGTGCCGCCGGGACACGACGCCTTCACCGGTCGGAAGATCATCGTGGCCTGGGACGGCAGTGCGCAGGCGGCGCGGGCGGCCAACGACGCGATGCCGTTCCTCTGCGCGGCGGACGCCGTCGAGATCGTCTGCGTCGCCGGCACAGAAGAACTCTACACATCGGTTCCGGGTGCCGAGTTCGCGCCTCACCTCGCGCGCCACGGCGTGACCGTCAGCGTCGTCGACGTCCCGGTGGTGGGGGACACCGCGGAGACGCTTCGCAACCAGGCGACGATGTTTCACGCCGACATGATCGTGATGGGGGCGTACGGCCATTCCCGCGTCCGCGAGTTCTTCTTCGGTGGCGTCACGCGCGCCCTCCTGAGAAGCAGCCCGGCCCCCCTGCTCCTCGCGCACTGACGAGGGGAGGTTCGGTCACGAGACCGAGCCGCCGATACCGCGTTCCCGTTGCGGCCGTCCGGGTCGCACGGCCCAACACCCCGTCCCGTCCGCGATCCCGCCGTGGCGCGGGAGGCGCCTTGGGACGAAAACGACCCGCGCGCCGTGACGGATGCCGGGGGCTGTGGCGAGACCCCTTCGAAGCGGCGCGGGGCCTTCACCGGGGGGCGCGCGCAAACTCCCGCATGAACGCCAGGAGCCGTCGCAGATGGTGGCGGTCGGGTTCCGGCCGCGAGCCCGTCGCGAGGGCGCCGAT
This sequence comes from Methylobacterium sp. Leaf88, assembly GCF_001422795.1. NCBI lineage: Bacteria > Pseudomonadati > Pseudomonadota > Alphaproteobacteria > Hyphomicrobiales > Methylobacteriaceae > Methylobacterium > Methylobacterium sp. Leaf88. Next base: position 83,302 of record NZ_LMMK01000004.1, on the reverse strand, counting down.
CAAACCGTCGACGAAGAGAGACCCGCCCGAATAGGCGATCGACCAGTCGGCGAAGTCACGCCGCGGGGCGTCTCGGTCCTGCACCACGTGGACTTGCGTATGCCGCCGGTCGCGGCGGATGCTCTCCATCAGTTCGTCGATGGCGGCGCGCGAGCCTTCCAGGATCTGGGCGAAGCGTCCGTCGGTCGCGATCAGCGCGCCGGTGACGTTCAGCCGAACGTTCCTGACATGCGCGGCGTCCACGATGTCCCGGATGTCCGCTTCCGTCGCCTGCCTGCGACTGACGTAGAGAAAGGATCGCTCCATGGGCTTCTTCGACCTTCGTCTTCGTCCACCGGCCGGATCGCCATCCCGGGGAGGACTGTCATCGCCTCAGGTACTTCAGATACGCGGTGAGGTCGTCGGCATCGGAGGGATCGAGCTGGAACGCGGGCATGGCCGGGTGACGTCGCTCGACACCCTCGACCAGGATGTCGGCGAGATCATCGATGGGAAAGCGGCGGGCGAGCGTTCGAAACGCCGGCGCCTCGGGCATCGGGCTGACTCCCCGAGAGCCGATGCCATGGCATCGCGCGCAGGTCGCGCGGGCCAACGCCTTGCCGCGTGAGGCCGATCCGTCACGGGCCGTGGCGGGGGGCGCGACGAGCCCGAACAGCGCGACCGATGCGAGGACGAGCGCGCGGCGCATCAGTGGCTCATCAGGCAGCAGACGGGTGCCGTCTGCAGGATGTCGTGGGTCATGCCGCCGAAGATCCATTCCCGAAGGCGCGAATGTCCATAGGCTCCCAGGACGATCAGGTCGGCGTATTCCCGGCGTGCGAAGCGCAGGATCTCGTCGGCTTCGACCGACCGGCTTCCGAACAGGGCATGGGTGGTGGCATTCACGTCGTGGCGCGACAGGTGGGCCGCCACCTCCTCGATTCCCTGGAATTGCGTCTCCTGTCCGACCGAGACGAGGTAGACGTGGTCCGCCTGTCGCAGGAAAGGCAGCGCCGCCGTGACGGCCCGCCGGGCCTCGAGGGTGTCCTTCCAGGCGACGACGATGCGGTCGGCGCCCAGGTGCTCGATCCCCGGGGGAACGATCAGGACCGGACGTCCCGCCTCCATCAGCAACGGGCCGGGCAGCACCGTCATCGCGCCCGGCACGGCATCGGCCGGGCCATGGCGCCCGACCACCACGAGATCCGCCGCGCGGGCCTCCCGGGCGAGGTTGGCCGTGGGATGTCCCTCGGTGAACCGCCAGTCGGTGCGGAGGCCCTCGCGGGCATGGCGCAGGAACAGGTCCCGGACCCGGGCGGCCTCGTCGCGCGATCGGCGTTCCTCGGCCGCGCGCAGGATCCCGTCCGCCTGCATGTTGGCGAATGCGGACGGTCCGGGGATCGGCCGGGCCGCCACGCCGGTCAGGTCGGCCGCGAAGCGCCGCGCCAGGCCGGCGGCGAGCCGGACGCGGTCGGCGGAACCGCGATCCAGGTCCACGGATACCAGGATGTGCGCGTAACCCACGGCCGCCTCCCCAAGCCGCCGAGCCCGGCGGAAGGGCAATCTGGCTCGGCCCGGCTCCGCCGGCCTTGATCCATCTCAAGGGACGGCACGAGGCCGCTGGGCCGGGCGCGCGGATTCGTCGGCATCGGATGCCGGGGCGGTCATCGGACCACCGAGCGCCCGCATGGCGTTGAGGATGACGGCGACGTCGATGACCTCCTGCAACAGGGCGCCCCGCAGCGGCGTCAGGTAGCCGAGGGCCGCCGCGACCATGCCGGCGAGCGACAGGCCGAGGCCGACCAGCACGCTCTGGAGCGCGATGGCCCGGGCCCGCCGGGCGATGCGGATCGCATCCGGAAGCGGCGCGAGGCTGTCGACCAGCAGGACGACGTCCGCCGCCTCGGCCGCCGCGGCCGCGCCCCTGGCGCCGAGCGCGACCCCGAGATCGGCGGCCGCCAGGGCGGGCGCGTCGTTGACGCCGTCCCCCACCATCATCACCAACCCCTGCCCCCGTTCGCGCGCCACGACCTGCGTCTTCCCCGCAGGATCGAGATCGGCCGCCAGGGCATCGATGGGCAGGCCCGCGATCAGCGCCTGCGCGACGCTGCGCCGGTCTCCGGTCGCGAGCACCACGCGCCGGATGCCGCAGCGGCGCAGGTCCGCGAGCGTCCGTCCGCCATCCGTTCGTACCGGGTCGGCGAAGCTCAGGATCGCGGCGGGCCTGCCGTCCACGGCCACCAGCACCGTCGCGGCCACGGCATCCGCGTTCCGGACGGCGTCCGTCTCCGGGAAGGGGATGCCGTGCGCCCGCATCGTGCGGGGTCCGCCGACCCTCACGGGCCGCCCCGCGACGAGGCCCGACACGCCCTCGCCCGGGACTTCGGCCACCTGCGTCGGCTGCGTCAGCGTAAGGCCGCGGGCGAGGGCCGCATCGACCAGGGCACGGGCCGTCGGATGGCCGGAGGCTTGGTCGAGGGAGGCGGCCAGCCTCAGGACATCCTGCTCCGCGACGGGACCGAGGCGATCCACGGCCGTCAGCCGCGCCGTCCCGTGGGTCAGCGTCCCGGTCTTGTCGACCACCAGGACGCGCACCCGCGCCAGCTTCTCCAGGGCGCCGCCGCCCTTGATGATGACGCCGATGCCGGCCGCCCGCGACAGACCGGAGATCAGGGCGACGGGCACCGCGAGGATGAGCGGGCAGGGCGTGGCGACGACCAGCACCGCGAGGGCCCGCAAGGGATCGCCCGTGGCAGCCCAGGCGCCCCCGGCCAGCATCAGGGTCAGGCCGAGGAAGGCCAGGCCGTAGCGGTCGGCGAGGCGCGCCATCGGCGCCTTCTGGGTTCGGGCGGCCTCGACGAGCCGGACGATCCCCGCATAGGTGCTCTCGGCGGCCCGGCGCTCGGCCAGGAGCGTGAAGGGCGCCCCGACATTGACTGTGCCGCTCAGCACGGACGCGTTCGCTTCGAACGTGACCGGCAGGGCCTCGCCGGTGAGCGTCGCCTGATCGAGGATGGCCCGGCCCGCGGCGACGCGGCCGTCCACCGGCAGGACGTCGCCGACGCGCACGAGGATGCGGTCGCCCGGGGCCAGGGTCTCGATGGGGACTTCCCTCACGCCGCTCGAGTCCTCGCGGAGGGCGGAGCGTGGCTGCCGGGCGAGCAGCGCCGTCATGGCCCGCCCGGCGCGTCCGGAGGCGTAGGCTTCCAGGGATTGGCCACCGGCATACATGAGGGCGATGACGACGCCGGCCAGCGGCTGCGACAGGGCGAGCGCGCCGCCCATCGACAGCAGGGCGACGAGGTCGAGCCCGACGTCGCCGCGCGCCAGGCTGGTCACGACCTGGAGCGCGAGGACGGCGAGGACCGCCAGCGTCGGAAGCGTCCACGCCCAGGCCGCGATGTCCGGGCGACCGAGCGCCTCGGCGGACAGGCCGGCGCAGAGGCCGGCGAGCGGAAGGACGGCCAGCCCTCCGCGCAGGCCCGTCAGCCAGCCGAGGCCCGCCGGCGCGCGCGAAGTCCTGGGGTCAACGGCCGCGGTCGTCATTCTCAGGGTCGCTTCCAGCTGTCGGGGGCCTTCGGGGTGCGCCCGTGTCGACCGGGAAGCCTTGCGCTGGATCAACAGGCGCCCGTTGCGTCGACGGAGAGGGCCCAAGCCTCGCGACGGCGAGCGCTGCGTCGCCGCGCCGATCCCGCATCGCCCGCCGGGAAGAGTTTTCGCTGCCTTGATCCAGCGCAAGGTCGCGGCGTCGGCCCCCCGCCATCGTCGGGCGGATGGATCCGGGCGCATCGCCCGGACGCCCGGAGATCCCGATGCCTTCCCTGACCCTGCCGAGCGCGGTGGACCTGGCCCGCACCCAGTTCGCCCTGACCGTCGTGTGGCACTTCCTATTCCCGGCCTTCACCATCGGCCTAGCGAGTTTCCTGGCCGTCCTGGAGGGCCGCTGGCTGGCCACCGGCAAGGCCGTCTACCTCGATGTCTACCGCTACTGGCTCAAGGTCTTCGCCGTCGCCTTCGCCATGGGCGTCGTGTCGGGCCTGGTGATGTCCTACCAGTTCGGCACCAACTGGTCGGTCTTCGCCGACCGCACCGCGCCGATCCTGGGGCCGCTCCTCGGCTACGAGGTGCTCACGGCCTTCTTCCTCGAGGCCGGCTTCCTCGGCGTCATGCTGTTCGGATTGGAGCGGGTCGGCCCGCGCCTGCACTTCCTGGCGACCTGCCTCGTCGCCTTCGGCACCCTGACCTCGGCCTTCTGGATCCTCTCGGCCAATTCCTGGATGCAGACCCCCACGGGCCACGTGCTGGGGGCCGACGGCCGGTTCGCCCCGGCCGATTGGTGGGCCATCGTCTTCAACCCCTCCTTCCCCTACCGCTTCGCCCATACGGTGACCGGCGCCTACCTGACCACGGCGATGATCGTGGGCGCGGTCGCTGCGTGGCATCTCCTGCGCGACGGCCGGAATCCCCGTGCCCGGGTGATGTTCTCCATGGCGATGTGGATGGCCGCGCTCGTCGCGCCGGCGCAACTGGTCATCGGCGACGTGCACGGCGCCAACACCTACCAGCACCAGCCCGCCAAGGTCGCGGCGATGGAAGGGCACTTCGAGACCCAAAGCCGGGCCCCCGCCCTGGTCCTGGGATGGCCCGACGCCGAGGCCGGCGAGACACGGGGCGCCCTCGGCATCCCGGGCCTGGCGAGCCTCTACCTCACGCACGACCTGAACGGCACCGTGAAGGGGCTCAAGGACATGCCCCGCGCGACCTGGCCGACCAACCTGCCGCTGGTGTTCTGGTCGTTCCGCATCATGGTCGGTCTCGGCCTCCTGATGATCGCCCTCGGGTTCGTCTCGCTCTGGCTGCGCTGGAAGGGCCGGCTCTACGAGACCGTCTGGTTCCAGCGCTTCGCGGTCGCCATGGGACCGTCGGGGCTGATCGCCGTCACCGCCGGCTGGACCGTCACCGAGACGGGGCGCCAGCCCTTCACGGTCTACGGCCTGCTCCGCACCGCCGACAGCGTCTCGCCGATCGCCGCGCCCGCCGTCGCCGCCTCCCTCGCGGCCTTCGCGGTGGTCTACCTCGCGGTGTTCGGGGCGGGCATCTGGTACCTGCTGCACCTCTTCAACCAGACCCCGCAGGTCCACGAATCCGGACCGCCGACCGGCGTGCCGGTGCGAACGGCCGGCATCACCCCGGCACCGGCCCTCGACGCGCCCCACGCGGGCGCGCGCCGTCCCGCCCTCCAGCCCGCGGAGTAGTCCCCATGACCCTCGATCTCACCCTCGTCTGGGCGCTCCTCATCGCCACCGCCATCTTCCTCTACGTGGTCATGGACGGCTTCGACCTCGGGGTCGGCATCCTGTTCCCGGCGATCCGGGAGAAGGCCGACCGGGACGTGATGGTGAACACCGTCGCCCCGGTCTGGGACGGCAACGAGACCTGGCTGATCCTCGGCGGGGGCGGCCTGTTCGCCGTGTTCCCGCTGGCCTACGCCACGCTGCTGCCGGCCCTCTACATCCCGCTGACGCTGATGCTGCTCGCCCTGGTGTTCCGCGGCGTCGCGTTCGAGATGCGGTTCCGGACCGTCACGCGTCTCTCCCGGACCGCGTGGGACGGCGCCTTCTCGGCCGGGAGCCTCGTCGCCGCCTTCTGCCAGGGCATCTGCCTCGGCGCCCTGGTGCAGGGCGTCCGCGTCGAGGGGCGGGCCTATGCTGGAGGCTGGTGGGACTGGCTGTCGCCGTTTTCCCTGTTCACCGGGCTCGCGCTGGTCGCCGGTTACGGGCTGCTCGGGGCGGGCTGGCTGATCTGGAAGACCGAGGGTGAGCTCCAGCTCCGGGCCTATCGCCTCGCCCGGGCCTTCGGCTGGGCGACCGTCGCCGCCATCGCCGTCGTGTCCCTGGCGATGCCGTTCCTTAGCCCCGCCTTCCGCGGTCGTTGGCTGACCTTTCCGGCGATGGCCTTCGTCGCCCCCGTCCCGCTTCTCGTCGGCCTCCTGGGCTGGCGCCTGCGCGACGCCCTCGACCGGCGCGAGGAGGTCATGCCCTTCCTGTGCGGGCTCGGCCTGTTCCTGCTGTCCTATGTCGGGCTCGCCATCAGCCTGTTCCCGATGATCGTGCCGCCCTCGGTGACGATCTGGGACGCGGCCACGCACCCGAGCAGCCAGCGCTTCCTTCTCGTCGGAACGGTCGTGCTCCTGCCGATGGTGCTCGGCTACACCGCCTACGTCTACTGGTTGTTCCGGGGTAAGGTCACCGCCGGCGCGCCCGGCTACCATTAGGGAGGCGGACCATGACCATCCCCCGCTGGATGCGCCGCCTCGGTTGGTTCGGGGCCCTGTGGGCCGGCGGCATCGCCTGCCTCACGGCGGTCGCCCTGCCCCTGCGATGGCTCCTCAAGGTCGTATGACGAGGGCCGTCTCGGCCGAGCCGCGTTCACCGACCCCCTCCCGGTTCGAACGGGTCATCGGGCAGGCCGCATCGGGGCAGGCCACCGTGTCTCGCGCGGCCGAGGCGAAGCGGCCGAGGCGACGCGATCCGTCGCAAGGTCAGGGGCTCCCTGTTGGCCGCCGAAGCCCGATGGGGTTCGACGGCCACGAGGGGGCGGTTCAGGCCCGAACCCGACCCGCCTCAGACGTCGAGGTTGGCGACGCTGAGGGCGTTGTCCTGGATGAACTCGCGGCGGGGTTCGACCACGTCGCCCATCAGCTTCACGAACAGGTCGTCGGCGTCCTGGGTGTCCTTGACCTTGACCTGGAGGAGCGAGCGCACGTCGCGGTCGAGGGTGGTTTCCCAGAGCTGCTGGGCGGTCATCTCGCCGAGGCCCTTGTAGCGCTGGAGCTGCAGCCCCTTGCGGCCGAAGGCCATCACCGCCTCGAACAGGCCGACGGGCCCGTGCAGGGTGGTCTCGTCGCCCTTGCGCGCGTAGGTGACGGGCTGGTCGTAGATCTCGCGCAGGGCCTCCGCCCGGTCGGCGAGGCGGCGCGCCTCCTGCGAGGCCAGCAGCGAGGCGTCGAGGGTCGCCACCTGGCGCACGCCGCGCAGGGTCCGGCTCAAGACGTAGCCGCCCTCCGAGACGGCGCCCTCCCAGCCACGCTCGATGTCGTCGGCGATCCGGTCCATGCGCCGGGCGACCTCCTCGGCCAGCACCTCGGCCTCGGCCGCGTTCTCGTCGACATTGGCCCGGAAGGCGCCGGCGATCAGGGCCTGCTCGACCACGGCGCGGTCGTAGCGGGTGTGGAGCGCCTGCATCAGCCCGCGGAACTGGCGGGCCTCCTCGACCAGGGACTTCAGCTGCGGGCCGCCGAACTCGGTGCCGGAGGCCAGCCGCAGCACGGCGCCCTCGACGCCGGCATCGATGAGGTAGTCCTCCAGCGCCCGCTCGTCCTTGAGGTAGAGCGCCGACTTGCCCTTGGCGGCTTTGTAGAGGGGCGGCTGGGCGATGTAGAGGTGCCCGCGCTCGATCACCTCCGGCATTTGCCGGAAGAAGAACGTCAGCAGCAGGGTGCGGATGTGCGAGCCGTCCACGTCGGCATCCGTCATGATGATGATGCGGTGGTAGCGCAGCTTGTCGGGGTTGAAGCCCTCGCGGTCCGTGGACGAGCGGCCGATACCGGCGCCGAGCGCGGTGATCAGGGTGCCAATCTCGGCCGAGGACAGCATCCGGTCGGCCCGCACCCGCTCCACGTTGAGGATTTTTCCGCGCAGCGGGAGAACGGCCTGGAAGGTGCGGTCGCGGCCCTGCTTGGCCGAGCCGCCGGCGGAATCGCCCTCCACCAGCAGGATCTCGCACTTCGAGGGATCGCGCTCCTGGCAATCGGCGAGCTTGCCGGGCAGCGAGGCGATGTCGAGGACGCCCTTGCGGGTCACGGTCTCGCGGGCCTTGCGAGCCGCCTCGCGGGCGGAGGCCGCCATGATGACCTTGGCCATCACCGAGCGGGCCAGCGCCGGGTTCTCCTCGAGCCAGTTCGAGAGCCCCTCATTGAGGACGTTCTCCACGGCCGGGCGCACCTCGGAGGAGACCAGCTTGTCCTTGGTCTGCGAGGAGAATTTCGGGTCCGGCACCTGCACCGAGATCACGGCGGTGAGGCCCTCGCGGCAATCCTCGCCGGTCAGCGAGATCTTTTCGCGCTTGGCGATGCCGGACGATTCCGAATAGCCGGTGATCTGCCGGGTGAGGGCGGCGCGGAAGCCCGCCATGTGGGTGCCGCCGTCGCGCTGCGGGATGTTGTTGGTGAAGGGCAGCACGGTCTCGTTGAACGAGTCGTTCCACCAGAGCGCGACCTCGACGCGGATGTTGTCGCGCTCGGCCCGCACCATGACGGGCTTCTGCATGCCCTCGATGGGTTTGCGCGAGCGGTCGAGGTAGCGCACGAAGGCCTCGATGCCGCCCTCGTAGTACAGCTCCTCGCGCTTGTGCTCGGCGTGGCGGGCGTCGGTGAGGACGATGCGCACGCCGGAATTCAGGAAGGCGAGCTCGCGCAGGCGCTTCTCCAGGGTCGCGTAGTCGAACTCGATCATCGTGAAGGTGTCGGTGGAGGGCAGGAACGACACCTCGGTGCCGCGCCGGCCGTTGCCGTCGCCGACGACGATCAGCGGCGAGACCGCGTCGCCGTGGCGGAACTCCATCGCGTGCTCGCGGCCGCCCCGCCAGATGCGCAGGCGCAGCCATTGCGAGAGGGCGTTGACCACCGAGACGCCGACGCCGTGCAGGCCGCCGGAGACCTTGTAGGAGTTCTGGTCGAACTTTCCGCCCGCGTGCAGCTGGGTCATGATGACCTCGGCCGCCGAGACCCCCTCCTCCTTGTGGATGTCGGTGGGGATGCCGCGGCCGTTGTCGGAGACCGTGACGGAGCCGTCGGCGTTCAGCGTGACGGTGACGAGGTCCGCGTGGCCCGCGAGCGCCTCGTCGATGGCGTTGTCGACCACCTCGTAGACCATGTGGTGCAGGCCCGAGCCGTCGTCGGTGTCGCCGATATACATGCCGGGGCGCTTGCGCACCGCGTCGAGGCCCTTGAGGACCCGGATGGATTCCGCGCCGTAGGCATCGGCGGCGAGGTTATGGGAACTGTCGGACATGAACTTCCTCGGGCAGGCGGGCATTCAGGCCGGACTTGCCGGCCCAGGCCGGGCCCCCGCCGCCTGCATTTCTTCTTGACCCGCGCAATATAAGCATTTCCCACTGGGAATGCATCGTTTTCGGGCCCGTGGACCCCCGGAATCGCGACCACGATGCCCCGTTCGCGTTAACCCCCCGTCAAGGCCCCGCCGGGATCCGGCCGACGGGGCCCGGCCGGCCTCAATCCTGCAGGAACGGGTTCGACACGCGCTCCTCGCCGAGCGTGCTGGTGGGGCCGTGGCCGGGGATGAAGGCGACGTCGTCGCCCAGCGGCAGGACCTTGTCCTTGATGGCCCGGATGAGCTGCTCGTGGTTGCCGCCGGGCAGGTCGGTGCGGCCGACCGAGCCCTTGAACACCACGTCGCCCACGAGGGCGAAGCGCGCGTCGCGGCTCATGAACACCACGCTGCCGGGGGAGTGGCCGGGGGCGTGCAGGATGTCGAAGGCCAGGCCGCCGACCTCGACCACGTCGCCGTCGCCCAGCCAGCGGTCCGGCGTCACCGCCCGGGCCCCGTCGAGGCCGTAATTGGCGCCCGTCTCCGGCAGGCTGTCGAGGAGGTAGCGGTCGGCCTCGTGCGGCCCCTCGATCGGCACGCCGAGCCGGTCGCGCAGCTCGGCCGCGCCGCCGGCGTGGTCGATGTGCCCGTGGGTGAGCAGGATCTTCTCGATGGCGATGCCCTGGGCGGCGATCGCCGCCTCGATCCGGTCGAGGTCGCCGCCCGGATCGACCACGGCGCCGACCTTGGTCTCGTCCGACCAGATCAGGGTGCAGTTCTGCTGGAAGGGGGTCACCGGAATAATTCCGGCGCGGGGCGTGCCTGGCATCAGGGGTCTCGCGCGATGGCGCCGCGGCGGCGCGGGGGTCGGCGCCGCCGGAGCGCGGGGTGGACGTGAGGGCGGGCGCCGCAGCGGCGCCGGTGGCGGCCTGTCTAGCCCGAGATCGGTGCGGGCGCGAATCCGCCGCGCCCGCCGCGTCCCCCGCCGCGCGGCTCCCCGGTCGCCGTTCCCGTGTCGCGGCCCCCATGTCGCGGCCCCCATGTCGCGGCCCCATGGTCAAACTTCGGCCTCGCCACGGGCCTAACGGAGCCTTAACCACGGTCCGGCCGCACGCCTCGCCGAGCGAGCCACCGTCCCCCTCCCCCATCCGGGCCCCTTGCGCACATGCTGAAAACCGCCTTCGTCGCCGCACGGGACCGGCAGCGCCTCGGGGAGATCGCGTCCGTCCTCATCGGCTTCGGCGTCACCAAGGTGGTGGAGCGCCTCGGCCTCGCCCAGGTGGCGCGCCTCGCCAAGCGCCGGACGCCGCAGGTGGACATCGCCCGCCTGTCGCAGCCCCAGCGGGTGCGGCGCGCCATCGAGACCCTGGGGCCGACCTTCGTGAAGCTCGGCCAGATCCTGGCGAGCCGGCCCGACCTCCTGACCCCGGAATGGACCGAGGAGCTGGAGAAGCTCCACAGCCAGGTCTCGCCGATCCCGTGGGAGCGCATCCGGCCCCAGCTCGAGGAGGACCTCGGCGGCCCGGCCTCGGAGATCTTCGCCGAGTTCGACACCACGCCGCTCGCCGCCGCCTCCATCGCCCAGGTCTACCGCGCCCGCCTGCAGACCGGCGAGGAGGTGGTGGTGAAGGTGCTGCGCCCGGGCCTGCGCAAGACCATCGAGGCGGACCTGCGCCTGATGGGCCACGCCACCCGCATCGTCGTGGACGAGTGGCCGGAATTCGGGCGCTACCAGCCCCAGGAGCAGATGCGCCACCTGGCCAGCGGCCTCTACGGCGAGCTCGACCTCATCAACGAGGCGCGCAACTGCGAGACCATCGCGGCGATCTTTGCCGACCGCGACGACATCGTGGTGCCCAAGATCCACTGGGAATGGACCTCCGAGCGGGTGCTGGTGCAGGAATTCGTGCACGGCATCCCGCCCAACGACCATGCCCGCCTGGACGCCGCCGGCTACGACAAGGTGCTGCTCGCCCAGAAGGGCACCGACGCCTTCCTGCAGATGGCCCTGATCGAGGGCGTGTTCCACGCCGACCCGCATCCCGGCAACATGCTGATCATGCCGGACAACCGGATCGGCTTCATCGATTTCGGCATCATCGGGCGCCTCTCGCAGCGCCGCCGCACCCAGCTCCTGATGCTGATCGGCGCCATGCTCAAGGAGGATTCCGACGGGCTGATGGCCGTGCTCCTCGACTGGAGCGGCTCGAGCAACCCGGACCTCACCAAGCTCGAGGCCTCGTCGCAGGCCTTCGTCGCCCGCCACACCGGCGCCTCCCTGGATTTCGGGGCGCTGCTCACCGACTTCATGACCATGGCCCGCGAGAACGACCTCGCCATGCCCACGGATCTGGCCATCCTGTTCAAGGGGCTGGTGACCGCCGACGGGGTGATGCGCCAGCTCGACCCCGGCTTCGACCTGTTCTCGGCCGCCGGGCCGACCGTGCGGCGCAAGCTCGCCTCGCAGTTCTCGATCAAGGGCCTGACCCGCAAGGTCGAGGCGGTGGGCGCCGGCCTGTTCGGCGCGGCCTCCGAGCTGCCGACCCTGATCCACCTCATGCTGGTGCGCCTGAAGCAGGGCCGCGTCACCGTCGAGATCGAGCTCAAGGGCATCGAGAAGCTCACCCGCGGCATCGAGCGCGCCGCCGCCCGCATCGCGGTGGCGCTCATCGTCGCCGCCTTCGCCACGCAGCTCGCCCCCCGCTTCATGGACCTCGGCACGCCGGCCTTCATCACCGTGGGCGCCATGGTCTGCGTGATCGGGATCGGCTGGCTGGTCCTGCTGGGGCGCAACAAGTAGCGGGGCGGGCGCCCCCTAGGACGCCGCGGCAGGCTCGGCCGCGCGGGGGCGGACGCCGGAATCATCCACCGTCGCCCGCGCCTTCGACAGGTCGTGGGCGTTCTGGAGGTTGAGCCAGAATTGCGGCGTGGTTCCGAAGCGGACGCCGAGCCGGATCGCGGTGTCGGCGGTGATGCCGCGCCGGCCCCGGATGATTTCGGAGACCCGGTTGGGCGGCACGCCGATCTCCGCCGCGAACTGCCGGGCCGACAGGGCGAGCGGCGTCAGGTACGCCTCCACGAGGATCTCGCCGGGATGGGTGCGGATGCGGGCCATGGCCGATCTCCTGTGCGGTCGCGCGAGGATACATCGGCCCGCGCCCCGCGAAAAGTTTCTCTCAGGTTGCATTTCTGATGAAACAAATTACCTGAAGTTCGCATGCCCCATCGGGCTGCCAACGGAAGGACGCGGACACCATGGCTGATCGTGCGGTCAGGAAGACCGGAAAGAACGCTGAAGGCGACATCACGGCGTTGTGCAACGATGGCGACGCGTGGTCGCCGCGCCGGAAGCAGGACGCCATCAACGACATCGAACTCGGGCTGCACAGCTATCACGTGCCCTGGACAAACGGACGGACCGAGATCCGGGTCGTCCAGGGGCCGAACGGCAAGTACCTGCGCACGGATCGGGATACCACCACCCGGAACAACCTGGACGATCTTCCGGATTGCTGATCCGGTTCGGGGTTCGGGCGTGAACGCCGCGGCGGTCCTGCTCCCAGCAGGGCCGCCGTCCCGGCGCCGGGGCGGCTGGCCTACCCCACCCGCCGCTTCAGCGGGGCGTCGAGGCCGCCGACGCGGAACCAGTGGTAGCCGTAGCGCTCCATCATCAGGCAGTGGCGGCCCTCCGCGTCCGCTTCGCAGCGGCGGCCGGTGAGGAGGTCGACGAGGAGGTGGCCCTCCGGCCTCGCGATTCCGGCCGAGAGTGCGATCTCCATCGGCGTGCCCGCGAGGTTGTGCACGCAGAGCACGGAATTGCCCTCCCAGTCGTAGCGGATCGCCAGGATCGCCGGCGAGGCCGTCTCGATCACGGTGAAGTCGCCCCAGCCGATCTCCGGCACCTCCTTGCGGGTGCGGATCACGCTCTCCATCCAGTTCAGGAGGGAGCCGCGGTCGTGGCGCTGGCTGGCCACGTTGACGTGGTCGAAGCCGTAGGCGCCCTGGTCGATCACCGGCAGGGTCGGGGTCTCGCTCTTGGTGAAGCCGCCCTGGGCCTCGCCGCTCCACTGCATCGGCGTGCGGGCGCATTCGCGCTCCTTGAGCGAGAGGTCGTCGCCCATGCCGATCTCGTCGCCGTAGCGCAGCACGGGTGTGCCCGGCAGGGTGAACATCAGCGAATAGGCGAGCTCGATGCGCTGCTGGTCGCCTCCGAGCATCGGGGCGAGGCGCCGCCGGATGCCCCGGTCGTAGAGCTGCATGCCCTTCTCGGGCCCGAAGGCGGAAAACACCGCCTGGCGCTGGGCCTCGGTGAGCCGCCCGAGGTCGAGCTCGTCGTGGTTGCGCAGGAACACCGCCCACTGGGCGGAATCGGGCCGGTTCCAGGTCTTGCGCATGGCCTTGGCCAGGGGGCGCCCGTCGCCGGCCGCGAGGCCGTAGAACAGGGCCTGGTTGACGGGGAAGTTGAACAGCATGTGGAGCCGGTCGGCGTCGTCGCCGAAATAGGCGAGGTCCTTCTTGGGCAGGATGTTGGCCTCGCCCAGGATGATGGCGTCGCCCTGGCGCCACTGCAGGAACTCGCGGAAGTCGCGCAGCATGTCGAACTGCTCGTCGGGCTCGCCCGTGACCTCCGGCCCCTTCTTGGCGATGACGAACGGCACCGCGTCCATGCGGAAGCCCGAGACCCCGAGCTGGATCCAGAAGCCCATGATCTTCTGGATCTCGGCCCGCACCGCCGGATGGGCGGTGTTGAGGTCCGGCTGGAACGGCATGAAGCGGTGGAAGTAGTAGGCCCCTGCCTTGGCGTCGCGGGTCCAGGTGGTGGTCTGGACGCCGGGAAAGACCATGCCCTCGTCGGCGTGGGGCGGCCGGGTCTTCGACCAGACGTACCAGTCCCGGTAGGGCGAATCCGGGTCGGAGCGGGCGGACTGGAACCAGGGATGCTGGTCCGAGGTGTGGTTGACCACGAGGTCGATCAGGACGCGCAGGCCCCGCTGCTTGGCCGCGTGGGTGAAGGCGACGAAGTCGCCGAGCGAGCCGTAATCCGGATCGACGCCGTAATAGTCGGAGATGTCGTAGCCGCCGTCGCGCTTGGGCGAGGGCTGGAACGGCATCAGCCAGATCGCCGTGATGCCGATGCCCTGCAGGTAGTCGAGCCGGCGCTCCAGCCCGGCGAAGTCGCCGATGCCGTCGCCGTTGCCGTCGAGGAAGGTCCGGACCGAGAGGCAGTAGACGATGGCGTTCTTGTACCAGAGGTCCTTGATCATGCCGTCATCCCCGGGAGCGGGCGCCCCGGGCCACAACGCGGGCCCGCGGGAAAGCGTTGCCGTGAGCGTTGCCGTGAGCGTTGCCGTGAGCTTGGCCAGTGCGGAACGCCCCGAGCGTGGCCGTCCCGTCCTTAAATCAGCCGCCTTGTGCAGCGCATCTGCCACGCTCCGGCGCGCGGTCTCGGCTATGACCGTGCGGCCCTCCGCGCCACGACCCCACTCCCGGTATCCCGGCCCGCATGAACATCATCCTGATCAAGCTGTTCGCCACGGCGCTGACGCTCAGTCAGGTCACGACGCGGCCGGATGCGGTGAAGACGCAGTTCGATCCCGTGGCCGACAAGGCCCAGGTGGTGCAGATCCTGCGCGACGGCTGCGCCCACATGCGCAAGGCCTTCGACATCGAGGACATCAACCTCGACGAGCTGATCTCCACCGCCATGGAGGACCCCAGCGCGGTGGCGGGCGCGAGCGCCCCCAAGATCCTGCACGGCCTCGACATCGGCGAGCTCAACGTCAGCTACCGCCAGTTCTGCAAGGGCGAGACCCCCAAGGACTCGCCCTTCGACGCGGCCGAGGTCATCGCCTTCTACAACAAGGCGGTGGCCGACCTGCCCTCGGCCGAGGCCCTGAAGGAGCGCAAGCTCCCCGGCGCGTCCCTGATCCTCGACGGATCGGGCAAGCGCTACGCCGAGGCCTTTGAGGCCAATGGCCGGCGCCTCAGCGTGCCGATCGCCGAGGTGCCCACGATGGTGCAGAAAGCCTTCGTGGCGGCGGAGGACAAGCGCTTCGAGACCCACCGGGGCATCGACGAGCGCGGGGTGATCCGCGCCTTCATCGGCAACCTTGCCTCCCCGGGCCGCCCGGCCGGCGGCTCCACCATCACCCAGCAGGTGGTCAAGAACCTCTCGGTCGGCGACGACGTCACCTACGAGCGCAAGATCCGCGAGATGATCGTGGCCTCCCGCCTGGAGCACATCCTGGGCAAGCCGCAGATCCTGGAGCTCTACCTCAACGGCATCTATCTCGGCCGCGGCGCCTACGGCATCGAGATGGCCGCGCGCAGCTATTTCGGCAAATCGGTGGGCCAGCTCACCGTGACGGAGGCCGCGCTGCTGGCCGGCATGCCCAAGGGCCCGAACTTCTACAGCCCCGACAAGTACCCCGACCGGGCGCGCGAGCGCCGGGCCTACGTGCTGGCGCGCATGAAGGAGGAGGGCGTCATCACCGAGGCGCAGCTCGGCGAGGCCGCCAACGCGCCCCTCGGCCTGAAGCCGATCGACGCGGTCCGGCGCGATTCCGGCTTCTACTTCGTCGACCACCTGGCCCGGGAGGTGCGCACCTTCGCGGGCGCCGACTCCCTCACCGCCGCCAGCCACGTGGTGCGCTCCACGATCAACGCCGGCTTGCAGACCGCCACCGAGACCGCCCTGCAGGAGGGCCTCTCCACCTACGAGCGCGCCACCGGGCGCGCCCGCTACGAGGGGCCGGAGCTCAACCTCGCCGAGGCCGTGCGCAAGCTCGAGGCCGCGATCCCCGCCGCCGAGGCCTCGCCCCTGGGCGTCCCCCTCCTCACGGGCGATCCGGTCAAGCCGGTCGCTGCCCCGGCTCCGAAGCCGGCCCCGAAGACGAAGGCGGAGCGCAAGGCCGCCGCCGCCGCCGAGAAGGCGGCGGAGCAGGCCGCGCCCAAGGTCGAGCGCCCCAAGCCGGCCTGGCAGCGGGCGCTGGAGACCGCCCGGCCCGTCCTCTACGACGTGCACTGGCCTCTGGCCGTGGTCCTGGATACCGGGCGCGGCGGCACCGCGAAGGTCGGCCTCGCCGACGGCCGCACCGCCAGCCTCGAGCCCGGCCCGGCGCGCGGAAAGCTCCAGCCCTACGACGTGGTGCGGGTCAAGCTGCGCGATCCGAACGCGAAGGCGCCGCGCGCCGACCTGCGGGTCCGGCCGAGCGTCCAGGGCGCCGCCCTGGTGCTGGAGAACCGGACCGGGCGCATCCTCGCCATGGCGGGCGGCTTCTCCTATCCGGTGAGCCAGCTCAACCGCGTCACCCAGACCGTGCGCCAGCCGGGCTCGACCCTGAAGCCCCTCACCTATCTCGCCGCGCTCAATGCCGGCCTGCAGCCCAACACCCTGGTGCTGGATTCCGCCATCACCCTGCCGCCCATCGGCGGCGTCGGCGATTCCTGGTCGCCCAAGAACTACGAGGGCACGGGGGCCGGGGCCACGACCCTGCGCCGGGGCCTGGAATTCTCCAAGAACCTCGTCACCGCCCGCCTGCTCCAGGGCGGCATCGCCGACAAGGCGCCGGCCAGCCTGCAGAAGGTCTGCGACCTCGCCCTGGAGGCGCAGATCTACGCCGAGTGCGAGCGCTACTATCCCTTCGTGCTCGGCGCGCAGCCCGTGCGGATGGTGGACCTCGCCGCGTTCTACGCCGCGGTGGCCAACGAGGGCGCGCGGCCCGCGCCCTACGCCCTGGAGTCGGTCGAGCGCGACGGCAAGACCCTCTACACCCGCGAGGCCCGGGCCCCGACCCGGATCGGTTCGGCCGACCGGGTGGCGTTCTACCAGCTCAAGACCATGCTGCAGGGGGTGACGAATCACGGCACGGCCGCGGCGCTCGCCCGGTTCTCGTCGTCGATCGCGGGCAAGACCGGTACCTCGGAGAACGAGAACGACGCCTGGTTCGCCGGCTTCACCAACGAGATCACCATCGTGGTCTGGGTCGGCTACGACAATGCCGACGGCACCCGCCGAACCCTCGGGCGCGGGCAGACGGGCGGCCACCTCGCGGTGCCCATCGCCGGCACCATCCTCCAGGCGGCCTGGGCCAACGGCGTGCCGCGCACGTCCCTGGCCCCGCCCTCCCCGGAGGCGCGCCAGGACCTCCTCGAGGCCAGCATCGATCCGCGCAGCGGCCAGCGCGTCGACGGCGGCGGCGTCCTGGAGCATTTCCGGATCAAGGACGGCCGCATGGCCGACACCCAGTACAAGCTGCTGCCCCGCGAGACCCGGACCGCCATGCGGCCCGATCCCGAGGACGGCGACCTCGGCGCCGAGGACGACGCCCCCGACCTGGCCGGGGGCCTGTTCGGCGGCCTGCGGGGCCAGCCGGACGACGATCGGCGCCGGGCCCAGCCCGAGAGCGACCTCCTCGATCCCTACGGCGAGCGGCGCAACCGCCGGGCCCAGTCCGAGACCTACCAGCCCTGGCCGGGCACGCAGCGCTCGCCCTTCGGCGACGAGGAGGAGATCCGGCCGCGCCAGCGCCGCCGCGATCCCGACTACCTGTTCGGCGACGAGCCGCGCTTCTGAGGGCGCTCCGCCCGGGGCACGGCCCCGACCCCCTCTCCTCGACCCCCTCTCCTCGACCCCCTTTGCCGACCCCCTTTGCCGACCTCCTCTTGCCGACCTCCGAGGCCCCGACGTGCACAGACCGCTTCCGGCAACCCTTCTCCTCGCCCTCGCCCTGACGGGGGGCGCCGTCCGCCCGGCCCTCGCCCAGGAGGGCATCAAGCTCCAGCCGCCCGCAAGCCCGGCGGTCTCGGAGCGGATCAAGGACGTGCCCGCCATCGAGGCGGCCGGCGTCGCCGGGCTGAAGCCCGGCACCATCCTGTTCACCGACCATCGCGACGATCCGGCCAAGCCCGAGAACGGCCTCGTGCCCTATCTCGACTGGGGTAAGCTGCGCCCCGGCGAGCGGGCGGCCCTGGCGCCGCATCCGGGCTATGTCGAGCCCGATTACGTGCAGACCCTGAACGGCGTCGCCAAGCGCCGGCACGAGACCCTGAAGGTCTACGTGGCGCAGGGGCGCTTCGTGGTGGCCAAGGCCCCGGAGAGCATCGACCTCGCCGCCTACGCCACCCTCGGCTTCGTCGCCAAGATGGACCCGGTCATCAAGCACAAGGCCCTGAACCCGGCCGACGCGACGCCGAACAAGGACCCGGCGGCCGCCTTCGCCAAGCGCCCCGACCGGCCCTGGTGCGAGGTCGGCACCACCTGCATCGAATCGCGCTACGACCTCGAAGGCAAGCTGCCGCTGGGCGTGAAGCTCGCCAACCGGCTGGAGGACGGGGCCTCGAAGAAGATCGCCGAGTTCGTCTCGTTCCAGAGCGAATTGCGCACCCTGCCCCCGGCGGAGATCGCGGCGCTGGGCAACCTCACCAAGCTCGACACGCCGGTGACGGGCGGGCTGGAGCAGACGATCTTCTGGGTCAACCAGATCCTGCGCTTCGGCAAGTTCCTGGCGGTGTTCCAGCCCATGCCGGGCGATCCGGCCAAGACCGTGGTGACCACCTACGTGGCGCTTGCGATCAAGGGCGACGTCCTCGACCGCAAGCAGGAATATGCCCGCGTGCCGGTGCTCAAGAACCTGCTGCCGGCCCAGGTGCTGATGGGCAACTCGTCCTTCAACACCGGCACCTCGATCAGCGCCGGCCTGCCGACCTACGCCCGCAACCGCATGATCGCCTTCGCGGACGCGCTGGCGAAGAACTGAGGGTGGGGGCGGCGCCGCTCGGGTCGAAAACCCCATCGGCTTGGCCCCGCGAGGGGCTGCACCCGACCCTTTGCAGAAGCCCGGAACCGCCGCTTGCGGGCTGCACGGTTGAGCAGCGCCCTACGGCCGGGACGGGTGAATTTCTGCCCGGCTGCGATCGGATAGATCCTGGGCGAGGCGGACGTATCGATCAGGGCCGGAAGCCGGGGGAATGACAGCTCAACCTACGCCGGTCGGGCCATCGATGACCCGCCGCACGCGGCGCGCGAGTTCCAGCCGTTTATAGGGCTTATTGATGATCTCGAAATCCGTGCCACCCGCATCCGAGCGTTCGATGGATGCCTCCGCGTAGCCCGTAGTGAGCAGCACCTTGATCTTAGGCTGTCGCTCGCGTGCGGCGCGGGCCAGCATCACGCCGTTCATCCCACCCGGCATGATGAGATCGGTGAAGAGGAGATCGATCCGGCGCTCGCCGTCGAGGAACTCAATCGCCGCGCGGGGGCCGTCGGCCACGATGACTTTGTAGCCGAAATCCTCCAGGATCATTCCCGCCGTCTCCGCCACGTCCGGTCGGTCGTCGACCACGAGTACCGTTTCGGTCCCGTGCCGGTCGGCGGCGCGCTGCGAGGCCCTGCGCTCGTCCTCGATCTTCTGGTCGCTTGCTGGAAAGAGTAGGCGCACCGTGGTGCCGTGCCCCACCTCAGAGTAGATCTTGACCGAGCCGCCCGATTGCTTGGCGAAACCGTAGACCATCGCGAGGCCTAGGCCTGTGCCCTTGCCTTCGCCCTTGGTGGTGAAGAACGGCTCCATCACTCGGTTCAGGATCTCGGCCGGCATACCGCTACCCGTATCGGTGACGGATACCACCACGTAGGCCCCAGGGCCGACCGTCTTGAAGAGCGCCGTATCCTCGTCCTCGATGAGGAGGTTTTCGGTCTTGACCGTGACGGACCCTCCGCCCGGCATCGCATCGCGGGCGTTCAGCAAGACGTTCAGCAAGGCGACCTCGGCCTGGGTCGGGTCGATGCGGGTGTTCCAGAGATCGGATGCGAGGGACTGCTTCAGGGTGACGTCGTCCCCCAGGGTACGCTCGGCCATCTCGCTCATGCTTTGGACGAGGCCGTTGAGGTTGAGGAGGCGCCCCTCCAATCGCTGCTTGCGCGAGAAGGCCAGAAGCTGGTGGGTCAGCTTGGCGGCGCGTTCCGAGGCGTCGCGCACCGCCTCGCCCGCCCGCCGCAATCGGCCGACATCGATGGTCGGGTGGTCGATCAGCGCCAGCATGACCTCGTTGTGACCGGAGATCACTTGTAGGAGGTTGTTGAAGTCATGCGCGATCCCGCCGGTAAGCTGCCCCAGGCTCTCCATCTTCTGTGCTTGGTGTAGACTCTCCTCTGCGTCGCGGCGGCGCGAAACGTCGAGCTGCGAGCCGAAGAAGTATACGAGGTCGCCGGCTCGGTTGAAGACCGGCGAGACGAACAGCGCGTTCCAGAACGAAGACCCGTCCTTGCGGTAATTGATGATCTCCGTGGAGAACTCGCGCTGCTCCGCAATGGCGACACGCAGTTCGGTGACCACCTCTCGGTCGGTCTCAGGCCCTTGGAGGAAGCGGCAGTTCGTGCCGATAAGTTCGTCCCGGGTGTAGCCTGTCATGCGCTCGAAAGCGCGGTTGACGAAGATGATGGGATTGTCGGCCTGGTGCGGGTCCGTAACGATCATCGGCATGCGCGTCGTTTCGACGGCCGCGAAGAAGATGTCGTGATGCTGGTCGATTACGCCCGAAGGGCCACTGCCGCTGACCGGCGTCTTTGGGCCGTAGGTCTTCGGCTTCTCGGGGGAAGTTGGCAAGAAGGAACTCCGGGCTTCGAAGGACCGCCGGAGCCCTCGGTCACTCCAAACACGTCTTTGTTGTATTCTCTGCGCCAGCGGAAATGCCACTGAACAAAAATTGACCAAGGCCTGAGGGTAGCAGTGTCGCACCGAGGCGCGCCGGTGTGAGCAAAGCGAATGACCGCTTCAGGGGATTAGGGAAACCGCTCGCTATGGCCATTGTTGGTCGGAGGCGGAACATCCGCTTCAGGACGAAAGGTCAGGGTCCGCAAACCACTTGCGGCAGCCCTTCGCAGGGTCGCGCGGATTGGGTTTTGACCCCGGCCTCCTCGGCCTGAGGGGCACCCCAGCACGCCCATGCCGAACCTCTCCCCGCGAGGGGGGAGAGGGACGCGCCCTGCGTCCAGGCCGTGCGTCGGGCGACGCTGGCCCTTTCCGGCTTCCGGGCGAGGTGACCGCCGGTGAGGGCCCACCGTCATTCCGGGTCGCCAGAGGCGCGCCCCTTCGGTTCCGGGCTCCGCTGCGCGGCCCCGGGAAGAGGGTGGGCGACGGCAACCGTTCCGGCGCGCGAACCGGTCCTTGCGATCACCCCGGCTGGACGGCGTCGGGCCACGCCGCTCCGGTCCCCCGCGCGGTGGAGGGCGCCACCGCGATGCCCCCGTCCCTCACCGGGGAAAGGAGCACGCCCCGGGGGGGGCGCCGCCCGCTCAGTTGCCGCGGCTGGCGATCGAGGGCATCGACGGCTGGGTGTACTGGCGGTTGACGTCGCGGCGGGTCTGGGTGCCGTTGGTGTCGTTGGACTGGCGATAGTTGCTGGTGTCGAAGGCGTCGGAGAGACCGCTGCGCCCGCTCGGGCTGTCGGTGTTGCAGGCGCAGAGGCCGCCCAGGAGGGTGGCGGCGAGGGCGAGGGAAGCGAGGCGCATCGGGGCGGGTCCTGTGGCGAAAGCAGCGCCTGTGGTGCTGCCCGGGCCCCGCGCCCGTCAAGCGCAAGGCTAACGAATCGTCGCCGGTTCCTGCCGCACTGATGTCGCCGCGCCACGAAAATGCTCACCACCTCCGCAAGGAAGCGGCGGTTCGGGGGTGAAGATGGGGAATCGGGGCCCGCGCAGGCTGGCGCTTTGGCCGGGAACACGCGAGACATAGGGCCGATGAGCAACGTCGTCCCCTTCCTCCGCCGCCCCGCCGCTCCGCCGGTCGTCGTCACCGACGTGGTCGCCGTCGCCGACGACCTCTTCGCGCTCCTGGAGCAGCTGGAGCTCGTGAGCGCCCGGGCCGCCGCCATGGGACGACCGGCCCGCGAGGTCGAGCGGACGGTCCAGAACCTCCTCGACGCCGTGACGGCCGTGGAACGGGCCCTCGACTGCATCGGCGAGGGCGACGAGGCCGGACAGGCGCGCTGAGGTGCGACGGGCGCCATGGGCGCGCCTGGCCCCGGTCGGCCTCTCCGCCCGACCCGTTTCGGAGCACCCATTCTTCGGGTTCCCATCAAAACAACAAAATTGTCTCACCAGGGTCTACTTCTAGACAGACGGACGCGACGGCGCTGCGCTAGAGGCCGGAGAGACAGACGGTGAACACAGCGCACTGCATGGGCCCGGCCTCCGATCCATCGACGGGCAACCTTCTCCTCGACGGCCTCCGGCCCGAGGATCGCGCGCTTCTCGACCCCCATCTCGATCGCCTCTCCCGGGACCGCGGCGAAGCCCTGTTCCAGGCCGGCAGCGACGTCACCGCCATCGCCTTCCCGTGCCGGCAGACGGTGGTCACCCTCATCGTCGCCATGCGCGACGGCCGCAGCGCCGAGGTCGCCACGGTGGGACGCGAGGGCGCCGTGGGCGGCGTCGTCAGCAGCGGATTCCTGCCCGCCTCCACGAACGCCGTTGTGCAGATCGGCGGACCGGTCCTGCGCCTGGACGCCCTGCGCCTCCAGGAGGTCAAGCGGTCTTCCCCGGCCCTGCGCAACCTGTTCACCCGCTACGCCGACTGCCTGCTCGCCCAGGTCCTACAATCGGTGGCGTGCAACGCCCTGCACCCGATCGAGTCGCGCTGCCTGCGCTGGCTCCTGACCCTGCAGGACCGCATCGGCACCGACGTCCTGCCGGTGACCCACGAATTGCTCGCCACCATGCTGGGCGTCCAGCGGACCTACCTCACCCGGATCCTGCGGGCGCTGCAACAGCAGGGCCTCATCGAGGTCGGGCGCGGCCGCATCACCATCCGCACCGCGTGCTGGCGGAGACCGCCGCCTGCGAGTGCCACGGCGTCGTCCGGCGGCACTACGAAACGGTGCTCGGCGCGATCTACGCGCCCGGTGGCGCCCTCGTGGCGGTGGAGCCGCCCCCCGATCGGCGGGAGACGGATGCGCCGCGCGAACTCGCGATATCCGAATCGGCCTGACCCTCCCCTCCGCAGAGCTTCGATCCTCCGCCCGCCCCCGATGACGCAGCCCGCCGCAGACCAGCAGCCCGGCCAGGCCCCGGACGCGCCGCCCCCGGCCGCCGGGGACGGGACGTCTGCGGGCGGAGCCGTCTTCGAGCCCGCCGGCGATTCCCCCTTCGCCCCGTCCGACGCGGCGACGCTCCTGCGCCTCGCCGCGGACTCGGCGGGCCTCGGCCTCTTCGCCTACGACCCCGCCACCCGGACCCTCCGGGGCGACGCCGGATTCCGGAGCCTGCTCGGCCTCGCGTCGCCGGGGCCGGTCGCCGACGCGGACACCGTCCTGTCGGCCCTCGACCCCGGGGATCGCGCCGCGTTGGACCGGGCATTCGGCGCCGCCCTCGACCCGGCGGGGTCCGGGACGCTGGACTGCACGGTCCGGCGCGCGACCTCGACACGACCTCTGTGGATACGGGCGCGGGCGCGACGCGTGGTCGACCAGGACCGCCCCGCCCGCCTCGTCGGCACGGTGCAGGACGTCACCGAGGCGCGGGCGGCCGAGATCGCCGCGCGCGCCACCAACGACGCCGTCCGCGACTGGGACCTCGCCACCGGGGCCGTCCTGTGGAACGCCGCCCTGACCACCGCCTACGGCTGGGCGCCGTCGGAGGTCGTGCCGACCAGCGCCTGGTGGCTCGCCCAGATCCACCCGCACGATCGCCCCGGCGTCGCGGCCGGTCTCCAGGCGACCCTCGCCGGCGGCGTCGAGGCCTGGAGCCAGGAGTACCGGTTCCGGCGCGCCGACGGCACGTACGCGGAGGTCCTCGACCGCGGCTCCCTGGTCCGCGGCGCGGACGGGGCCCCCCTGCGGATGATCGCCGCGATGCTCGATCTGACCGAGCGCAACCGCGTCGGCGCCCAGTTCCGCGCGGTGTTCCAGGGCGCCAATATCGGCATCGTCCAGTTCGATCCGCGGACCGTGCGCGCCCTCGCGGTGAACGCCAAGCTCTGCGAGATCTGGGGGGCGCCGGAATCCGAGATCCTCGGCCATTCCCTCGCCCGCTGGACACCGCCCGAGGACGACGACGACCGGGCGGCGCTGCACGAGCGCCTCGCGACCGGGGCGACCCTGCAGCTCCGCCTGGAGAAGCGCTACCGGCGCATGGACGGGCGCATCATCTGGGCGCGGGTCAACCTGGTCTCGCAGCGCCTGGGCGGCGACGTCCACGCCACTGCGATGATCGAGGACATCACGGAGGAGAAGCGGGCCGATGCCCGCCGCGAGGCGCTGATCGCCCTCGGCGACCGCCTGCGCGACCTGCACACCCACGCCGACGTGGTCTCCGCTACGGCCGAGAGCCTGGGCCGGACCCTCCGGGTCGCCCGGGCGGGCTATGCCCAGGTCGATCCCGGCGGCCAGATCGCGTCGCTCAATCCGGACTGGACCGCCGAGGGGGACGCGGAGCCGACCTGCGCCGTCGGCCTGCCGACCGCATCTCGGTCGACCCTGGCCGCGAGCGTCGACCGTCTGGGGCGCGGCGACGTCATCAGCGTGGCCGATATCGCGGCAACCCCCGAACGCGTCGACGACCCGGAGGGCTATGGCCGGCTCGGGATGCGCGCCGTGATCAAGGTGCCGGTTCTCCGGCGCGGCCGCCTCGTGGGCATTCTCTACGTCCTCGATCGCCATCCCCGCGACTGGAGTGCCGGCGAGATCACGTTCGCGCGCGAAGTGGCGGAGCGCGCCTGGGGCGGACTGACCCGCGTCGAAGCCGACGAGCAGCAGCGCACGTTGAACCGGGAATTGAGCCACCGCCTCAAGAACACCCTCGCGATGGTCCAGGCCATCGCCTCGCAGACCCTGCGCAACGTCACCGACGTCGAGGCGGCCAAGGAAGCCCTGGCCGCCCGTCTCATCGCCCTCGGCAAGGCGCACGACATCCTGCTCGCCGGGGTGCACGAGAGCGCCGAGATGGAGGCGGTGATGCGCGGCGCCCTCTCGATACATGACGATCGGCAACCCGGTCGCTTTGACGTCGCGGGGCCCCCAGTGCTTCTCGGATCGAAGGCGGCCCTGGCCCTCGCGCTGATGCTGCACGAGCTGGCGACCAACGCCGCCAAGTACGGTGCGCTCTCGGTTCCCGATGGGCGGGTCAGACTCCACTGGAGCCTCGACCGGGACGCAACCGCGGGTGGAGCGACCGTTCGACTGATCTGGTCCGAAGCGGACGGACCGATGGTCGTACCGCCGACGCACAAGGGATTCGGGTCGCGACTGATCGAGCGCGGCCTCGTCGGCGCCGTCGGCGGCACGATCGAGTTGGATTATCGCCCCACCGGCCTCGTCTGCCGCGTGGTGGCACCTTTGGAAGGCTTCCAGTCCAGTGGCTGACCACCCGAGGACGTGACCGGGCCGCGCCTCCTGCGCGTAACCCACGCATTGCCGCTGCACCGCACCCTGCGCTAGAGGGCGAGACCATGTGGACACGCCTTGCCCATCCCGGTCACTTCCTGCGCTGGACCCAGCCCGTGATGCCCTGGCTCGCCGGGCTGTCGGGCCTGCTCCTCGGGGTCGGTCTGTATCTCACCTGGTTCGTCGTGCCGCCCGATTACCAGCAGGGCGAGACCGTACGGATCATGTACATCCACGTGCCGGCGGCCTGGCTCGGCGTCTTCTTCTACGGCGCCATGGCGATCTCGGCCATCGGAACCCTCGTCTGGCGTCACCCCCTGGCCGACGTCGCCCAGCGCGCCGCCGCGCCGATCGGAGCGGCGTTCACGCTCATCTGCCTCGTGACCGGGTCGCTGTGGGGCAAGCCCATGTGGGGCACCTATTGGGTCTGGGATGCGCGCCTGACCTCGATGCTCGTGCTGTTCCTGATCTATTGCGGGATCATCGCCCTGTGGCGCACGATCGAAGATCCGAACCGGGCCGCGCGTGCCATCGCCATCCTGACCCTGGTCGGCGCGGTGAACCTGCCGATCATCAAGTTCTCGGTGAACTGGTGGTCGACCCTGCACCAACCGGCCTCGATCATGCGCATGGGCGGATCGTCCATCGATCCCAGCATGCTCTACCCGCTGCTCGAGATGATCCTCGCCTTCACGATCCTCGGGGTCACCTTGCACCTCTATGCCATGCGCACCGAGATCCTGCGCCGGCGCGTTCGGGCCCTGACCCTGCGCGAAGCCGAACGCCTCGATGCCAGCCCGTCGTCCGTACGTGGGGCGTCGATCAGCCAGGAGCCGATGGGGCAGGCGCCGATCGGTCGGGTGGTTCAAAGCCTGTGAGCTCCGCGTCGATGCGGGCCGAAGAGACCGGCACTCCGGAAACCTCACTCGTGAAGTCCCGCCCATGACCCTTGGCCACCACGCCGGCTACATCCTCGGCGCCTATGCCTTCACCGCTCTGGTGATTGGCGGGCTCATCCTGCATGCCTTGCGCGATCATCGCGCCCGGAAGCGGGAACTGGATCGGCTGCAAGGCGAGGTGATAGACGGGTCGGGAGTCCGCTTATGAGCGCGCCCCAACCCTCGCTGCAGACTCCGGCACCGGTCCGGCGATCGCTTCTGGTCATCCTGCCGCTCGTCACCTTCGCAGTCCTTGCCGGAATCTTCTTTCTTCGCCTGCGCTCGGGCGCCGATCCCGCGGCCATTCCCTCTGCGCTGATCGGCAAGCCGGCGCCGGCCTTCACCCTTCCGGCGATGCCGGGCCTGATTGCGCAGGGCGCGCCGGTTCCCGGCCTCTCCCGTGCCGACCTTCTCGGCAAGGTCACGGTGGTCAACTTCTGGGCTTCGTGGTGCGCTCCCTGCCAGATCGAGCATCCGCAGCTCATGCGATTGGCGCGCGAGCCGGGCGTCCACTTGGTCGGCATCGACTACAAGGACACGCCGGAGAACGGACGTCGTTTCCTGACCCGGAACGGCGTTCCATTCCGAGCCGTGGGCCTCGATGCGGAGGGACGGACCGGGATCGATTTCGGCGTCTACGGAGTGCCGGAGACCTTCATCATCGGACCGGATGGGATCATTCGCGAAAAGCTCGTGGGAATTCTGACCCCGGAGAGCTATGCCGGCGTGCTCGACAAGATCCGATCCATCGGATCGGCGGCCTCCGTCCCGCGGTGACCCGGCGGGTGCTCAGCGCCCCGCGTGGATCAGGCGGCGATACTCCGCCTCGGGCACGCCGTAGCTGTCTCCTGCCGCGGCCTTGAGTTTGTCGCGGTCCAGCACTTGGACATGCGAGCGTCGAGCCTTGATCATGCCGGCCCCCTCAAGGCTATGGATCGCCGTCGTCACGCCGGGGCGGCGCACGCCGAGCATCGTCGAGAGGAACTCGTGGGTGACGGGGAACTCGTCTCCGTCCACCCGATCGTGGCACATCAGGAGTCAACGGGCGAGGCGTTCCTCCAGGGTATGACTGCCGTTGGAAAGCGCGGTTCCGGCGGTTTGTAGATGAGCCGCATAGGCATAATGCCCGACGATCCGCCTGAGGATCCGCCGTTCCTCAACGAGACGCCGGAATGCTGCGGCCTCGACCCGCACCGCGTCCCCCTCGATCTGCACGAAGGTCTCGTGGGGCGTCCGGTCGACATCGAGCAGTAGCGGGACCCCGACGATTCCTTCGGGACCGGTGATACACACCTCAATCCGCCGGCCCTCGGGTGTAGCGGCAACCTCCGAGGCGATGCCCGATTCAAGGAAATAGACGTGCGTGATCGATTTGTTGGCGGCGATCAGGATGTCCCGGCGCCCCAGCGCCACGCCTTCCGCAACGGATTGGATCGCCTCATAATCATCGGGGCTGAGGATGCTGAGGAGGTGATTTCGAACGTATCGCTGTGACGACACCGGCATGAAACGTAGCGGCTCGATAGAGCAGCCGTCGAACGTCTTGCTGCTCGGACAGGGGGACAGTCGTCTCTCATAGCCGGATCCAGGTCTGAAGGAACTGCACCGGAGGGCGTCTGTACTATGCCGTACAATTTCTTGGGCCAGGCATGTCTGTGCCTGCCCCAAACGGTACGCGATCGCACGGTCGAAAACGCGATCGCGAGCAGGATCAAACCGGATGGATCCGTGACTTCGAAGCTGCGGCGCTTCCTGATTTTTCGGATCACCATATGTCTTTTGGCGGTTGCGAATGTCGCGAGCAGTCCGTTCGACGAGGTCCCCTGCCTGAGGCAAGCCCAGTCGGACATCGCCCTGGAGATCACGGACCAATGTACCTTGATCCCGGATACGCAGGAGGTACTGGGTCGTGGCGGTTCCATTCGGTAATCACCTCGATGTCCTCACGCGACACGAGGGTTGAAGGGCGCCGCGAAGTGCGTGTCTTTGTAGAGGAGCCCCGGTCCCCTGGGTCTGCCATCTGAGGGTCCCGTCGTGGGTGCAGCCACGGGTAAGAATATCGAGAAGACAGGAAGGGATTCCGCGCCGATCACCGGTGAATGACGCGCCCGATGTCCGACTCGGCTGACAGGGCAATCACGGATGGAACCATGCCTCCGTCGGTTGTGGCTATATATTTTCAACTAAATCTATATTGATGTGTGACGTAACTCGTGATCCCCGTTTTCGATGAAGCACTCTATTTTTCTAGATAAGTGCTTCGTCTGATAACGGATGGAAATACAACTTGTTGTTCTCTTCACAATGCAGATTCGATATGGCATGTCCGCTTCGTCGCCCGAGGTAAGTCTGGGCTGCGGGTGACCTTGCGTTCGCACGCCCGCCTATTGATTGTCGGGGTTGTGACGTCGATCATTCTGCAATCCGAAGTTCGTAACCGCCTCCTTCGCGCGTTGCTGCCGCTCGAGTTCGAGCGTCTCCAGCCATCGCTGGTTCGTTGCTCATTCGAGCAAGGGGCCGTGCTCGAAGTCCCTGGCGAGCCGATTGCGGCCGTGCATTTTCCGGAGCCGGGCATGATCTCCGTGATCGCGCACACGCCCGACGGCGTTCAATCGGAGGCCGGGATCGTTGGGCCTGAGGGTATGATCGGCATTGCCTTGCTCAACGGTGTCGACAGAGCGCCGCACACCGCCTTCGTTCAGGTACCGTGTCGGACCCTGCGGATCGAGGCTGAGGCGTTCCGGACGGCATTGGCCGAGAGCCGGGCGCTGCAGGCGTACTTTCTGCGTTACGCTCAGGTCTACGCCGTGCAATTGGCGCAAGCCGGTCTCTGCAATGCGCATTTCACCATCGAGCAGCGCCTCGCTCGCTGGCTGCTGATGTGTCACGACAGAGCCGACCGGGAGGATCTGCCCCTGACGCACGAGACGCTTTCATTGATGCTCGGGGTCCGGCGCGCAGGCGTGACGACCGGGCTGCGCATGCTCGAACTCGCCGGTGCCCTGAAGATGCGCCGGGGCGGCATCGGAATCCGTGATCGTGCCGCCCTCCTGGCTGTCGCCGGAGCGTCCTACGGCGTTCCGGAGGCTGAGTATGCCCGTATCCTCGGCGAGGCCTGAGGAACGCCGTCGGCTCCGCGCGATATCAGGCGGAACCCGTATCCGGCGCCTTGCGCTCATGGCGCAGGAGGAGCGGAGTCTGGGCCAACGCGAAGGCGATAGTCAGCGGCATGATGCCGAAGACCTTGAAGCTGACCCAGAAATCCTCGGTCTGAGTTCGCCAGACGACCTCGTTGATAACCGCCAGGAAGAGGAAGAATACCCCCCAGCGGAAGGTCAACTTGCGCCATCCATCCTCCGTGAGGGCGAACATCGAATCCAGCACGACAGAGAGCAGGGACTTTCGGAAGGCGAGGCCACCCAGCAGCACGAGGCCGAACAGCGTGTTCACGATGGTCGGCTTCATCATGATGAAGGTCTTGTCTTGCAGCGCCAGGGTCAGGCCACCGAACACGACCACCACCACGCCCGAAACCAGGGGCATGATGGGCAGGCGCCGCATCAGCGCATAATGGACCGCCAGGGCCGCCAGGGTGGCGGCGATGAAGGCGCCCGTCGCCACGAACAGCTTCTGATCCGGGTGAACGCCGAGGCGTTCGGCGTAGGCGTTACCGAAGAAGAAGACCATCAAAGGCCCGAGCTCGAGGGCGAGCTTCAGGAGCGGAGGGAGATGGCGACGCGGGGGGATGGCTTCGATCTGCATGGTATCCGTCATATAGGGTTCCGGGTGGCGGCTTACCGCGACACGGCGCTTCAGGGCGAGCGCCGCGTCACCCGGCGTCCAGGCCCGCGATAGCCCGGGCGAAATCTCGAGCCGCGAAAGGCTCTAGGTCCTCGACGCCCTCGCCGACGCCGATAAAGTGCACCGGCAGGCCGAACTTCGCGGCGAGTGCCACCAGGATGCCGCCGCGGGCCGTGCCGTCGAGCTTGGTCATGACGAGGCCGGTTACGTTCGCGGCCTTCGAGAACAGCTCGACTTGGCTCAGTGCGTTCTGGCCCACGGTGGCGTCGAGAACGAGAAGTACCGCATGGGGCGCTTGCGGGTCGATCTTGCGGATCACCCGGAGAATCTTTTCCAGCTCCGCCATCAGGCCCGCCTTGTTCTGCAGCCGGCCCGCCGTGTCGATGAGGAGCACATCGGTTCCCTGCGCCTTGGCCGCCTCGTAGGCATCGAAGGCGAGGCCCGCCGCGTCCGCGCCCTGCGCCCGGGCGATGACCGGCGTCTGCGTGCGCTGGCCCCAGACCTTGAGTTGCTCGATCGCGGCAGCCCGGAAGGTGTCGCCGGCGGCCAGCATCAGGGAGTGCCCTTCTGCCTTGAGCTTCAGCGCGAGCTTGCCGATGGTGGTGGTCTTGCCCGCGCCGTTGACCCCGATCATCAAGATGACGAAAGGCTTCTTCGAGGCATCGATGCGAAAGGGAATCGCCACGGGGGTGAGCGCGCGCTCCACCTCCGCCGCCAGAATCTCGCGGACGGCATCCGGAGAGATACCCTTCTCGTAGCGGCCTTTGCCTACGGCCTCCGAAATCCGAGTCGCGGTTTCGATGCCGAAATCCGCCTGGATCAGGGCGTCTTCGAGCTCCTCCAGGGTGTCGGCGTCGAGCTTGCGCTTGGTGAACAGACCGGTGACGCGCTCGGTCAGGGCCGACGAGGTCCGCTTCATGCCCCCCGTCAGGCGGCTCCACCAGCCGCGCTTGGGCTCTTCGGAAGCCCCGTCGGGCTCCGGCATGAAAATCTGAGTCGAGACTTCGGGCTCGGGCTCAGGTTCGGGCAGTGGCGCTCGTGGAACTGCCTGTGCCGGCTCGGGCGCGAAGGCTTGGCTCGTCGTGTCGGCGGGCTCGGCCCCCCGAGCGGGATCGTCCCCGGCCGTACCGGCGGGCGGGCGCTCCTTGGCGCCTTCCACGGGCTGGAGGTCGGCGCCCTCGAGTTCGTCCGGGATCGCGTTCTTGTCCGGTGTCCCCTCACCCGGCTCGCCGGGTGGTGGCGGGACGTGGGAGACGTCCGTCGCGGCCGTGGCGAAGTCCGGTTGGCCCTCGGACAGCGAGGCGGGGGAGTCGACGGGCAGCGCAGCCGGTTCGACCACCGGCTCGACGACGGACTTTGGGGCCGGTTTGGGATCCGGCGGTTGAACCGGCACCGGAGCGGGCCGCTCCTCCTCCTTGGTGCCGAACATCTTGCGCAGCAGCCAGCCCGGCCTCTTGTCTTCGCTCATTCCCGCTTGCTCCCCGGACCCGGCATGGTTAGCGCAGGGCCATGCCCCCAGCCGATGCCCTCGTAACAGACATAGGCGCGCGCCTCCTCTACCGCGATGCCCTTGTGCTCGTCATCGACAAGCCGGCGGGTTTGCCGGTCCATCCCGGCCCGAAAGGCGGCGCCACTCTCACCGACCATCTCGACGCCCTGCGCTTCGGTCTGCCCCGCCGGCCGGAGGCAGCCCATCGCCTGGATCGCGATACTTCCGGCTGCCTCGCTCTCGGACGCCACGCCAAGGCCCTTGCCCGCCTGAACAGGCTCTTCGCCGCAAGCGGTACGGTCGAGAAGACCTACTGGGCCCTGGTCGAGGGCGGGCCCGAGACGGAGGCCGGTGAGATCGCCCTGTCCCTGGCGCGGCGCTCCGACGATCCCCGCTCCTGGTGGATGAAGGTCGACCCGGCGGGCGATGCCGCCCTCACCCGCTTCGCGGTCCTCGGGCGCGGCGGCGGCCTGACCTGGCTCGCCCTCTCGCCGGTCACCGGGCGGACGCATCAGCTGCGCGTCCACTGCGCCGCGATGGGCTTTCCCATCCTCGGCGACCCGATCTACGGCACCGCCCCCCGCAGCGGTGGCCCGGGCCTCCAGCTGCATGCCCGCGCGCTCACGCTCCCGCTCTATCCGAAGAAGGCCCCGATCCGGGTCGAAGCGCCGGCTCCGGGGCACATGCAGGCGGGGTTGGCCGTGTGCGGGTTCCGGGGACCGGACTCCGCTTAGTCGACCGGTCGGCTGCGATCCGTTTCGGCGGCGATGAGAGCCCGGCCGTCGTGCCCGACGATCGTCACGTCGGCGAAGATCCCGGGCGGTGTCCCGGATGGGAGCCGGACCGGCGTGAAGGCGTCCGTGCGGCCGAGACCGCCCCGTTCCGTGAGCACCCGGCGGGTCCGGCCCACCTCGCCGGCGAGATGGGCCGCGAGAGCGGCGTCGCCGGCGGCTCGCAGGCGTGCGGCGCGATCCCGGATGACGTCGCCGGGCACCGGTGGCATCCGGGCCGCCGGGGTGCCGGGCCGGGCGGAGTACGGGAAGACGTGGAGATGCGTCAGGCCGCACTCGGCCACGAGGTCGAGGGAGCGGGCGAACTGCGCCTCGGTCTCGGTGGGGAAGCCCGCGATCAGGTCGGCCCCGAAGACGGCGCCGGGGCGCAAGGCTCTGACCGTGTTGCAGAATCGGATCGCGTCCGTACGGGCGTGACGCCGCTTCATCCGCTTCAGGATGAGGTCGTCGCCGGCCTGGAGGGAGAGATGGAAATGCGGCATCAGCCGCGCCTCGCCGGCGATCGCCGCCATCAGCGCCGCGTCGGCCTCGATGGAATCGATGGAGGAGAGGCGCAGCCGGGCGAGGCCGGGCACCTGCCCGAGGAGGGTCTGTATCAGGTATCCCAAGCTCGGGGTCGCGTCGAGGTCGCGGCCATAAGCGGTCAGGTCGACCCCGGTGAGCACCACCTCGTGCCCGCCGGCCTCGACGATGCGGGCGACCTGATCGACCACATCCGAAACGGGCAGGGATCGCGAGTTTCCGCGCCCGAAGGGGATGATGCAGAAGGTGCAACGGTGATCGCAGCCGTTCTGGACGGGCACGAAGGCCCGGGTGTGCCCGGCGATTCCGGCGATCCGGGTCGGCGTGGCGTGGCGCACCGTCATGATGTCGTCGACGGCATTGCGCGCCTCCGGCCGGACCGGACGGGACCAGGTCTCGGCCCGGCCCTTGGCGTCGTTGCCGACGAGGCGCGCCACCTCCGGCATGGCCGCATAGGCGCCGGTCTCGACCTGGGCGCCGCAGCCGGTGACCACGATCTCGGCGCCGGGGCGTTCGCGGGCGAGCTTGCGGATGGCCTTGCGGGCCTGGCGCCCGGCCTCGGCGGTCACCGCGCAAGTGTTGACGATGACGAGGTCCGCGGAGGCCGCCCCCGCCGCCGCATGCCCGCGCATGACCTCGGACTCGACGGTGTTGAGGCGGCAGCCGAAGGTCAGGGTCTCGACCGCCATCTCAGGCGGCGTCTTCGGCGGAGAAGATCTCCGGCGGGAAGCTGCCGTCCCATTCCAGCGCCACCGGACCGGTCATCAGGACGTGGTCGTCGGCGCGCCACTCGATGACGAGGTCGCCGCCGGGCAGGCTCACCGTGGCGCCCCGGCCGATCATGCGCAGGCGCGAAGCGGCCACCACCGTGGCGCAGGCGGCGGTGCCGCAGGCCAGCGTCAATCCGGCGCCGCGTTCCCAGACCCGGAGCTTGATCCGGTCCGGACCCAGGACCTGGGCGACCGAGATGTTGGCGCGGTCCGGAAAGATCGGGTGGTTCTCCAGCATCGGGCCCATCCGGGCGAGGTCGTAGATGTCGGGATCGCGATCCACGAAGAACACCGCGTGCGGGTTGCCCATGTTCACGACCCCGGGCGAATGCAGCACCGGATCGTCGATCGGACCGATCTGCAGCTCGATCCGGCGGGTGTCCTGGAACGGCTCGGCCAGCGGGATCTCGGCCCAGGCCAGCTTCGGGCGGCCCATGTCGACGGTGAAGGAGCGCTCGGCGACGCGCTTGACACCCACCAGGCCGCCGCGGGTCTCCAGGAGGAGTTGCCCGCTCTCGGCCGGCCGGGCCATGGCGGGGTCGTCGAGCATCGCGTAGGCGACGCAGCGAGTGCCGTTGCCGCAGGCGCCGGCTTCCGAACCGTCGGTGTTGTAGATCCTCAGGGACGCGTCGGTGCCGGGCGTACGGGCATCGTGGATCACCATGAGCTGGTCGAACTGCGCCCGGGGATAGGCCGCGATGGCACGCGCCTCCCTGGCCGTGACCTGCGTCTGCGTGCCGCGCAGGTCCAGCACCACGATCTGGTTTCCGGCTCCGTGCATCTTCAGGAACCGTCGATGGGCAAGCTCGCTCATGCCGCCTTGTCTCTGTGTCGTGCGTCCGGGGGGCTCGAGATCGCGCGGGTCGACGGACCCCCACGAGGGCGACCGGCCCTGGTGGGGCTATAGGCCAAAGCGACCGCGCACGCACGGGGCCCGGCGCCGCGGCTGCGTTGCAGAAGCGCCGCGCCTTGCCGGCTTCGTGCGACGCGGCACCCGGGACGTCTCGCCGGCCGCAGGCATCGCGCCTAGTTTCTCCGCACGGGCCCAGGGGTGTGCGATTCGATGCGCCCCGCGCCGATCCGGAGCCACCGCCTTGACCCGTCCCCGCTTCTTGACCCGCTCCAGCCTCAAGCCGCTCGCCACGGTGCTCGCCGGGTGCGTCGCGCTGTCGACCGTCTGCGCCGCGAAACCGGCCCTGGCCCAGGCGGTCACGCCGCCGGCCGCGGCCAACCCGCTGCCGACCACCACCAACCCCGATCCGAAGACGCCCGGGACGGCGGACATCCCGGTGCCGGCCCAGGCTGGAGCGGCGCCCTCCGCCACGCCGACGGCCGGACCTCG
Source organism: Methylobacterium sp. Leaf88 (assembly GCF_001422795.1). Lineage (NCBI taxonomy): Bacteria > Pseudomonadati > Pseudomonadota > Alphaproteobacteria > Hyphomicrobiales > Methylobacteriaceae > Methylobacterium > Methylobacterium sp. Leaf88. The sequence goes on along the minus strand of NZ_LMMK01000004.1, from coordinate 48,189 downwards.
GCAGACCCTGGTGGCCACCCCCGGCGACGCCAACGACGTCGACGAGGTCTCGCTACCCGCGAAGCCCGCAGCGATCCTCGCCGGGCGGACGAAGTGGGAGGAGGCGGTGCCGAGCCTCAAGGCCGCGTTCCAGCGCATCGAGGGCGACCTCGCCAAGGCCGGCATCCAGGCCGTGGGCCGGCCGATCGCGGTCTTCGCCAAGACCGACGACGACGGTTTCCAGTACGACGCGATGATCCCGATCGCCGCGATGCCGGACCCCAAGCCTGCCGAGGCCGACGGCCTGCGCTTCGGCACCACGCCGAGCGGCCGCGCCCTGCGCTTCCCGCACAAGGGCTCCTACGACGAGATCGACGGCACCTACGAGACCCTGACCGCCTACCTGGATGCCAAGGACATCGTCGTGCAGGACAAGTTCATCGAGGAATACGTCACGGACTTGAACGACAAGGCCGACGAGAAGCTCGACGTGAACATCTACGCCCTGCCGAAGTAGCGGGCGGTCAGGCCCGGACCGCGGCCGGTTCGGCCTCGCCGAGCCGGCCGTCGTTCCGCTGGATCACGCGCTCCGCCGCGCCGACGTCGTGGCCGCCAGCTCGCTGAGAGCCCCGACCGTCGAGGATAGCTGCACGGGCGGCCAGATCGGATGCGGGAGCCGCACCGCATCCTGGCTCAGGCCTCGAAGGCGAGCGCAGGGTTGCACGCGCTGTGAGCCGATTCGGGGACGTGGCAGGAATGGGGCCGTTCCCGCGCGCCGTCGGCGTGAGACCGTCCGGTCGCGGCCGGCTCAGAACAGGCTGGCCTGCCCGCCCGGCGCGGCGCCCGGGACCCGTTCCAGCGCCAGCAGGAAGCGCTTGATGTCGAGGCCGCCGGCGAAGCCCGTCAGGGTGCCGCCGGCCCCGATGACCCGGTGGCACGGCACGACGATGGGCAGAGGATTGGCGCCGTTGGCTGCCCCCACGGCGCGGCTGGCACCCGGCCGGCCGATGCTGCGGGCGAGTTCGCCGTAGCTGATCGTCTCCCCCGGCGGGATCTCGGTAAGCGCCTGCCAGACCGCGTGCTGGAAGGGCGTGCCGCGCGGTGCGAGGGCGAGGTCGAAGCGGATGAGGCGCCCGTCGAAGTAGGCTTCGAGCTGAGCGCGCGCCGGGGCGAAGGCGGTGTCGTCCCGGTGCCAGTCCGGACCCGGCATCACCGCGCCCTTGCCGCGGGGAAGGCCGATGCAGGCGAGGCGTTCGTCCGGGCCGGCGAGGACCAGCGGACCGATGGGGGTCGGCAGCATCGTGAAGCGCGTTGCGGGCATGGCGCGGCTCGTCGGCGAGGGACCTGACCTTCGCTCTCTTTCGGGTCGGATTTCCAGAGGTCACGCATTTTGCGCTCAAGATTGATTGGGACTGGTCGTCGGGCGACCGGACCCGTGCGTCGGGCAGATGCGGAGCGTCGCGTGACGCGTTTGGGCCAGTCATGCCAGCGATCTGCAACTCACAATTTAAATTTATCAACTCTTGGTTTTGGCGTTGATACTGGTTTTGGCGGAGTTGGACGATCTGCGCGATTTACCGTTCGGGTGGATTTCGCGCAAATTATTTGCGTAGGCGGAAGTACCTCGCCTAACAGGGGCCGCATCCTGGCACGCATCCCGACAAGAGCGCGCCGAAGGACGTGTCGGACGGTGGGGGCATCGCGGGCAAGTTGCCATGACGGGTCATACGCGTCCCGAGCCGGTCACCTGGCGCTCCCAGGGACGGTTCGTTGCCAGCATCGCCTCGATGCGACAACTTCAGCTGTGCAACGATCGCGGTGGACTCGCGATCGGTTTCGACGTCCTGCGTTCGACCATCCCCGACATCGCCATCGCCGGCAGTCAGACCGAGGCCTTCAGCCTGTGGGAGACTCGCTCGTCCAGCGGCTTCGTGACGAAACCGAAGTTCAACGCACAGCTGATCACGATCCGCTTCGTGACGAGCGGCCACATCATCTATCGGCGCCGATCCGGAGACGTCGACGGCGTTCCGACCCATGCGACCCTCGTCAATTTCAACGACCTGCGGGAGGTCCAGGCCTACGGCGCGTTCAGCGCGGTCAGCGGAACGTTCAGTGTCGATGTGCTGATGGCCGCCCATGCGGCCCTGACGGGCCGCAGCGATGGCACCCTGCCGGATCTCGCGCCCACGGCCTCCGTGGCGACCCCCGCCATGATGGCCTTGTTTCTCACCCTGCGGCGGGTTCAGGAGCAGATCCAGGCAATCGAGTGCCACGACGACCTGACCTTTCAGCTCCTCAAGGAGGTCCTGAGCTACCAGTTGCTGTCGGCCTGGCCCCAACGCGACGCTCCCGCGCCGTCCCAGGCGCAGGATATCCCCTCCCGCAGCCTCGGCCGGGCGCTCGACTACATCGAGGCGAATCTCTCGCGGGCCCTGACCCTGGCCGACATCGCGGCGGTGGCGGGGATCAGCGTGCGCTCGCTTCAGAACCGGTTCCGCCGGGACCTGGGGCGCACGCCGGTCCAGGTCATCCTCGAGCGGCGCCTGGCGCAGGTCCATCAGGACCTGATGTCACCCGCCAAGGCGTCCCTGTCCGTCGCCGACATCGCCCGCTCCTGGGGCTTCGTGCATATGGGCGACTTCGGCCAGCGCTATCGCCGCCAGTACGGCCGCACGCCGACGGAAACCCGCCGCACCGGCCGTGCCCTCTGAGGCGTCCGGAACGGCTTGGCGCCGGTGCCGGCTGCGGATCGGCCTTCACCATCCATCGGAGCGGCGATCAGGCGTTTCTATCGGGATCGCGCGCAACCGTATCATGTTTGCGAAAGTTTGACAGTTTCAGTCATTTGATAGAATTTCAGTCAGCGTCGTTTCGCCTGCAAGAGAACGCCGAAAACGCGATGGAGCTGCGGGGTAGAATTCGAATGTCTTGCGCGAAATTGATCGATCTGGAGCTGCGATCGCGGTCGTATCTGTTGCTGCAGCACAGTGCCAATAGTTCCGCTCCTCTTTTGCAAACCTTTCCTGATGTTGCCATCACACGTGTCGCCAGATGCCCTGTACTGAACCCACGCTTGCCTGGCTGGAAAACTTGAATCGGGACCGAACCGTCGCGCCGCGAGTCTTCCCCAAGGGAGCCGGTCCGGGCACAGGGGACGCGCCGCCCGCGTCGATCGCCATCGCCGATCCGACGGGCCTCGAGGACGAATTGCAGAGGCGTCTCGGCCAGATCGTGTTCTCGACCCTCTGCGAGGAGCTCGGCAGGTCGGCCCTGCTGTCGGTGGAGCGTGACATCGCCGCGACCGGGAGCCTGACGCCCGATCATCTCCGGGCCGCGCGAGCCCTGCTAAACTGGTCGATGTCCGATCTCGCCCTGGAGAGCGGCCTCTCGATCTCGACGATCAAGCGCATCGAGCTGGAACCGCAGGACGTCGCCCGGCGCAGCTACCGCCTCGTGGTCGACACCCTGCGGGGCGGAGGCATCCGCTTCGTCACCCTCGACGGCGGCACGATCGCGGTGGCCAAGGCCAAGCGCACCACCCCGCCGGTATCCGCGCTTCCGGCACGGATTCCCGGCCACGCGGGCTGAGGCGCGGCGTCCCGCTCAGAACAGCGGGATGTCGTGATGCGCCAGCCCCGCATGCGGGGCCTGATGCGGGGCGACGTCGATGCCCGCGCCGGGATCGGTCCCGTCCGCGGGATCGCCGGTCTCGTGCAGTCGAGGCGCCGGGGCGCCGGCCATCATGGCCGTGGCCTCGACGCGCAGGTCGGCGGCCGGATCCCGCAGTCCCTGGGCCCCCTCTACGAACACGAAGCTGTCGGTGCCGGCTTCGCTCGCGAGCGAGCGGTGGGCATCACTGCCCGCGGGGTCCCCGTGCCCCTGCTGCCCACCGGCGTGGTGGTTGGGTCCGACCGGCGTGGCGGTGCCGTCCTCACCGGGGGGCGTCGTCGTGAGGGGCGGCGGCGTGGCGGAGGGAGGCGTGGCGGAGGGTGGCATGGGCGGTGTCGGCTCGGGCAAGACCGCCGCGTCGCCGGGGCCGTCATCGCGCAGGATGCCGTCATCGTGCATGACCTGGCCGGGCAGAACGCCCTCGGTGTCGACGCCGATGAGATCGAGCTTGGCGACGTAGCTTCCCATCCCGGCCGCCTCGGCCTTGGCGTGGACATCGGCGACCTTCTGCGCCCCGGTCACGTACTCGATCGCGACGACGTCCTTGCCGGCATCCTGGGCGATCTTCAACTGGTCGAGGCTCGCCTGCGTCTCGGCGGCGGGCCGCTTCGCGGAGCCGTCATCGTTGTAGAACAGGTTCTCCTTGAACAACCCGTCGATGCTGTCGACGTAGGCTTTGTCCGTCAGCAGGTCCTCCGCTCCGTTGACCCAGACCTTGAAGGTCGGGGCCTGGGCCTTGGCATAGGCGCTCAACGCCTGGACCAGCGTCCGCATCGCGCCGGCGGCGTCGCCCCCGGGCGCATGCGCCTGGCTCCAGGGCAATTCGAACGCATCGACCACGTCGAAGTAGATGCCGTCATAGCCCGCCTGGACCATCCGATCGATGGCGGCTTCGGCGACGGCCTTCCACTCCGGCGTCCAGTAGGCGACTTCGAAATCGCCCGCCCAGTTCGGGTCCTCGGGTCCGAGGGCTCCGCTCGGGATCGTGGCGAAGTAGTCCCGGTAGGCCTCGGCCTCCCCGAGGCTGAAATAGCCGAGGAGCAGGGCCTGGCCCGGGCCGCCGCCCATCTGCTGCACCTCGGCCGGCGTGAACATCCGCCCGTCATCGGTGTAGGCCTCGACCACCTTCACGTCGAACGGAGCAGCCGCGATCACCGCCGGATCGACGCCTTGCAGGACATACATGGCCGTCTTGGGCATCGCCGTGCCTCCCTGGGGTTTTTCCGAGATCTCGGATGGTGATGCGTCAGGGCGTGCGCGCGCCGGGCCCCTTCGGGTCTCGGGATCGGGCGCCCCGTGGCCGGCGTCCTAGTCGGTGGGGGCCAGATCGTCCGCGGACCAGGTCTCACGGATGTTGCCCACGTCGATCTCGTAGGCTTCGCCCAGGTTCCAGACGCCCACGACGGCTCCCACGCGGCCATCGGGTAGGCGTACCAGGTCGAGATGGATGAAGGGGGAAGGGGTCACGGGCGCGTCCTCCAGCGTCTTCGCCCACGGATTGCGCCCTCTTCGAACCCGAATATCAGTTCGTGCGGCGACGCCGTGGCGATCAATATGGATGACAATTGATATAGATATTTCTTCCTGCCGTATTGGTATAGCGTTGATCTTAGACGTTTATGGGATTGGCGTCAAAACATGCTGTTCCGGGGGGGGCGACCGCTGCGCCTGGACGCGTTCGGCCTCCGGCGTCCCGCCCGGCCGGTTCAGACCGGCGGCGTGTGGCGGAAGCGGGCCGCGATGGGGCACTGGGATGTATTCCACGGCAATCAACAGCATCGCTGTCTGTTGATTTTTGTAAAGTCAAGTTCCAGCCACAATCCTGGAGAAGGCTATGTCTCCGGCTGTTTCAGTGGAGGCTGGCATGACAGTGACGATCTTTGACCCTCTGACTGGGAAGATGGTGACGATCACGCTGCCCGACTGGCGATAGGCCGAGGGCTCTGTCGAGCGGACGTCACCCGGAAGGGGCGCGCCCGTCCCGGGTGGGCCGGGAGCGCGATGGGCGGTCCCTACTCTGCCGCCTCGCTGTAGGAGTCCACCGGCGGGCAGGCGCAGACGAGGTTGCGGTCGCCGTAGGCGTTGTCGACCCGGTTGATCGGGGGCCAGTATTTGTCCATCCCCAGACTTCCGCTCGGGAAACAGGCCGCCTCGCGGGAATAGGGGCGTTCCCAGGCTCCCACGAGGTCCCGCACCGTGTGGGGCGCGTGCTTCAGGGGATTGTTGGCCCTGTCCATCCGCCCGTCCTCGATGGCGCGGATTTCCTCGCGGATCGCCAGCATGGCCTCGCAGAAGCGGTCGATCTCGCCCTTGGTCTCGGATTCGGTGGGCTCGATCATCAGGGTGCCGGCCACCGGCCAGGACATGGTCGGCGGGTGGAAGCCGCAATCGATCAGGCGCTTGGCGATGTCCTCGACGCTGACACCCGCGCTCTTCTGGAACGGCCGCACGTCGATGATGCACTCGTGCGCCACTCGGCCCTGGGCGCCTGAATACAGCACCGGGTAGGCGCCCTTCAGCCGGGCCGCGATGTAGTTGGCGTTCAGGATGGCGATGCGGGTCGCCTGGGTCAGGCCGCGCCCGCCCATGAGCAGGCAGTAGCTCCAGGAGATCGGCAGGATCGAGGCCGAGCCGTAGGGCGCCGCCGAGACCGCACCCGCCTCTCCGGTGCGCGGGTCGGAGGGCAGGAACGGGATCAGGTGCGCCTTGACGCCGATCGGTCCCATGCCGGGGCCGCCCCCGCCATGGGGGATGCAGAACGTCTTGTGCAGGTTGAGATGGCTGACGTCGGCCCCGATATCGCCGGGGCGGGCGAGGCCCACCAGGGCGTTCAGGTTGGCCCCGTCGAGGTAGACCTGTCCGCCGTGGCCGTGGACGATGTCGCAGATCGCGCGCACCTGCACCTCGAACACCCCGTGGGTCGACGGATAGGTGATCATGCAGGCGGCGAGCGTCTCGGAATGCAACTCGGCCTTCCGGCGGAAATCGTCGAGGTCGACGTTGCCCTGCGCGTCGGCGCCCACCACCACGACGCTCATGCCGCACATCTGCGCCGAGGCCGGGTTGGTGCCGTGGGCCGAGGACGGGATCAGGCAGACGGTCCGGTGCGCGTCGCCCCGCGCGCGGTGATAGGCCCGGATGGCCAGGAGCCCGGCATACTCGCCCTGAGCCCCGGAATTCGGCTGCATCGAGATCGCGTCGTAGCCGGTGATGGCGCAGAGCTTTTCGGACAGATCTCCGATGAGGGCCTGGTACCCTTCAGCCTGGTCCGCCGGCACGAAGGGATGGATCTCCGAGAATTCCGGCCAGGAGATCGGCAGCATCTCGGCGGTGGCGTTGAGCTTCATCGTGCAGGAGCCGAGTGGGATCATCGCCCGGTCCAGCGCCAGGTCCCGGTCGGCGAGGCGGCGCATGTAGCGCGTCATCTCGCTCTCGGCCCGGTTCATGTGGAAGATCGGGTGCGTCAGGTAGGGGGAGGTCCGCACCAGCGCGGCGGGCAGGCGGTGCTCCGGCCAGGCCTCGTCATAGGCCGGGTTCTTCGCCCCGAAGGCGCGCCAGACGGCCTGGAGGATGTCGGGCCGGGTGCGCTCGTCCACCGTGATGCCGATGCGGTCGTCGCCCACCGTCCGCAGGTTGACGCCGTTGGCCACCGCCTGTCCGAGGATCAGGCCCTGGAAGGCGCCGACCCGCACGGTGATCGTGTCGAAGAAGTGCTCCGGCTCCACCGTGAAGCCGAGGGCCTCCAGCCCGGTGGCGAGGCGCACGGCGTCGCGATGGACCCGCGCCGCGATGGCCTTCAGCCCGCGCGGGCCGTGGAAGACCGCGTACATGCCGGCGATGACCGCGAGCAGCACCTGCGCGGTGCAGATGTTCGAGGTCGCCTTCTCGCGGCGGATGTGCTGCTCGCGCGTCTGGAGCGCGAGGCGGTAGGCGCGGTTGCCGCGGGCATCCACCGAGACCCCGACGAGGCGGCCCGGCAGGGTGCGCTTGTGCGCGTCCCGGGTCGCCATGTAGGCGGCGTGCGGCCCGCCATAGCCCATCGGCACGCCGTAGCGCTGCATCGAGCCGACGGCGATGTCCGCGCCCATCTCGCCCGGCGATGTGAGCAGCGTCAGTGCCAGGGGGTCGGCCGCCACCACCGCGACCGCGCCGGCCGCGTGCAGGTCGGCGATGGGCCGGGTCAGGTCGCGGATGCCGCCGCAGACGCCGGGATACTGGAAGATCGCCCCGAAGACCTGGGCGGGGTCGAGGTCCTTGGCCGGATCGCCGACCACGACGGTCCAGCCCAGCGGCGCGGCGCGGGTGCGCAGCACCGCGATGGTCTGGGGCAGGCACTCGGCATCGACGAAGAACGCGGTCCGGCCCGTGCCGGCGATGCGCTGCGCCATGCCCATGGCTTCCGCCGCGGCGGTGGCCTCGTCGAGCAGCGAGGCGTTGGCGATGTCGAGGCTGGTCAGGTCGCAGACCAGGGTCTGGAAGTTCAGGAGCGCCTCGAGCCGTCCCTGGCTGATCTCCGGCTGGTAGGGCGAGTAGGCGGTGTACCAGGCCGGGTTCTCGAAGATGTTGCGCTGGATCACCGGCGGCATGGTGGTGCCGTGGTAGCCTTGCCCGATCAGCGAGACGAGGAGCCGGTTCTTGTCGGCGATGCCCCGCATGTGCTCGATCACCCGGCGCTCGGTCATGGCGCCCCCGAAATCGAGGCGCTCCTCCTGCCGGATGTCGGCCGGCAGGGTCTCGTCCATCAGGGCATGCAGGCTCGCGGCGCCAACGACGCCGAGCATCGCCTCGATTTCCTGCGTCGTCGGGCCGATGTGGCGGCGGTTGGCGAAGTCGTAGGGGTCGTAGCGGTCGGTGGTCATGGGGGACCTCGGATTGTGAATGATCTGGACTGTGCCGTCGCATCCCTTCTCCCCTCAGCGGGAGAAGGTGGCCCGCGCAGCGGGTCGGATGAGGGAAGCGCCGTATTCGGAGAGGTTGCCCCCTCTCCCGCCCACTCCGTGGGCACCCTCCCCCGCTGAGGGGGGGAGGGTAAGCGGCGGCGCTACTTCGCGAACTCGGCGTAGGCGGCCGCGTCCATCAGCCCCTCGAGGCTGGCCGGATCGTCGAGGCGGATGCGGTAGAGCCACCCGGCGCCCTGCGGGTCGGTGCCCACGCTGGACGGGTCGGCCACGGCCGCCTCGTTGACCTCGGTGACCTCGCCGGAGACCGGCGCATAGACGTCCGAGGCCGCCTTGACGGACTCGACCACCGCCGCGGCCTCGCCCTTGGACAGCTTCGCGCCGACCTTCGGCAACTCGATGAAGACGAGGTCGCCGAGCTGTTCGGCGGCGTGGGTGGTGATGCCCACCGTGGCGACGTCGCCGGTGCAATCCAGCCACTCGTGCTCGTCCGTAAACTTCCGCATGGCTTTCTCCTGGTTGTTGGCAAAGGGGGGGACGGAACGGGCCCGATCAGGCGCGCTTGAAGCCTGCCGGAACGAAGGGAAGAGCCGAGACCGCGACGGCGAGGCGCTTGCCGCGCACCTCGGCGAAGACGCGGGTGCCGGGGGCGGCGAGGGCGGCCGGCAGGTAGCCCATGGCGATGGGGGCCTGCAGGCTCGGCCCGAAACCGCCGGACGTCACCTGGCCGACCGCCGCGCCGGTCTCGTCTGCGAAGAGCGGCGCGCCGGCCCGCACGGGGGTGGGCCCCTCGGGGCGCAGGCCGACGCGCTTGCGCGCCGGGCCGGCCTCCAGGGCGTCGAGGATGCGCCCCGCGCCGGGAAAGCCGCCGGCCCGGGGCCCGCCACGGCGGCGCACGTTCGGAATGGCCCAGGACAGGCCGGCCTCCACCGGGTCGATGCCGGGGTGGATGTCCTTGCCGTGCAGGCACAGCCCGGCCTCGAGGCGCAGGGAATCGCGGGCGCCGAGCCCGACCGGCAGCACGTCCGGATCGGCGAGCAGCGCCTCGGCCAGGGCCTCCGCCCTGTCCTCCGGTACCGAGATCTCGAAGCCGTCCTCGCCGGTATAGCCGGAGCGTGTGACGATGGCGGAGGCGCCCAGCAGCTCGAGCATCCGCACGTCCATGAAGCGCATCCCGGCCACCTCCGGTGCGAGGCGCGCCAGGGCCGCCTCCGCGCCCGGCCCCTGCAGGGCGACGAGGGCGCGGGCCAGCACGGTCACCGTGCAGGTGTCGGAGAGATTCGCGCGGAGATAGGCCGCGTCGTCGACCTTGTTGGCGGCGTTGACCACGAGGAAGAGGCTGTCGCCGCAATGGGCGACCATGAGGTCGTCGCGGATGCCGCCCGACGCATCGAGGAGGAGCCCGTAGCGCTGGCGGCCCGGCTTCAGGCCCAGGACATCGATGGGCAGGAGGGTTTCCAGGGCGCGCGCCGCGTCGCCCACATCGCCCGAGTGCGGGGTGAGCCGGATCTGGCCCATATGCGACACGTCGAACAGGCCGGCCTGGGCCCGCGTGTGCAGGTGCTCCTTGAGGAGGCCGGCCGGGTACTGCACCGGCATGGCGTAGCCTGCGAAGGGGACCATGCGGCCGCCATGACGCAGGTGCAGGGCATGCAGGGGTGTGCGGGCAACATCAGGGGACATCGGATCACTCCACGACGAACAGCCTCCGGAAGCTCGACTGAGCGTGTCCGGCTGCCCCCATCTGTCGCGGTTACCTGAGAGCTTCTCCCCGACCGCGGCTGCGGTCCGGGATTTCTCCTTCGGTGGGCGCCATCAGGCGCCTCTCTCCAGATTGTCCGACGGTACGGTGATTGTGCCTGAGAGTTTCCGGGGGTGGTTGCTCCGTCGGCGCCATGGTTCGAAGGCTTCGCTCTGTGAAACGCTCGACCTGGGCTCTCCCGTATCGTCCTTGATGACTCGGTCAGGGTTTCACATTGCACTGCGTCAGGCAAGGCGCCCTGCCCGGCCGGCGCGTTACGCTTTGTCCGATCCGTCAGTCCGGGCATGGCCTGGCGTCGACTTCGGGAACCGCGACGACTCGGGCTCGATTCCTCCAGCATGCCGATCGCATCAGGGCACGACCTCGCCGGCCCCCGCCCCCGCCGGACCCGCTCTTCAAAGTCTGTACCGGCCGCGATCGATCCTGCCCTGACGGACAAGGCGTTGGCGATCCATGCTCGCCTCTGCCCGGTCTACGGCTGCCCGATCCCCTACTTCCACAGCCTTGACCCATTGAGCGAACTCGTCTCCTCGCTCCTCTCCCACCGAACCCGCAACGCGGAGTCCGGCCGCGCCTTCAAGGCCCTGCGGGCGCGCTACCCCGACTGGGACCGGATGCTGGCTGCCCCCGTCTCCGAGATCGAGGCGACCATCGCCGGGGTGACCTGGCCCGAGCTGAAGGCGCCGCGACTGCAGGCGATCCTCTCCGCCGTGCAGGCGCGCCACGGCGCGCTCACCCTCGACTTTCTGAAGGACATGGCGGTGGAGGAGGCCCGGGCCTGGCTCGAGGCGATTCCCGGGGTCGGGCCGAAGACGAGTGCGGCGGTGCTCTCCTTCAGCATCCTGCGGATGCCCGCCCTGCCGGTGGACAGCCACCACCACCGGGTCGCCCAGCGCACCGGTCTGATCGGTCCCCGCGTCGATGTCGGGCCGTCCCACCCGATCCTGCGGGCACAGCTGCCCGCCGACTGGAGCGCGCAGGCCCTCTACGACAACCACGAGGTGCTGATGCTGCACGGGCAGAAGGTCTGTCACCACCGCAATCCCGCCTGCACCCGCTGCGTGCTCCTCGACCTCTGTCCCGAAGGTCAGGGTCGGACGGGGACCGGGGGCGCGATCCGCGAGCCCTAACGACCCCGGTCGTCCCGTGCCGACGCTCCCGTGCGATCGTCGGGGGTTTTCGCGAAGCCTTGACCGGTTCCGGCTCGGCGTCCAGAAACCGGCGCTCGGCTGCACGGGATCGACGTCCGCGGCCGCTCTCCCGCAATCCGCACGAGGACCCCGCCGCGATGACCGCGTTCAAGGAACTGGTGTTCTCGGGCGTACAGCCGACCGGGAACCTGCATCTCGGCAACTATCTCGGCGCCATCAAGCGCTTCGTCGAGATGCAGGCGCGCGATGCGCAGTGCCTCTACTGCGTCGTCGACCTGCACGCGATCACCCTGTGGCAGGACCCGGCCGCGCTGAAGGGCCAGATCCGCGAGGTCACCGCCGCGTTCCTCGCCGCCGGTATCGACCCGACGCGCTCGATCGTCTTCAACCAGAGCCAGGTGCCCCAGCACGCCGAACTCGCCTGGATCTTCAACTGCGTCGCGCGGCTCGGTTGGCTCAACCGCATGACCCAGTTCAAGGACAAGGCCGGCAAGGACCGGGAGAACGCCTCGATCGGCCTCTACGACTATCCCGTACTGATGGCGGCCGACATCCTGGCCTATCGCGCCACCCACGTGCCCGTGGGCGAGGACCAGAAGCAGCACCTCGAACTGACCCGCGACATCGCCCAGAAGTTCAACAACGATTTTTCGCAGTCGATCGCCGCCCATGGGCACGACGAAGGGGCCGGCTTCTTCCCCGTTACCGAGCCCCTGATCGGCGGGCCGGCGGCGCGCGTCATGAGCTTGCGCGACGGCACCAAGAAGATGTCGAAGTCGGACGCCTCCGACAATTCGCGGATCAACCTGACGGACGATGCCGACGCGATCGCTGCCAAGGTGCGCAAGGCCAAGACCGACCCGGACGCCCTCCCCTCCGAGGTGGCCGGCCTGGCCGGTCGGCCCGAGGCCGACAACCTGGTGGGTATCTTCGCCGCCCTGAAGGACGTCACGCGCGAGGAGGTCCTGCGCGACTTCGGCGGCGCCCAGTTCTCGGTTTTCAAGGGCGCCCTGGTCGAGCTCGCGGTCGAGACCCTGGCGCCCCTCGGCACCGAGATGAAGCGCCTCGTGGCCGACCCGGCCGAGATCGATGCGGTGCTCGCCGACGGCGCCGAGCGCGCCGAGGCCATCGCGGCGCCGACCCTCGACGCCGTCAAGGACATCGTCGGATTCGTCCGCCGCGGGCCGCGTCTGCGGATGGTCCCCTGACGAGTGAGGCGATCCGGCCTCCCAAAGGGCCGGCTTCGGGAGATGCACGATGTCCGACTGGAACCCCGCCCTCTACGCTCGCTTCGAGGATGAGCGCACGCGTCCGGCGGCCGAACTCCTCGCCCAGGTTCCGCTCGCGGCGCCAGGCCTCGCCTACGATCTCGGCTGTGGCCCCGGCAATTCCACAGCGCTGATCGCGGCCCGCTTCCCCGAGACCGAGGTCATCGGCCTCGACACCTCCCCGGCCATGCTGGAGCGGGCCCGCGAGCGCCTGCCCGGCCTCTCCTTTGCGCTGGCGGACGCGGCGACTTGGCAGCCGGAGCGGGCGCCGGACCTGATCTACGCCAATGCCGTGCTGCAATGGCTGCCCGACCACCCGGTGCTGCTACCCCGTCTCTTCGGCCTCCTGGCACCCGGCGGCGTTCTCGCCGTACAGATGCCCGACAACCTCGCCGAGCCGTCGCACCGCCTGATGCGCATGGTGGCGGAAACCGGCCCCTGGGCAGCGGCGATCGGCGACCCGGCCGTGGCCGGCCGGCTCGGGCGCATGCTGGAACCGGCCGGCTATTACGATCTGCTGGCGCCGCACGCCGCCGAGGTGAATGTCTGGCGCACTGCCTATCACCACCGGATGGCAGATGCGTCCGCCATTGTCGAATGGGTCCGCGCCACGGGTTTGCGACCCTTCCTCGACCCGCTCACGCCCGACGAAGAGGCCTGGTTCCTAACCGCCTACACGGCGGCGATCGCGGAGGGGTATCCACTCCGCCGTGACGGACGGCGACTGCTCGCATTCCCTCGGGTGTTCATCGTCGCGCGACGCGCGGGCTAGAGCATTTTCAAGCGAGGTGGATTCTGGCTCGCGTGAAGACAATGCGACCACACAATAGATTAGAGCAATTTCGGTGATCCAGAGATTACCGAAATTGCTCTGACGCCGCGCCGGTTCAGCTCTCGCCGCGCGCGACCCGGGCCTCGTACTCGGGCAACTCGATCTGGCCTTCCCGCGCGACGCGGGCCTTATCCTCCTCGGGGATGACGTCGGCGACCATGTCGAGGCGCTTCCAGAGGGCGAGCGGCGTCTCCTTGTCGGGGGTGGGCACGTACCGGTTCTGCGCCACCTTCTGGTACTTGTGGATGTAGCGCGGGCAGTTGACCCAGGCCTTCGTGACCTCGACGCGGACGAGATACTTGGCTTCCGTATATTCGGCCATCAGGGGATCGTCGCGCAGCATCCGGGCATGGCCCTGGACGCGGACCCGGTGCGGGGTCTCGAAGTCGATGAACAGCAGCCCGACCTTCGACTGCCCCTCGATGTTGCCCATCGAGTACCACATGCCGTTGCCGTCGAAGCCCGGGAACACCAGCGTGTTGCCGTCGAGCACCTTCACGAAGCCGGGGTTGCCGCCCTTGTAGGAGACGGTGGGCATGCCGTCGGGATCGACGGTGGAGAGAAAGAACATGTCCCGGCTGCCGATGAAGGCGGCTTCGGTCTCGCCGATCCTGTCCTGGACCCAGCCCGTGTCCAGGCGCTCGGCGAGCTTGACGGTTTTGAACTCTTCCTGCAGCGCGCGATGCGCGTCAGAGTAGAGCGATGCCATGGGGGTCCTCCGCGTTTCGGCTGCTCTCGTCCGGGCCGCCGTTGCCCGAGATGATCGCGGGAAACCCGTCGGAGCACAACAGGCGACGCGGCTCCGTCGCGTCCGAGCGCGCGCGGTGTGGCCCCGCGACCGCGCATCAAAAAGCCGGCGCCGCTCTCGCGACGCCGGCGCCCTCCGTCAGGGGAGGCCGGACGATGCCGGCCTCCCCGATCCCGACCTCAGTTCTTGGCCTTGTCGACCAGGGCCTTCTCGGAGATCCACGGCATCATGCCGCGCAGCTTGGCGCCGACCTCCTCGATCGGGTGAGCGGCGAGCTTGGCGCGGGTGGCCTTGAACGAGGTCTGGCCGACCTTGTTCTCCAGCATCCAGTCGCGGGTGAACTTGCCCGACTGGATGTCATTGAGGACGCGCTTCATCTCGGCCTTGGTCTCGGGCGTGACGATGCGGGGGCCCGTGACGTACTCGCCGTACTCGGCGGTGTTCGAGATCGAGTAGTTCATGTTGGCGATGCCGCCCTCGTAGATGAGGTCTACGATGAGCTTCACCTCGTGCAGACATTCGAAATAGGCCATCTCGGGGGCGTAGCCGCCCTCGACCAGGGTCTCGAAGCCGGCCTTGATCAACTCGACGAGGCCGCCGCAGAGCACGGCCTGCTCGCCGAACAGGTCGGTCTCGCACTCTTCCTTGAAGGTGGTCTCGATGATGCCGGCCCGGCCGCCGCCGTTGGCCGAGGCGTAGGACAGGCCGAGGTCGTGGGCGTTGCCCGAAGCGTCCTGCGCGATGGCGAT
This sequence comes from Methylobacterium sp. Leaf88, assembly GCF_001422795.1. Taxonomy (NCBI): domain Bacteria; kingdom Pseudomonadati; phylum Pseudomonadota; class Alphaproteobacteria; order Hyphomicrobiales; family Methylobacteriaceae; genus Methylobacterium; species Methylobacterium sp. Leaf88. The sequence continues at coordinate 33,130 of NZ_LMMK01000004.1, read as the reverse complement.
CAGGGTCGGCACGCCGCCGCCCTTCAGGTACTCGCCGCGCACGGTGTGGCCGGGGCCCTTCGGGGCGACCATGAGCACGTCGAGGTCCTTGCGGGGCTCGATCAGGTTGAAGTGCACGTTGAGGCCGTGGGCGAACAGGAGGGCGGCGCCCTGCTTCATGTTCGGCTCCAGGGACTCCTTGTAGATGTCGCCCTGGAGCTCGTCCGGGGTCAGCATCATGACGACGTCGGCCTGCTTGGCGGCCTCGGCCACCGACATCACCGTGAAGCCCTCGTGCTCCGCCTTCTTGGCGGTGGCCGAGCCCTCGCGCAGGGCGATGACGATGTCCTTGACGCCCGAATCGCGCAGGTTGAGCGCGTGGGCATGGCCCTGGCTGCCGTAGCCGACGATGACGACCTTCTTGCCCTTGATCAGGTTGAGGTCGGCGTCACGATCGTAATAGACCCGCATGGCGGTACCTTCTCTTTTCTCTCGATTGGGCATGAAATCGGCATGAGTGCGCTCCGGCGCCCTCATCTGAAACGACATCCGCGCGGCCGTGCGATCGCCGAGCTTTTAGCGAGGCGATCCCCTTGACGGAAGGGGCATTGTCGCATGCCCCGTCCTTTGCCGCCCCTGTGCCGCGCTCAGGCCGGCAGTTTGAGGCCTTCGCGGGCGAAGACCGCCTGCACGGCGGGGCGCACGGCCATGGCCCGGGCATGGGCCGTCCAGGCCGGGAAGCGCTCGGCCATGTCGAAGCCGAGCGCCGGACCCCGGCCCCAGGTCCAGAACAGCAGCAGGTAGGGATCGGCGATGCTGTAGGCCTCGCCGACGGCCCAGCCGCCGTTGGAGAGCTTGACCTCGGTCATCGTGAACAGGTCGCCGCAGGTCTCGGCGCCCCTGGCCTGGATGCCCGGGAAGGCCGTTTCGTCGTTCGAGTACCGCTCGGCCCGGCGGATATGCGCGTAGGCGATGTGGTGGCCGGTGGAGAGCCAGCCGAGCCACTCGTCGACCCGGGCCTGGTCGCGCGGATCCTGCGGCCACAGGCCGGCTTCGGGATGCGCGCGCGCGATGTGGCGCAGGATCGCGGTGTTCTCCGTGAGCACCCAGTCGCCCTCCGCCAGCGCCGGGACCCGGCCGCGCTCGTTGACGGCAAGGTAGGTGGGCGCCCGCTGGTCGCCCTTGGCGAGGTCGAGCCGTACCGTCTCGTAGGGTGCACCGGTCTCCTCGAGGGCGATATGGGAGGCGAGCGAGCAGGCGCCGGGGGCGTAGTAGAGCGTGGTCATGTGATCTCTGGAGCGTTCCAGGTGATGCCGATCAACGTCGCGAGCGTCCCGCGAACCTCGGTAAGGACAGAGTTCGGCACGGAGCCGATGGACCGGCGGATGCGTACCTTCCCGTCGATCGAGCGGACCCCATCGACCAGAACGGCTCCCGCGATGCCAGACCTTGGGACCTACATCGGCTCGGCGCCGCGTCCCATCGCGGCGATGCCGGTGCGGGAGATCTCCACGAGGCCGATCACCGTCATCAGGCCGATGAAGCGATCGATCTCCTCCGTGGTGCCGGTGACCTCGAACACGAAGGAGTTCAGGGTCGCGTCCAGGGTCTTGGCGCCGAAGGCGGCCGCGAGGGTCAGCGATTCGGTGCGGTGCTCGCCGGTGCCCGCCACCTTGACGAGGCAGAGTTCGCGCTCGAGGGCCTTGCCCTGGAGCGTGAGGTCGACGACCCGGTGCACCGGCACGAGGCGGTCGAGCTGCGCCTTGATCTGCTGGATCACCGCGTCGGTGCCGGCGGTGACGATGGTGATGCGGGAGAGGTGGCGCGCCACCTCGGTCTCCGACACCGTCAGGCTCTCGATGTTGTAGCCCCGTCCCGAGAACATCCCCGAGATCCGGGCGAGCACGCCGGGCTCGTTGTCGACGATGACGGCCAGGGTGTGCCGGTTGATCGGCTCGACCCGGCCGGCATCGGGATAGTGCGTGTTCATGGCGTTCATGGCGTGCCCCGGATCTTCGTCTGCGATGGCGTGTCGTGAGTGGCCCGGCGGGGCCGATCGGAAAAGGACCGGGCGCGCGGCGCCCGATCCGGATGCGTCAGGATGGGTCCGGAGGCTCAGACCAGCATCTTGCCCTCTTCGGAGATGACGTCCCCGATTTCGACCCCGGTCTCGCCGAGGTAGTCGGACAGCAGCATCTCGTTGTGCGCCTTGCCCGACGGGATCATCGGGAAGCAGTTCTCCTTCTTGTCGACGACGCAGTCGAAGACGACCGGGCCGTCATAGTCGAGCATCTCGGCGATCGCCGCGTCGAGGTCGCCCGGCTTCTCGCAGCGGATGCCCTTGGCGCCGTAGGCCTCGGCCAGCTTCACGAAGTCCGGCAGGCTCTCGGAGTAGCTCTGCGAGTAGCGCGAGCCGTGCAGCAGTTCCTGCCACTGGCGCACCATGCCCATGTACTCGTTGTTCAGGATGAAGATCTTGACCGGCAGGCGGTACTGAACCGCCGTGGACAGCTCCTGCATGTTCATCAGGATCGAAGCCTCGCCGGCGATGTCGATGACGAGCCCGTCCGGGTGGGCGAGCTGGGTGCCGATGGCCGCCGGCAGGCCGTAGCCCATGGTGCCGAGGCCGCCGGAGGTCATCCAGCGATTCGGCTCGTCGAACTTGAAGTACTGCGCCGCCCACATCTGGTGCTGGCCGACCTCGGTGGTGACGTAGGTCTCCCGGTCCTTGCAGGCCTCGTAGAGGCGCTGGACGGCGTATTGCGGCTTGATGATCGTGCCCGACGGCCAGTAGGCGAGGCAGTCGCGCGCCTTCCAGGTGCGGATCTTGGTCCACCAATCCTCCAGGCGGGCCGTGTCCGGCTGGCGCGGCAGCGCCTTCCAGGCGGCGAGCATGTCTTCCAGCACCGAGCCGCAATCGCCGACGATCCCGACATCGACCTTGACGACCTTGTTGATCGAGGAGGCATCGATATCGACGTGGATCTTCTTCGAGAACGGCGCGAAGGCGTCGAGGCGGCCGGTGATGCGGTCGTCGAAGCGCGCACCGATGCAGACCATGACGTCGCATTCGTGCATCGCCAGGTTCGCCTCGTAGGTCCCGTGCATGCCGAGCATGCCGAGGAACTTGTCGTCCGAGGCCGGGAAGGCGCCCAGGCCCATCAGGGTCGAGGTGACGGGAAAGCCGGTCTCGGCGGCGAGCCTGCGCAGCAGGGCCGAGGCGTGCGGGCCGGCATTGATGACGCCGCCGCCGGTGTACAGGATCGGCCGGCGGGCGGAGGCCATCAGCTCGACGGCCGCCCGGATCTGAGCCGCATCGCCCTTGAAGGCCGGCTTGTAGGTCTTGTGGCCGTTCTGGGTCGGACGCTCGTAGACGCCCGACGCGAACTGCACGTCCTTCGGCAGGTCGATGACGACCGGGCCGGGCCGGCCGTTGGCGGCGACGTAGAACGCCTCGTGCAGGATGCGGGGCAGATCGTCGATCGATTTGACCAGGTAGTTGTGCTTCGTGCAGTGGCGCGTGATGCCGACCGTGTCGCACTCCTGGAAGGCGTCCGTTCCGATCAGGTGCGTGGGAACCTGGCCGGTGATGCAGACGAGCGGGATCGAATCGAGCAGCGCGTCGGTCAGGCCGGTGATGATGTTGGTGGCGCCGGGTCCCGATGTGACCAGGACGCAGCCGACCTTGCCGGACGAGCGCGCATAGCCCTCGGCCGCATGGACGGCGCCCTGCTCATGGCGCACCAGGATGTGCTTGAGGGTCTCCTGGTGGAAGAGCGCGTCGTAGATCGGCAGCACCGCGCCGCCGGGATACCCGAACAGCGTGTCGACACCCTGATCCTGAAACGCCCGGATGACCATTTCGGCCCCGGTCATGACCTCGCCGCCCATCGTCCTGCTCCTTGAAACTGTCTGTGCTGTTCGTGTCGTCCGGCGCGTCGCGGCAATAAAAAAGGGCCCCGAGGGACCCTGCATGCGCCACCATTCGGATCGCGGACCCTGTTGTCAGGTCCGCCCCGTCGGTGGCGCTTCCGTTACGATAAGGATGGCACGCATCGCGTCGTTGTCCGCCTCGTTCGTCCGCCCGACAAGGCGAATCGAAAATCGTGTGGGGTGTCTTACCGAAGGCGGCGACACCGGTCAACGCCGGGGCGCACGATCTTGCCGGTTCCGGCGTCGCACGTTCCCGGGCAACGGGCCCAGACAACGGACGCCGGATCCGGACCGGATTACTCGACCGGAACTTCCCCGAGGATGGCGCCGGTCTTCGGGTCCGCATCGAACCGCATCCGTCGTCCGTCCTTGATCCCCTCGCCGTCCCAGTGTCCGTCATCGGCTTCGAGCTTGGTGATCTCGCTGTAACCCGCATTCTTCAGGGCCTGCTTCGCCTGAGCCGGGGTGAGCCAATCGGCGCTCGGAACCTCGGCCCGGGCCATCCCGGTGACCGCGAGGAGAACGAGGGTCAGGGCGGCGGTACGGACGGTCTGGGCGGGTCGGGACATGTGAGGACTCCTGGGATGAAAGGTCCCGGCGGGCGCAGGCGCGCGGGGTCTCACTATATTAGGGCGGAGGGCCGGCGCCGCGAGGGCGCGACCTCGGCCGAGGCCACGGATTCGTGTTTGCTCCCCGCCGCATCGCCGTCCTATCAAGGCCGAGATCCGATGTCGGATCGCGTCCGGTCCCCGCCCGTCCACAAGGATCCCCGCCCCTGTCCGAGACCAGCGCCTTCCTCCTCCTGGACGTGGCGGGCGTCGCCTGCGCGCTCGCGCGCACGTCGGTGAGCGAGGTGCTGCCGCTGCCGGACCTGCACGCGCCGCCGGCCGGGGGTGGGCCGTTCGCGGGCTTCCTCAATCTCGGAGGCCGCCCGGTGCCCGTGGTCGACCTCGCCCGGCTCCTCGGCCTGCGCACGGACGCCGCGCGCCGCGGCGCCGAAGAGGCCTATCGGCACATCCTTCTCGATGCGCCGCGGGGCACCGGCTTCCTGGTCGACCGCGTCGAGGACCTGATCACGGTGGAGGCAGCGGCGCTCCGCCCGGTCGCGGCGGAGCGGACCCTCAACGGCTGCGTCGTCGCCGAGATCGCCCGGGATGATGGGCTGGTCCACGTGCTCGGCCTGGCCCGCCTCCTCACGGCGGAGGAGCGGGCCCGCCTGTCGGCCCTGACCGATGCGGCGGCCGAGCGCCTCGCCGCCCTGTCGGCCGTCTGACCCGGCCGCCACCCGGCATGCAGCAACCATGACGCGTCCGCCGCGCTCAGGCCCGGAGGTCGATCCGGGCTTTCCGGCCCTCAAGGCCCGGATCATCGCCCGCACCGGCCATCACTACTATGCCGACAAGGACGACCTCCTGTTCGACCGCCTGCGCAAGCGCTTCCGGGCGCTCGGGCTCGCGGATGCGACGGCCTATGCCGCCTGCCTCGACGACCGCCTGACCGGCGGTCCGGAATGGGCCGCGCTGGAGGCCGAGATCACCATCGGCGAGACGTTCTTCTTCCGCTACGCCGAACAGTTCGCGGCCCTGCGCACCACCATCCTGCCCGCCCTGATCGCCGCCCGCGCCCCCGAGCGTACCCTCCGGGTCTGGAGCGCCGGCTGCTCCACCGGAGCCGAGCCCTACTCGATCGCCATCCTGCTGCACGAACTCCTGGGAACCGCCCTGCCGGAGTGGCGGGTCTCGATCCTGGGCACCGACATCAGCACGGCCGCCCTCGAGACCGCGCGGGCGGGGATCTACGGCCGCTGGGCGCTGCGGACCCTGCCCCTCGGCGAGCGCCTGCGCTACTTCGTGCCCGGCCCGGCCGTCGCGGGACCCGGCCGCGACGGCACCTACGCCCTGCGGCCGGAATTCCGCCGGATGGTGCGCTTCGAGCGGCGCAACCTGATGGACCTCCTCGACGTCCGCACCGCTCAGCCCCTGGCGGAGTTCGACCTCGTCCTCTGCCGCAACGTACTCATCTACTTCGAGGCCGAGGTCGTGCTCGGCATCGTGCGCGCCCTCGGCCGGCGCCTAACCCCCGAGGGCTGGCTCCTGATCGGGCATGCCGAGCCGAACCCGGCCATCGCGGCGATGCTGGAACCCGTGAACCTGCCCGGAACCGTCGCCTATCGGCCACGGGGCGCCGGCGCCCCGGTCCTCCCTCCGCCGCCCTGGGTCCCGGAGTTCGTCCCCGAGCCCGCCCCGGTCGCCCCACCCATGCCGGCCATCGGGCAGCCGGAGGCGGCCGAGTTCGGCTCGTCCAAATCCGACCTGCCCGACCCGACCCTGCTCGACTTCCCCGGGCCCCCCGGCGCGGATGCGGTGGAGCCCCCGGACCTTTCGGTGCGACCGGACGATCCGGCCCGCATCCGGGCCCTGGCCGATGCCGGCGAGACCGCGGAGGCCTGGCGGGCGGTCCGGGCGGCTATCCGCGCTGCGCCGACCGATCCCGTCCTGCACTACTATGACGGCCTCCTCGCCCACAGCCTCGGGCGCGAGGCCGAGGCCGAGCGGGCCTGGCGCGGCGCGCTCTACCTCGACCGCACCTTCGTCATGGCGCATTACCAGCTTGGCTTGCTGATGATCGGCCTCGGCCGGCGGGCGGACGCGGTGCGGGCCCTCGACAACGCGATCCGTCTGGCCCAATCCCTGGCGCCGGATGCGGTGGTGGCCGAGGGCGACGGGCTCGGCCCGCACGAGATCGCGCGCAGCGCCGCCCTTGCCCGTGCCGGCGTGACAGGAGAAGGGCCGTGACGCAGACCCGGGCCGAAGCCCCCGCCGCCCGCCTGAAGGCCCTGCGCGCCGAGCGCTCCCGCCTGCTCGCCGGGCGTGGACGGGGGACGGCTGTGGCCGCCGGGCCGACGCGGGCCGTTCTCGTCTGCGCCTGCGGCGACGACCGCTTCGCCCTCGCCCTCGCCCAGGTGGCCCAGGTGCTGCCGGCCCGGCCGGTGACCCCCCTCCCCGGTGCCCCGGCGGCGGTCCTCGGGCTGATCGCCATCTCCGGCCGGGTCGTCAGCCTGATCGCCCTCGCCCGCGCCCTCGGACGCGGCGCCGCGGCGCCCGGTGATGAGGGCCACGTGGTCCTCGTGCGGGGCGCGGGGGTTCCGGTGGCGCTCGCCGTCGACCGCGTCCTCGGTGTCGCCGAAATCGCCGAGGCGACGGACGTTCCGGCCCTCGCCGAGGCCGGTTTGAGCACGGAGGCGGTTTCGGGGTATGCCCCCCCCGGCGCCGGACCGGACGGGGAACCCGGGTTCGTCATCGTCGATCTGCCGCGTCTCCTGCGCCGGTACCTGCCGTGACCGTCCCTGCCGCGCTGCCGCGCCGGCGGTGAGCCTTCTTCGTACTGCCGAGACCCGGGGCCGTCCTGCCTCGGTCCCGCTCGAATTCCCGGAGCCTGGAGCCCCTCGTGTCGATCTCGATCGGAAAACGCATCCTCCTCGGCTTCGTCGCCATCACCATCGTCATCGTAGCGCTCGGCTTCTATGCCCTGGGGCAGATCGGCGTGGTGCGCGACACGACCGACGGCATCGTCACCCGCGACCTGACGGTGGCGCGCCAGCTCGACGATCTCGCCAACAAGGCCCGCGACATGGGCCTCCAGCGCCGCAACGCCATCATCGCGCTGCTGATGCGGGCGCGGGGCGGCCCGGAGCGGGATGACGGCTCCGCCTCCTGGCGCCGGTCCGCCGCCGAGGCCGAGGCGATCCTCGCCGAACTCGTGCGCGCGACGGACAGCTACCGGGCCCGGTCGGCTTCCGAAGAGCGCAGTCTCGCCTGGCGCAAGGTGAACGGCATCGCCATCGAGGCCGTGGCTGAACTGCGCGAGCTGCGCAGTGCGAGCGAGGCGCAATTCGCCGCGATCGCCGCCAAGGACGTGGACGGTGTCGAAGCCCGCAACGAGGCGTTGAACCGAAGCCAGGAGCTGTTCCTCAGCGACATCGAGCGCACCCGCAGCGCCCTCGACGAGGGCATCGCCGCCGGCCAGCGCAGCGTGGCCGATCTCTACGAGCGCAGCCGCCTCTCCATCCTGCTCACGCTGGGCGCCTGCATCGTTCTCAGCATCCTCATCACCCTGCTGATCAGCCGGGCCGTGGTGCGGCCTCTCGAGGCGGTGATGGCCTTCGCCGAGCGCGTCGGCGAGGGCGACCTCTCGGGGACCCTCGAGGCGCGGGGCAAGGACGAGATCGGCCGTCTCGGCCGCACCCTGAACCGCATGGTGGCGGGCCTGGCCGACCTCGCCCGGACCAACCGGGCCGCGACCTCGGACCTCAACGCGGCGGCGGCCGAGATCCGCGCCTCCGCCCAGGAGCAGGCGGCCAGCGTCGAGGAGCAGTTCGCCGCCGTGCAGGAGACCGCCGCCACGGTCGACGAGATCACCCATTCCGGCGCGCAGATCGGCAAGCGGGCCGGCGAGGTCATCGCCACGGCCCAGTCGACGGCCCAGACCTCCCGCGCCGGCCTGCGCGCGGTGGCCGACACCGCGCGGGCGATGGATTCGATCCGCGAGCAGGCCGAGGCGGTGGCCGGCAACATCGTCGCCCTCTCCGAGAAGACCCAGGCGATCGGCGACATCATCACCACCGTCAACGACATCTCGGAACGCACCCATCTCCTGGCGCTGAACGCCGCCATCGAGGCGGCGGCGGCCGGCGAGAGCGGGCGCAGCTTCGCGGTGGTCGCCTCGGAGATGAAGCTCCTGGCCGACCAGGCCAAGGCGGCCACCGGGCAGGTCCGGACGATCCTCGGCGAGATCCAGCGCGGCATCAACACCTCGGTCATGCTCACCGAGGAGGCGGTCAAGCGCGCCGCCGCGGGCAAGGCTCGCTCCGACACCACCCAGCGGACCATCGAGGAGATCACCGCCCGGGTCGAGGAGAGCGTCCAGACCTTCCAGCAGATCGTCGCCTCGACGAACCAGCAGCAGCTCGGCATCGAGCAGGTGATGGGCGCCCTGCAGAACATCCGCCAGGCGAGCCAGCAGACGGCGGCCGGCACCCGCGAGGTCGAGGCGGCCTCCGCCAACCTCACCGAACTCGCCCAGGCCCTGATGACGCTCGCCGAGCGCTACCGGCACTGAGCGGACTTCCACGGTTGGGGGACCCCCGGTTTCGCGGGGCATGCATGATGAACGAATGGCTTCGCGCGGATTCCGGAGGTGCGGAATCCGCCGCAACCCTGGGGCGACTTTAGGCGACCGATGGACATTCGCCAGCTTCTACTCGCGGCGTTCGAGGTCGAGCACCGCGAGCACATCGATGCAATCCGTGCCGCCCTCGGAGGCGAGGACGGCGAGCACGCGCCCGATTGGAACGACGTCTTCCGGCGGGCGCACAGCCTGAAGGGCGCCTCCCGGGCCGTCGACCTGCCGGCGGTGGAGGCGGTGGCCCATCGCCTGGAGACCCTGTTCGAGCGCGTGGTGGCGCAGGAGGGCGGTCTCTCGCGCACCGCCACCGCTGCCGTGCACCTCGCCCTCGACCGGATCGAGGCCTACGTCGCCGGGTTGACCGACGGGACGGGCCCGGACATGCCGGCCGATGCCCTCGCGGCCCTGGACCGCGCCCTCGATCCGCAGGCCGCCGCATCGCCCGAGACGGACCGGGCGCCGGACACGGCCCCCACCGCGGCGCCGGCCACCGATCCTGCCCCACCCGTCGCCACGGCTTCGAAGTCCGCACCGTCCGAAGCCCCCACCGAGGTCGCCCAGACCCTCCTGCGGGTGCCTGCGGACGCAGTCGAAGCGCTGACGCGGGCCACACACGAACTGGCCAGTGCCCTCGGGGGCGAGGCCGTGCTGGCCGAGGGCATCGCCCGCCTGGGCCGCCGGGCCGCCGACCTCGCCCGTCTCACCGAGCGCCGGCGCGGCGCCCGCGGATCGGAGCCGGAGGGCGATGCGCGGGCCTTGGAGACCGGACTCCTCGCCCTGGCGCGCGATGCCGCCGACCTGGCACGGGTTCGCAGCGCCCTCGCATCCTCGGTCGAGGGCGCCATGGCCCGGGTCGCCGGCGAGGCCGAGCGCCTGGCGCTGGTCCCGGCCGAGACCGCCTTCGGGGGATTCGCGCGAGCCCTGCGCGACCACGCGCGCGAGGCGGACCGCGCCATCACGGTGACCGCGCGCGGTCTCGACCTGCCGGTCGATCGCGGGATGCTTCAGGTCCTCAAAGACCCCGTCCTGCACGCCCTGCGCAACGCCTTGAGCCATGGGGCCGAACCCCCCGAGACGCGCCGGCACCTCGGCAAGCCCGACGCCCTGGCCATCGGCCTCGACGTCGAGGTCCAGGGGGGGCGCCTGGTCGTCCGGGTCCACGATGACGGCCGGGGGCCGGACCTCGCGGCCATCGCCGACACCGCCCGGCGCCGGGGCCTGCTCTCGGCCGACGCCGATCCCGGGCCGGAAGCGCTCCTCGCCCTGGTCTTCGAGCCCGGCTTCTCAACTGCCTCCGCCATCGACACCCTCTCGGGGCGCGGCATCGGTCTCTCGGTGGTGGCGGACGCGGCGCGCCGGCTCGGCGGCACGGTTCGCCTCCTGCCGCGTAGCCCTTTCGGCACCGAACTCGTCATGGCGCTGCCGCTCTCGGCCGCCCGCCGGGCGATGCTTCTCGTCCGGGGCGGCGGGATCACCTACGCGATCCCCAGCGCGTCGGCCGAGCGCCTGCTGCGCCTGGATCGCAGCGACCTTGCGCAGGTGATGGGCCGCATCGTGGCGCAGGTGGAGATCGGCGGCAGCCCCGTCAGCGTGCCGGTGCTTGATCTGGCAAGCCTTCTCGGCTTGCCGGATCGCGCGGAGGAGGCCGGGGCCACCTGCCCGGCGATCCTGCTCCGTGGCAACGGGCGCCGCTGCGTCCTCGCCGTCGATGCGTTGTCCGATGTGACCACCCTGCGGGTGTTGCCGGCCCCGCCGATCGGGACCGATCCGCGGCTGGTCACCGGAACCGTGATTCTGCCGGGGGATCGGCCCGCCCTCGTCCTCGATGCCGAGGGGCTGGTCGCATGGGCGGGCGAGGCCGGCTCGGCCGCGGCACCGCAACCCACAGGCAGTCGCGGAACGATCGCGCAGGCGCCACGTTCGACGATCCTCGTGGTGGACGATTCGATCACCACGCGAACCTTGGAGAAGGGTATCTTGGAAGCGGCGGGATACCGCGTCGTCGTTTGCGTCGACGGCCAGGATGCGCTCGACCGCTTGCGGGCGGGCATCGAACCCGTAGATCTCGTCGTCGCCGACGTGGAGATGCCGCGTCTCGACGGCTTCGGACTCCTGAAGGCCCTGCGGGCTGAGGAGGCCTTCGCGCAGCTGCCGGTCATCCTGATGACCTCGCGCGGCGATGCGGAGGACGTGGCCCGCGGCCTCGACCTCGGGGCGGACGCCTACCTGACGAAGCAGACCTTCGACCAGCGCAAACTCCTCGACACCATCGGGCAATTGCTGTGACCGGACACGCGCGGGACGGATCGACGCCGGGAGCGCCCGTGCGGGTGCGGGTGATGCTGGTCGAGGATTCCCTCGTGGTGCGGCAGCTCCTCATCCACATCGTCGGCCGGGATCCGCGCCTGGAGGTCGTGGCGGCCGTGGCCTCCGGCGAGGAGGCCCTGGCGACGATCGGCCAGGTCCGCCCGGACGTCGTCTCGATGGATATCCGTCTGCCGGGCATCGATGGCCTGGAGACGACGCGGCGGATCATGGCCGAGCGCCCGACCCCGATCGTGGTCATCGCCGACGCGATCGAAGATTCCTCCCTGCGCATCTCGATGAACGCCCTGCGGGCCGGGGCGCTCTCGGTGGTGGAGAAGCCGGTGGCCACCACCAATGCCGGCTACGACGCCGCCGCGAACGAGATCTGCACGCAGCTGCGCATCATGGCCGCCGTGCCGGTGATCCGGCGCCGGCCGATCGGCTCGGAATGGGCCGGTCGCGTCGCCGCGCCGCCGCCGTTGGCCGCCGCCCTCAAGGTGCCGGAAGCCGCCAGCGTCCTGGCCATCGCCGCTTCGACCGGCGGGCCGCCCGCCCTCGCCCGGGTCATCGGCGCGTTGCCGGCAAGTTTCTCCCTTCCTGTCCTGGTCGTCCAGCACATGGGTCCCGCCTTCATGGAGGGTTTCGCCAGCTGGCTGAACGGGGTCGTCGGGCTGCCGGTCGCCCTGGCCCGTGAGGGCGAACGGGCCGAGGCCGGCCGCGTCTACGTGGCACCGGGGGACCGGCACCTGGAGCTCGGCGGCGGCGGCCATCTGCGGATCAGCGATGCCGCCCCGGTTGGCGGCCAGCGCCCGGCCGCCACGGCCCTGTTCCGCTCCGTCGCCCGGCATGCCGGTGCGCGGGGCATCGGCGTGCTGCTGACCGGGATGGGCGAGGACGGGGCTCTCGGCCTCCTCGACATGCGTCGGGCCGGGGGGCTCACCGTCGCCGAGGACGAGAGCACCGCGGTGGTGTTCGGCATGCCGGCCGCCGCGATCCGCCTCTCGGCTGCCGGCACTGTGCTGCCCCTGGACCGGATCGCCGCCCATCTGGCTCGCGTGGCAGAGGCCGCGCCGTGACCGAGGCCACCCCACCCCGTCTCCTCCTCGTCGAGGATTCCGAGACCCAGGCGCTGGAACTGCGGCTGCTGCTGGAGTCGAAGGGCTTCGCGGTGGAGCGCTGCGCTACGGCCGAGGCGGCCCTCGACCAACTCAACACCCGCCTGCCCGACCTCGTGGTGGCGGACCATCATCTCCCCGGCATGAACGGCGACGAATTCGCCCGCCAGCTCCGGCTCTCCCTCCGCACCCGCGCCCTGCCCCTCCTGATGCTCACCGGCGCCCGCGACGGCGAGCGCCAGGGACTGGAGAGCGGCGCCGATGCCTACGTGGCGAAATCCGCCGATCGCGACCTCCTTGTGCTCCGTATCCGCGCCCTCCTACGCGAGCGCATGGGCGGCAGCGACGGGCCCGGCGTCTCCGCCTTCCGCCGGGGGCGCGTCCTCGTGGTCGATGCCAGCGCCACTTACCGGACCTTCCTCGCCGGCCTCCTCGCCCATGAGGGGCAGGAGGTTACCACCGCGGACAGCCACGCCGCCGCCATCGCAGCCCTGGAGGCGGCGGGCGCCGCCTTCGACTGCGTGACGATCGACCTCCTCGCCACGACCTATGACGGCCTCGCCCTCTGCCGGGCGATCAGCGACCACCGCAATGCCGGCCTCGCGGGCCGGGAGGCCGGCGCCCCGACCTTCCAGGTGGTTGGCATCGCCGGATCCAGCCCGGCCAAGGACTTCCTCGTGGAGGCCTTCGCCGCGGGCGCCGACGACGTGGTCTCGAAATCCGACGGCGAGATCCTGGTGATGCGGGTGCGCAGCCTCGTGCGCCGGAAGCTCCTGGAGGAGGACAACCGTCGCATCGCGGGCGAGTTCGGCGCCCGTGAGCGGGCCCTGGAGCGGGCCCGGGCCGAGGCCGAGGCGGCGGAGGCGCGCGCAGCCCTGGCCGGGGCCCTGGAGCAGGCCAACGCGGATCTCGCCACCGCCAACCGCAAGCTCACCGACGCGCAGGCCAAGCTCGTCCAGGCGGCCAAGATGGCCTCTCTCGGTGAGCTGGTGGCGGGCATCGCCCACGAGATCAACAATCCCCTCGCCTTCATCCTCGCCCACCAGGGAACGGTGGAGCGCATCCTCGGCGAGGTCGTCGCGGAACCGGATTCGCCCGACAGCCCGCGCCGGCTCAGGAAGTGCAGCGACCGGGTCGGGGCCATGCGCATGGGCCTGACCCGCATCCAGGACCTCGTCCTCAACCTGCGCAAGTTCTCCCGTCTAGACGAGGGCGAGCGCACCCTGGTGCACGTGCCCGAGGCGATCGAGACCGTGCTTGCCCTGATCCAGCACAAGCTCGGCGACCGGATCGCGGTCGTGCGGGATTTCGCGGGCCGGCCGGAGATCCACTGCACGCCGGCCCTCCTCAACCAGGTCGTCATGAACATCCTCGGCAACGCCGCGGACGCGATGCCCGATTCCGGCACCATCACCATCGAGACGCGCAGTCTCCCCGACACCGACATCATCCGGATCAACGACACCGGGTCCGGCATCCCGGAGACGCTGCGCGAGAAGATCTTCGAGCCGTTCTTCACCACGAAACCCGTCGGGTCCGGCACAGGTCTCGGCCTCGCGATTGCCTACAGTGTCGTGCAGGCGCATAGCGGCACGCTCAGCGTCGAGGCCGCTCCCGGAGGTGGGGCCTGTTTCGTCATCGGCATCCCACGACAGACGGGTTGAGCATGTCACAGGGCACGATCCTCGCCGTCGACGACGAACCGGACATCCTCATCGCCCTCGAGGACCTGTTCGAGGACCAGTACCGCGTCCTCACCACGACGAAGCCGGCCGAGGCGCTGCGGATGCTGGCCATCAACCCGGACATCGCCGTGATCCTCTCGGATCAGCGCATGCCGGGCATGACAGGCGACGCCATGTTGGCCGAGGCGCGCAAAGTCCACGACGCCCAGGCCATCCTGCTCACGGGCTACGCCGATATGAGCGCGGTGGTGGCGGCCCTGAACCAGGGCGGCATCACCGGCTACGCCACCAAGCCCTGGGACGCGAACCTCCTGCGCAACACCGTGCGCCAGGCCTTCGAGCGGCATCAGCTCGGGCGGGACCTCGCGACGGAACGGGCGCTCCTGCGCGGGCTCCTCGACAATGCCGAGGATGCGATCTCCTTCAAGGATGCGGAGGGGCGCTTCGTGCGCCTCAACGCCCGCAAGGCCGCGGGTCTCGGCGGCGACGTCGCCGGCTGCCTCGGACGCACCGAGGAGGCGATCCTGGGCGACGGCGCAGCGATCCGGAGCGCGGATGCCGCCGCGTTCGCGGCCGGCGAGCCGAGCGACAGCCTGGTCGCCGAGGGGGCGACCGGGGCCGAGCGCTGGCGCCACGTCACCCGCGTGCCGATCCGCGACGCGGGCGGAGAGATCACCCATCTCGCCACCATCGAACGCGACGTCACCGACCAGAAATCCCTGGAGGCGCGCCTCCGGCAGTCGGACAAGATGCAGGCGCTGGGAACCCTGGCCGGCGGCATCGCCCACGACTTCAACAACCTGCTGATGGCGATCCTCGGCAGCCTCGAACTCGTGGCGCCGAAGGTCGCCGACCAGCCGCGGGTCCAGCGCCTCGTCGGCAACGCCATGCAGGCGGCTCAGCGCGGCGCCTCCCTGACCAAGCGCCTCCTCAGCTTCAGCCGCTCCCGCGACCTGCGCCCGCGCGCCGTCGACGTGAACGAGCTCATCACCGGGATGCACGATCTGCTTGCCGGCAGTCTCGGGGGCCTCGTCACCGTCGAGACGATCCTCGCCCCGGAGGCGCCGGCCGCCTGCGTCGATCCGGACCAGCTCGAACTCGCGATCCTGAACCTCTGCATCAATGCCCGCGACGCCATGCCCGAAGGCGGGCGGATCGTCGTCGCCACCCGCAGCCTCGTGCTGGACGACGATCCGGACTTGCCGGCCGGCGCCTACCTGTCCGTCGAGATCGCCGATTCGGGCAGCGGCATCGCCCCGGAGATCCTCGCGCGGGTCTGCGAGCCGTTCTTCACCACGAAGGCAGTGGGCCAGGGTACGGGCCTCGGCCTCGCCATGGTTTTCGGCCTCGCCCAGCAATCCCACGGGCGCCTGCGCATCGAGAGTGCCCCGGGGGAAGGTACCCGCGTCCAGATCATCCTGCCCCGGGTCGAATCGGCGGGTCCCGACGAGGTGGCGGTGCCGGGGACCGCGACGCCGGCCGCCCGGGCGGCGCGCATCCTCGTCGTCGACGACGACCCGGAGGTCCGTCACGTGACGGCCTCGTTCCTGTCGAGCTTCGGCTACACCGAGCGTGAGGCCAGCGACGGGTCGTCCGCCCTTTCGCTGATGGAACAGGGAGCCTTCGACCTCGTGGTCGCCGACCTGGCGATGCCGGGCATGACAGGGGTGGAGTTCGCCGAGATTGTGCGCGCACGCTGGTCCGACGTGCCCGTGCTGATCGTCACCGGCCATGCCGAGGCGATCCCGATCCCGGCAGACCTGCCGGTGCTGCGCAAGCCCTTCGAATCCGCCGATCTCGCGGCGGAGGTCTCGCGTCTCCTCGACCGGGCCGCCTGAGACGCGGCGTCGTCCGGGCAACGAAAAAGGCGGCCCGGAGGCCGCCTTGGTCGTCATCGAAAGGAGGCGTGGCTTACGCCGCGTCGTCCACCAGAACCGGGCCGGAATCCTTGCCGCGCGCGTCGACGTCACGGTCGACGAACTCGATGACCGCCAGGGGGGCGTTGTCGCCGTAGCGGAAGCCGGCCTTCATGATGCGGCAGTAGCCGCCCGGGCGGGTGTTGTAGCGCGGGCCGATCACGGCGAAGAGCTTGCGGACCATCGCCTCGTCGCGGATCTGCGACATGGCGAGGCGGCGCGCATGCAGGCTGTCGGTCTTGCCGAGGGTGATCAGCTTCTCGATGACCGGACGCAGGTCCTTGGCCTTCGGCAGGGTGGTGACGATCTGCTCGTGCTTGATCAGCGCGGCCGACATGTTGGCGAACATCGCCTTGCGGTGCTCGGTGGTGCGGTTGAAACGACGACCGCGAAATCCATGACGCATGATGGCTGTCCTTGGTTGATGGCCGCCGTGCCACGGTACGGCCAAGCGCCCCTCCGAATCACTCTTCGGGGCTGTTCATTCCGCATGACCCCGCGGCGGGATTCGTGTCGGAGTTCGCGTCGAGCGAACCCCGATGGTGTCGGCCGAACCGGCGGCGCCGAGATGCGCCGCCACGAAATGGCCGAGGCGGCCCGCCTCAGTAATGCTCTTCGAAGCGCTTGGCGAGATCCTCGATGTTCTCCGGCGGCCAGCCGGGGATGTCCATGCCGAGGTGGAGGCCCATCGCAGCGAGGACCTCCTTGATCTCGTTGAGCGACTTGCGGCCGAAGTTCGGGGTGCGCAGCATCTCGCCCTCGGACTTCTGGATGAGGTCGCCGATGTAGACGATGTTGTCGTTCTTCAGGCAGTTCGCCGAACGCACCGAGAGCTCGAGCTCGTCGACCTTCTTGAGCAGGGCCGGGTTGAAGGGAAGCTGCGGCGCGAGCGGCTGCGCCTCCTCCTTGCGGGGCTCCTCGAAGTTCACGAACACCTGGAGCTGGTCCTGGATGATGCGTGCGGCATAGGCCAGGGCATCCTCGGGCGACACGGCGCCGTTGGTCTCGATCGTCATCGTCAGCTTGTCCTTGTCGAGATCCTGGCCCTCGCGGGTGGTCTCGATGCGGTAGGACACCTTCGTGACGGGCGAGAACAGCGCATCAACCGGGATCAGGCCGATCGGCGCATCCTCGGGACGGTTGCGCTCGGCCGGGACGTAGCCCTTGCCTGTGGCGACGGTGAACTCCATCCGGATCTCCGCGCCGTCGTCCAGCGTGCAGATCACAAGGTCGGGATTCAGGATCTGGACGTCGCCCACCGTGCCGATGTCACCGGCGGTGACGACGCCGGGGCCGGTCTTGCGCAGGGTCAGGCGCTTGGGGGCCTCGGTCTGCGAGCGGATGGCGATCGTCTTGATGTTGAGGACGATGTCGGTGACATCCTCGCGCACGCCGGGGATCGAGGAGAATTCGTGCAGCACGCCGTCGATCTGCACGGACGTCACGGCCGCGCCCTGGAGCGAGGACAGCAGCACGCGGCGCAGCGAGTTGCCGAGCGTGGTGCCGAAGCCGCGCTCGAGGGGCTCGGCGACGACGGTGGCGACCCGCTTGGGGTCGTGCCCGGTCGAGACCTGGAGCTTGTTCGGCTTGATGAGCTCTTGCCAGTTCTTCTGAATGACCACGATGCTACCTCTCGCAAGATCGGCGCGGGCCACATGGGTGGTCCACGCATTGCCCGTCGACACCGCGCCATCGGCGCCCGGCGGGCTGGAAACTGATGCGTCCGCGTCGGGCGCGGACCGTTACTGGGCTGCGACCCAGAGCTCCGGAACGAAACTGTAGGCGGCCCCGTCCCGGGCGACGTAGCCCAGAGCCGGAAACTCCAGATGGGCGCCCGCCACGAAGGTCCGGTCGCTTGAGACGGCGTCGAGCATCCGGCGACGCACGGCGCGTGCCTGATCCCCGTCGACGTCGAAGACCATACCGGCTTCCGGCTGCTTGAACTGGATCGCCGGCAGGTGAACGATGTCCGCCCACATCAAAAGCGACGCGTCGCCCGACGTGATGCGGTAGCCGGTATGGCCGGGCGTATGGCCCGGCAGCGGGATTGCCTCGATACCCGGTGCCACGCTGCCGCCCGTGATCGTGCGCAGACGCTGCCCGTAGGGGGCGGTGGCCTGGCGCGCCATGTCGAAGTACGGCTTCGCCTCGTCCGGCGCCCGCGAAAGCGCGCCGTCGTCGAGCCAGTGCGCGGCTTCGTCGGCATGAACCACGAGTTCGGCATTCGGATAGGCTGCCGTACCGTCTTCCCGGATCAGGCCACCGGCATGATCGGGATGCAGGTGCGTCAGCAGCACGGTCTCGATGCTATCCGGCGCGATGCCGGCCGCCGCGAGGGCCGCCGGAACGCGACCGAGGGACGGGCCACCGAAATGGCCCATCCCGCTGTCGATGAGGAGCGGGTTGCGCCCGGGACCCGTGATCAGGAAGGCGTTGAGCGTGATCCGGGGATCCTGCGCGCGAAAGCCGGCGGCCTGTAGGGCGCCGGCCTCCGCACGATCGATCCCGGTGACGAGATCCAGCGACCCCTGGAGGTAGCCGTCATTCATCACCGTGATCGTCAGATCACCCAAGCTCCACCGCAGCACACCCGGAAGCGGATTCTGAGCATTCGACACGCGTGTCTCCGTAACAGGCCCCAAAAAGTTCGCGACGGCGTCGGCTCAGACGCGACGACGCTTGCGCGGACGGCAACCGTTGTGCGGGATCGACGTCACGTCACGGATCGACGTGACGGTGAAGCCGGCGGCCTGCAGCGCGCGCAGGGCGGACTCACGACCCGAACCCGGACCGGAGACCTCGACCTCGAGTGTGCGCATGCCGTGCTCGGCGGCCTTGCGGGCGGCATCCTCGGCCGCGACCTGGGCAGCGTACGGGGTCGACTTGCGCGACCCCTTGAAGCCCATGGCGCCGGCGGACGACCACGAGATGGTGTTGCCCTGGGCGTCGGTGATGGTGACCATCGTGTTGTTGAACGACGCGTTCACGTGCGCGACGCCCGAGACGATGTTCTTGCGTTCGCGGCGACGGACGCGAGTGGTTTCCTTGGCCATGTGTACTTTCGTCCTTCAGGCGCGCCCGTCATTCCAGGCGCTCGGGAGTCTTCTGCGATGCGGAGGGCGCGGTGTTCGATTGCCGGGCCGCGGCGCGGGCTGACGCGCACGGTTCACCGGGCGCGATGGTCGGGAGGCCGCGCGCGGCACGACCTCCAAAGCGAGAGGCTTACTTCTTCTTGCCGGCGATCGGCTTGGACTTGCCCTTGCGAGTGCGCGCATTGGTGTGCGTGCGCTGGCCGCGGACGGGCAGGTTGCGGCGGTGGCGCAGGCCACGATAGCAGCCGAGATCCATGAGGCGCTTGATGTTCATCGAGACTTCGCGGCGCAGGTCGCCCTCGACGATGTAGTCGCGATCGATGGTCTCGCGGATCGACAGCACCTCGGCGTCGGTCAACTGATTGACGCGACGCTCGGCAGGGATCCCGACCTTGCCGGTGATTTCCTCGGCCTTCTTGGGGCCGATGCCGTGAATGTACTGCAGCGCGATGACGACGCGCTTGTTGGTCGGGATGTTAACGCCAGCGATACGAGCCAAGGTGTCTCTCCATGAGGCGCCGGACCTGAGGCCGGGCCGAGTGTCACGCGCGTCCGGTGGAGACCGGCCCCTGCGCGCCGTCCAAAACGACAAATCGGCCCGCATCGGCCTCTTGGAGAGGCGATCCGGACCCACTTCCTCTGAACGAAGACCGGCCCACTAGCGCGGGCCGGGGGGTGTGTCAACCCTGATAAAGCGGCGAGCCCGGCTCGATCTCGGCTCCGTGGCCGCGCCGGGAAGGTCCGGTCAGGACTCCGCCGACGCGGTGTGGCGGTCCAGGATCGTCACCAGATCCTGGGTGACGGCATCGACCGGCTTCATGCCGTCGATGGTCTGCAGAAGGCCGGTGCCGGCATAGTAGTCGGACAGGGGCGCGGTCTGCTTCCGATATGCGTCGAGGCGGGTCTTGAAGACCTCGGGCGTGTCGTCCTTGCGCACGGGCTGACCGCGGGCCGCCGTTTCCTCGGCGCGCTTGGCGATTCGGCCCACCAGCGCCTCCTCGTCCACGGCGAACTCGATGACGGTGTCGAGTGCGATGCCCTTCTGGGACAGCATCGCATCGAGGGCCTTGGCCTGCTCCACCGTGCGGGGGAAACCGTCAAGGATGAAGCCGGGCTTGGCATCCGCTTCTTCGATGCGATCGGCCACGATCCCGACCACGATCGCATCGGAGACAAGGCCACCGGATTCCATCACGCTCTTGGCCTGTAGGCCCACCGGCGTGCCGGCGGCGACGGCCGCGCGCAGCATGTCGCCGGTGGAGAGCTGAGGAATGCCATACCGTGCCACGATCCGCTCGGACTGCGTCCCCTTCCCCGCGCCGGGCGGCCCAAGCAGGATGATGCGCATGGTGTCGTTTCCTCAGGTCCGGTCTGCTTGGATATCCGGCGATCCTGCTCGGCGCCGGCTTTCGAAACTCTAGCAAGGGCCGCGGCGGCCCTGAAGGCCGCCGCGCGTTCCCGTCAGCGCCGGCGGGTCGCCCCGCGCAGCTTCGCCTTCTTGACGAGGCCTTCGTACTGATGGGCCATCAGGTGCCCGTGAATTTGCGCCACCGTATCCATCGTCACGGAGACCACGATGAGCAGGGAGGTGCCGCCGAAGCCGATGGCGGCCGAGGAATACGAAGCCAGGATTTCGGGCACCAGGCAGACGAAGGTCAGGTACAGCGCCCCGATCAGGGTGATCCGTGTCAGGACCTTGTCGATGAAGGCCGCGGTCCGCTCACCCGGGCGGATGCCGGGAATGAAGCCGCCATGCTTCTTCAGGTTGTCTGCCGTTTCCTCGGGATTGAAGACCACGGCCGTGTAGAAGAACGCGAAGAAGATGATCAGGGCGGCGTAGAGCACCATGTAGAGCGGCCGGCCGTGACCGATATAGGTCGTGATCGTGGCCAGGATTCCGGTGCCGCCGTTATTGGCCGAGAAGCTCGCCACGGTGGCGGGCAGGAGCAGCAGCGACGAGGCGAAGATCGGCGGGATGACGCCGGCGGTGTTAAGCTTCAGCGGCAGGAACGAGGTCTGGCCCTCGTACATCCGATTGCCGACCTGGCGCTTCGGATAGTTGATGAGCAGGCGGCGCTGCGCGCGCTCCATGAACACGATGAAATAGACGAGCGCGACGGCGGCGACGCCCATACCGAGGATGACGGCCGAGGAAAGCGCACCGGTGCGGCTCAGCTCCAGGGCGCCGACGATCGCCACCGGAAGATGGGCGACGATGCCCGCGAAGATGATCAGCGAGGAGCCGTTACCGATGCCGCGCGAAGTGATCTGCTCGCCGATCCACATCAGGAACAGCGTGCCGCCCGTCAGGGTGATGACGGTAGACAGGATGAAGAACGGACCGGGCTCGATGGCCGCGCTCGATCCCTGGAGGCCGAAGGCGATTCCCCAGGATTGCACCAGCGCCAGCACCACCGTGAGGTAGCGGGTGTACTGGTTGATGACCTTGCGGCCCGACTCACCCTCCTTCTTCAGCGTCTCGAGGCTCGGGATCACCGAGGTCAGGAGCTGGATGATGATGGAGGCCGAAATATAGGGCATGATGTTGAGCGCGAAGATCGCCATGCGCTCGACGGCACCGCCGGAGAACATGTTGAACAGCCCAAGCACGCCGCCCGATTGCTGCTGGAAGTTCCGCGCGAACTGTTCCGGGTCGATGCCCGGGATCGGGATGTAGGTCCCGAGGCGGAACACGATGAGCGCACCCAGCGTGAACCAGATGCGCTTCTTGAGCTCGTCGGCCTTGGCGATGGCCCCGAAATTGAGGTTCGCGGCAAGCTGCTCGGCGGCTGAGGCCATGGCACCGGTTCCTAGAGATGGATCACATGAGGGCGGGTCGTCTTCTCCGGCGAGAAGAGGCCGCTCCCTGAAAAAAACGGGAACGGCGGCCGCGCGCGAGGTCGCACGGGCCGCCGCTCAGAGCTTCGACTTAAAGTCAGTCGCGTGACTACGCAACCACGCGGGCAGGCTTGCCACGGGTGGAGACGCCGTCGCCGTAGGTCACGGTGACCGACCCGCCAGCCTTCTCGACACCCTCGATCGCCGACTTCGACGCGCGGGTGACCTCGAAGGTCAGCTTGGTGGTGAGCTCGCCTACGCCGAGGAGCTTCACGCCGTCACGGGCACGGGCGCAGATACCGGCGGCGATCAGCGTCTCGACGGTGACGGTGGCGCCCGCCTCGATCCGGCCGGCATCGACCGCCTGTTGGACGCGACCGAGATTCACCTCGTTCAGGTCTGTGGAGTACAGGTTGTTGAAGCCGCGCTTCGGAAGGCGACGATGCAGCGGCATCTGGCCACCCTCGAAGCCCTTGATGGAAACGCCGGTGCGGGCCTTCTGACCCTTCACGCCGCGTCCTGCGGTCTTGCCCTTGCCGGAGCCGATGCCCCGTCCGACGCGCATCCGGTTCTTGGTGGCGCCGTCGTTGTCGCGGAGTTCGTTCAGTTTCATGATGCCCTCCCTCAGGCCGCGTCGCCAAGGACGCGCACGAGGTGCTGCACCTTGCGGATCATGCCGCGCACGGAGGGGGTATCCTCCAGCTCGGAAACCCGGTGCAGCTTGTTGAGCTTGAGGCCGATCAGCGTCGCGCGCTGGTCGCCTTCGCGGCGGATCGGAGACCCGATCTGCTCGATGCGGAGAGTCTTCTGTGCCATTGGACCCTCCCCTTACGCGACGGCGGCTTCGGACATGTCGGACGGATCGGCATCACGGCGCCGGGCCTGGAGGCCCGACACCTTGAGTCCGCGACGGGCCGCGACGGAGCGCGGGCTGTCTTCGTTCTTGAGCGCCTCGAACGTGGCGCGCACGAGGTTGTAGGGGTTCGAGGAGCCGAGGCTCTTGGCCACCACGTCCTGCATGCCCAGCGTCTCGAAGACGGCGCGCATCGGGCCGCCGGCGATGATGCCGGTTCCCTGGGGGGCGGCGCGGAGGATGACCTTGCCGGCGCCGTGACGACCGTAGACGTCGTGGTGCAGGGTACGACCTTCGCGGAGCGCAACGCGGACGAGGCCGCGCTTGGCGGCTTCGGTCGCCTTGCGGATCGCCTCGGGAACCTCACGGGCCTTGCCGTGGCCGAAGCCGACGCGGCCCTTCTGGTCGCCCACGACGACGAGCGCGGCGAAGCCGAAGCGACGTCCGCCCTTCACCACCTTGGCCACGCGGTTGATGTGGACGAGCTTGTCCACGAACTCGCTGTCGCGCTCCTCGCGCTCATCGCGGCGGCCGCGGCCACCGCCTTCACGTTCACGTGCCATACTGAATATCCATCTCACTGACGCGGGTGGCGGACCCGCTCGCTTGAATCGTCCGGAACGGAGAGCGGCGGGCGCCGCCCTCCTCCGCCAATCTTAGAACTCGAGGCCACCCTCGCGGGCGGCATCGGCGAGAGCCTTGACGCGCCCGTGGTAGAGGTAACCCGAGCGATCGAAGATCACCTGGGTGACGCCCGCAGCCTTGGCGCGCTCGGCGACGAGCTTACCGACGGCCTGGGCGGCCGAGACGTCGGCACCGGTCTTGAGGCCGGTGCGGAGATCCTTGTCGAGGCTCGAGGCCGACGCGAGGGTCTTACCCGCGGCGTCGTCGATCACCTGAACGTAGATCTGCTTCGAGGAACGGAACACCGAGAGCCGGGGCCGTCCATTGGCCGCCGCCCGCAGCGCGCGGCGCACACGCGCCTTGCGGCGGTCGAGTGCATCGATTTTGCGTGACATGTTCGGCGGCCCTTACTTCTTCTTGCCTTCCTTGCGGAAGATGAACTCGCCCGCGTACTTCACGCCCTTGCCCTTGTAGGGCTCGGGACCGCGATAGTCGCGGATCTCGGCGGCCACCTGGCCGACCACCTGCCGGTCGATGCCGGAGATGACGATCTCGGTGGGCTTCGGCACCGCGATCGTGATCCCCGCGGGGATCTCGTACTCGATGTCGTGGCTGTAGCCGAGCGAGAGCTTCAGAGCCTTGCCGGCCATCGCGGCGCGGTAACCCACGCCGGTGATCTCGAGCTTCTTCTCGAAGCCCTTGGAGACGCCCTCGACGAGGTTCGCCACCTGAGCGCGGGAGGTGCCCCAGAGCGAGCGCGCCTCCTTGGTCTGGTTCTTAGGCTGCACCGAGACGGCGCCGTCCTCGAACTTCACGTCGACCACGTTGGGAACGACGTACTGGAGCTCGCCCTTGGAGCCCTTCATCTTCACCGTTTGACCGGTCACCGTGGCCGTCACACCGGACGGGACGGGAACGGGCTTCTTGCCTACGCGAGACATCGCCTTATTCCTCCAAGTCCGAGATCAGAACACCTTGCAGAGCACTTCGCCGCCGACGTTGCGCTCGCGCGCCTCGTGGTCGGCCATGACGCCCTGCGGGGTGGACACGATGGTGACGCCGAGACCGTCGGCGACGCGCGGCAACTCGCCGACCGACGAGTAGACGCGGCGGCCGGGCTTCGACACGCGCTGGATCGAGCGGATGACGGGCTGGCCGTCGTAGTACTTCAGCTCGATGGCGAACTCGGTGCGGCCGTTGCCGTAATCCGTGGTCGCGTAGTCGCGGATGTAGCCCTCGGATTTGAGGACGTCGAGGACGCTGGCACGCAGGCGGGAGCCGGGCGTCTGGACGACGTTGCGGCGGCGCTGCTGACCATTGCGGATGCGGGTGAGCATATCACCCACGGGATCGTTGACCATGGTGGTTGCTCCTTACCAGCTCGACTTGACGAGACCGGGGATCAGACCCTGGTTGCCGAGTTCGCGCAGCGCGATGCGCGAGATGCCCATCTTGCGATAGAAAGCGCGCGGACGGCCGGTCATGCCGCAGCGGTTGCGGATGCGGGTGGGGGACGAATTGCGGGGCAGCTCCGCGAGCTTGAGGCGCGCCTCGAAGCGCTCCTCCATCTCGAGGGACTCGTCATTCGCCGTGGCAAGCAGCGCCTTGCGCTTGGGAGCGTAGAGCTTCACCAGCGCTTCGCGGTGCTTGTTCTTCTCGATCGAGCTTTTCTTTGCCATTTCTCTCTCCGGTGTCCGCGTCTGAGACCCTAACGGGGGCTCACTGCCGGAACGGGAATCGGAACTGCGTGAGGAGCGCGCGCGCCTCAGCATCGGTGCGGGCCGTCGTCTGGATGACGATGTCCATGCCCCAGGTGGCCTCGGCCTTGTCGTACGAGATCTCCGGGAACACGAGGTGCTCCTTGAGGCCCAGCGCGTAGTTGCCGTTGCCGTCGAAGGAGCGCGGGTTCAGGCCGCGGAAATCGCGGACGCGCGGGAGCGCGATCGTGATTAGGCGATCCATGAACTCGTACATGCGCTGCTTTCGCAGCGTGACCTTGCAGCCGATCGGCATGCCCTCGCGCACCTTGAAGGTCGCGATGGCCTTGCGGGCCTTGGTGATGACCGGCTTCTGGCCGGCGATGAGGGCCAGGTCGCCGGCGGCAACGGACGCCTTCTTCGAATCAGCCGTCGACTCGCCGACGCCCATGTTGATCACGATCTTCTCGATGACCGGAACCTGCATGGGGTTCTTATAGCCGAACTCTTCGATCAGCTTCTGGCGCACCACTTCGTCGTAGTGCTTGCGCAGGCGCGGGGTGTACCCGTCAGCATTCTTCTCAGCCATCGATCTGGTCCCCCGTGGTCTTGGCGAAGCGGACCTTGCGGCCGTCTTCGAGGATGCGGAAACCCACGCGAGTCGGCTTGCCGTTCGCGTCCTGCAACGCGAGATTCGAGAGCTGGATCGCAGCTTCCTTGGAGACGATGCCGCCTTCCTGGTTCTGCGTCTGCTTCTGGTGCTTCTTCACGAGGTTGATGCCGCGTACGAACGCGCGATCTTCCTTCGGGAGAACCTGGATGACCTCGCCGGAGCGACCCTTGTCGCGACCGGTGAGGACGACGACCTTGTCGCCTTTCTTGACCTTAGCGGCCATCACAGCACCTCCGGCGCGAGCGAGATGATCTTCATGTGATTGCGGGCGCGCAGCTCGCGGGGCACCGGTCCGAAGATACGGGTCCCGATCGGCTCCTTCTGATTGTTGATCAGAACGGCGGCGTTCTTGTCGAAGCGGATCACCGAACCGTCGGCACGCTTCACTTCCTTGGCGGTGCGCACGACGACCGCCTTCATGACGTCGCCCTTCTTCACGCGACCCCGTGGAATCGCTTCCTTGACCGAGACCACGATGATGTCGCCGACGCCGGCATACTTACGCTTCGACCCGCCCAGAACCTTGATGCACATCACACGGCGTGCACCCGAGTTGTCGGCGACGTCCAGATTCGTCTGCATCTGGATCACGGGCAGTGACCTTTCTTTGTTTCAGGCGGGTTTCCGCACGCGGACGGTATTGCCCGGCGGACGACGCCTGAGGGGGATCTGATGTCCCCGGCTCATATGAAGCACCGCGCAATCGGTGTTTTTGGACACCGGCGCGGTCACCGCGTTCGAAAGGCGCGAACACCCTTCTCAACTGTCGCGAAGGCATGCCCACTACACCAGCGAACTGCAGGACGCAAGGCCGAACACGCGCGGACCCAAACCGTGCCGGGGGCTCAGAGATCTTCCCCGCACCCGTCCGGGACAGGCACTCCGGCGCGTTCGGTGAGCTTGAAGGTATTCGACGGGCCGGTGATCCGGCGGCCGATCCGGTTTGCGCTGCCGGCGGCTTCGCCGAGGACATCCAAGATAGTCGCTCGGTCCACCATATCGTCCCGCCCCGCAAAGGAGAAACTCTGGGCCAGGAGCCGGGCCGTCTCCTTCACGAAGGCGGCGCTCCGGCCGCCCGACAATGCGAGCGCCTCGTCGATCGCGCCTTCCTCGCACTCCAGGGACACCCATAGAGTGCGACGAGCCGGCCCCTGCGAGCCGTATCCGGATCTACGATCTCGATGGCCTTGTCTGCGCGCCCCGGACGCGACACAAGGGCGTCCTTAATCTCGTCGGGACGGTTGCCCCCGCGGCCCGAATCACGCAGGGAAAGCCCGCGCAAATTCGAACGATTCGACGTCAGGCAGGTTCACGATCTCGACCTGCGAGAGCTCGATCTCTCGAAGGATGCTGTATTGCGAAAACAGCACCACCACGGGTCGATCCGTGACCTTGACGAGCCGGAGCCCATTGTCGAGGGCCGCGAACAGCTCGGCTTCACCGACGTCCGTGTCGCGACCCTGCAGCGGAAGCATGGAGAAGGCTTGGCCGTGCTACCAAACAAGGTGGCTCGGAATTCGTCAGGGGCAGCTGATCGGAGACCTGGTGCACCCCCAGCAGTCCTGGGCTGGCAATGCGACCTCGGCGACGATCGCGGTCTGCAGGTCCGGCCGGAGAGGGATGCCGAATTGCCGGCGCGCGCTGACGATCCCGTCGAGCTGCTCCGCTCCGAAAAGAGCCACGAGGACTTCCACCGCTATCCTTAAGCGATGCGGGTGATGCCGGACGGGA
This sequence comes from Methylobacterium sp. Leaf88, assembly GCF_001422795.1. NCBI lineage: Bacteria > Pseudomonadati > Pseudomonadota > Alphaproteobacteria > Hyphomicrobiales > Methylobacteriaceae > Methylobacterium > Methylobacterium sp. Leaf88. Next base: position 5,503 of record NZ_LMMK01000004.1, on the reverse strand, counting down.
CCGCAATCATGCGCTCCCCCGAGCAATACGGCACGAAAAAACGGGCGCAGAAGCCTGCGCCCGTATTTGGAAGTTCCGGTGCTGTCGGTTCACGCCTCGGCGGCGGGAGCCTCCGACGTGGCGCCGGACACCAGCTGCCAGGTCTTGGTCTTCGAGAAAGGACGGCACTCCTCGATCGACACGGTCTGGCCGACCTTGGCGACGTTGGCTTCGTCATGAGCGTGGTAATTCTTCGAGCGACGGACGGTCTTCTTCATCACCGGATGGGTGAAGCGACGCTCCACCTTCACGACGATGGTCTTCTCGCCCTTGTCGCTGACGACGACGCCCTGCAATACGCGCTTCGGCATGGTGTACTCCTCAGGCCTGCGCCGACTTCAGCGTCTTCTGACGCTGGAGTGTACGAACGCGGGCGATATCGCGGCGGACTTCGCGGACGCGCGCGACGTTCTCAAGCTGACCGGTGGCGCCTTGGAAGCGCAGGTTGAACTGCTCCTTCTTCAGGTTCAACAGCTCATCGGTCAGCTGATCGGGTGACAGGGCGGCCAGATCCGACTGTCTCTGCGACGACTTCATGATCCCCTCCCTCAATCAGCGATGCGCTGAACGACGCGCGTGCGGATCGGGAGCTTCGCCGCGCCGAGGCGCAGGGCCTCCTTCGCAACGTCCTCGGCCACGCCGTCGACTTCGAACATGATACGTCCGGGATGCACGCGGGCAGCCCAGAACTCGGGTGCACCCTTACCGGAGCCCATGCGGACTTCGGTGGGCTTGGCCGTGACAGGGACATCCGGAAAGATCCGGATCCAGACACGGCCCTGGCGCTTCATCTCACGGGTGATCGCGCGGCGGGCCGCTTCGATCTGGCGCGCGGTGATGCGCTCGGGCTCGACGGCCTTCAGGCCGAAGGTCCCGAAGTTGAGGTCGAAGCCGCCCTTGGCCGCACCGTGAATGCGACCCTTGAACTGCTTACGAAACCTGGTCTTCTTGGGTTGCAACATGGCAGCCTCTCAACACCTTTCTGGGTGACGGGGTCACGAACGCGCCGTCAGGCGTGTTCGCGCCGGCCGCGCTCGCGGCCACCCTCACCATCGCGCTCGCGACGGCCGCCCGAACGGCCACCCTCTTCCTGCGCCTTCTTATCCTGTGCCATCGGGTCGTGCTCGAGGATCTCGCCCTTGAACACCCACACCTTGATGCCGCACGTCCCATAGGTCGTGAAGGCGGTGGCGACGCCGTAATCGACGTCGGCGCGGAGGGTATGCAGGGGCACGCGGCCCTCACGGTACCACTCCTGGCGCGCGATCTCGGCGCCGCCGAGCCGGCCCGAGCAGTTGATCCGGATGCCCTCGGCACCGAGACGCATCGCCGACTGAACGGCGCGCTTCATGGCGCGACGGAAGGCGACGCGGCGCTCGAGCTGCTGGGCGATCGAGTCGGCCACCAGGGTGGCGTCGATCTCGGGCTTGCGCACCTCGACGATGTTGATCGTCACGTCGGCCTTGGTGAGCGTGCCCACCAGCTTGCGCAGCTTCTCGATGTCGGCGCCCTTCTTGCCGATGACCACGCCCGGACGGCCCGAGTGGATGGTGACGCGGCACTTCCGGTGCGGACGCTCGATGACGATCTTCGAGACGGCAGCCTGCTTGAGCTGCTTCATGAGGGCGGCGCGGATCGCGACGTCCTCGTGCATGAGCTTGGCGTATTCACCCTTCTGGGCGAACCAGCGGGAGTCCCAGGTCCGGTTGATACCGAGCCGCAGACCGATCGGATTGACTTTCTGGCCCATCAGGTCCTCCTCACGCCGCTTCGGCGGTCGGGACTTCGCGCACCACGATGGTGAGGTTCGCGAAGGGCTTCAGGATACGGGCGCCGCGGCCACGGGCACGAGCGTGGAAACGCTTGAGCACGAGAGCCTTGCCGACGAAGGCCTGGGAGACGACGAGATCGTCGACGTCCAGGTTGTGATTGTTCTCGGCATTGGCGATGGCGCTCTCGAGGCACTTCTTAACCTCGCGGGCGATCCGCTTGCGGGAAAATTCGAGATCGGCCAGAGCCGAGTCGACCTTCTTGCCGCGAATGAGCTGCGCGACGAGATTGAGCTTCTGTGGGCTGACGCGCAGCATGCGCGCGACGGCCTGAGCCTCGTTCTCGGGGAGCGCGCGGGGAGTGGCGGGCTTGCCCATGATCAGCGCCTCTTCGACTTCTTGTCGGCTGCGTGACCGTGGAAGGTGCGGGTCGGCGAGAACTCGCCGAACTTGTGGCCGACCATTTCCTCGGAGACGTAGACCGGGATGTGCTTCTGCCCGTTGTGCACACCGAAGGTGAGCCCAACGAACTGCGGCAGGATCGTGGAGCGGCGGCTCCAGATCTTGATGACTTCGTTACGGCTGGAACCGCGAGCGGCTTCAGCCTTCTTGAGGAGGTAGCCGTCGATGAACGGCCCCTTCCAGAGCGAGCGTGCCATGGGCGTTACTTCTTACGGTTATGACGGCTGGACAGGATGAAGACGTCGGTCCGCTTGTTCGAGCGGGTCTTCTTCCCCTTCGTGGGAACGCCCCAAGGCGTGACCGGGTTACGGCCGCCCGAAGTGCGTCCCTCGCCGCCGCCGTGCGGGTGGTCGACCGGGTTCATGGCAACGCCGCGAACGTGCGGACGCTTGCCGAGCCAGCGATTGCGGCCGGCCTTGCCGAGCGAGATGTTCATGTGGTCCGGGTTCGACACCGCGCCGACGCTGGCGAAGCACTGGCCGTGGACCAGACGCTGCTCGCCTGAATTCAGGCGCAGCGTCACGTAGCCCTGATCGCGGCCGACGATCTGGGCGTAGTTGCCCGCGGAGCGGGCGATCGCGCCGCCCTTGCCGATCTTGAGCTCGACGTTGTGGACGATCGTGCCCACCGGCATGTTGCCGACCGGACCGGCATTGCCGGGCTTGATGTCGACCTGCTCGGCAGCCACCACCTTGTCGCCCGGCGACAGGCGCTGCGGAGCCAGGATGTAGCTCTGCGTGCCGTCGGGGAAGGCGATCAAGGCGATGAACGCAGTGCGGTTCGGATCGTACTCGATCCGCTCGACCGTGGCGGACACGCCCATCTGCTCGCGACGCTTGAAGTCCACGTTGCGGAGCGTGCGCTTGTGACCGCCGCCGCGGAAGCGGACTGTAATGCGACCGAGGTTGTTGCGGCCGCCGGACGACGACTTGCCCTCGGTGAGCTTCTTGACCGGCTTGCCCTTGTAGAGCTCACGGCGGTCGACAAGCACGAGCTGGCGAAGGCTCGGCGTGACCGGTTTGAATGTCTTCAAGGCCATCGGTGGTAATCCTTAACCCGACTTGTCTCAGAGGCCGGTCGTGACGTCGATCGTCTCACCCTCGGCGAGGGTCACGATCGCTTTCTTCACGTCCGAGCGCTGTCCGCGAAGCCCGCGGAAGATCTTCTTCTTGCCCTTGGTGACGAGCGTGTTCACGCCCGTGACCTTGACGTCGAACAGCTTCTCGACCGCTTCCTTGATCTGCGGCTTGGTCGCCTTCGGGGAAACCCGGAACACGACCTTGTTCTGCTCGGTGAGGTTCGTCGCCTTCTCGGTGATGACCGGGGAGACGATGATGTCGTAGTGGCGCGGATCGGCACTCATTGGAAACGCGCCTCCAGCGCATCGATCGCTGCGCGGGTCAGCACGAGCTTCTCGCGACGCAGAATGTCGTACACGTTGATGCCCTGGATCGGCAGCACGTCGATCTGCGGGATGTTGCGAGCGGCACGTGCGAAGTTCACGTCCACTTCCGCACCGCCGATGATCAGGGCGCTGGACAGGCCCATCTTCTCGAAGCGCTCGACGAGCGACTTCGTCTTGCCCTCGGCGAGCTTCACGTCGTCGACGATGATGAGGGTGGAATCCTTCACCTTCGCGGACAGCGCGTGCTTCAGGGCGAGCGCGCGGACCTTCTTGGGCAGGTCGTGGGCATGGCTGCGCACGACCGGACCGAAGGCGCGTCCACCGCCGCGGAACTGCGGAGCGGAAGCGGCGCCGTGGCGAGCGTTACCCGTGCCCTTCTGCTTGTACAGCTTCTTGCGCGTCCGGTTCACATCCGAGCGGTTCTTGACCGCATGGGTGCCGGCCTGGCGCTTGGCGAGCTGCCAGCGAACCATGCGCTGGAGCAGGTCGACGCGGGGCTCGAGACCGAAGATGGTCTCATCCAGATCGACGGAACCGGCACCGGCGCCATCGAGCGTGGTGATATCGAGCTTCATCACGCGTTCTCCTCGGAAGCGGGAGCCTCGGGAGCCGGCGCTTCGGTGGCGGGAGCGGATGCGCCCTGCTCACGGAACTTGCCAGGCTGCGGAACGTCCGCGGGGAGCTTGCGCTTCACCGCGTCGCGGATCTGAATCCAGCCGCCGGCGACGCCGGGAACGGCGCCTTCGACGAGGATGAGGCCGCGCTCAGGATCCGTGCGCACGACGCGCAGGTTCTGGGTCGTGACCCGGTCGACGCCCATATGGCCGGGCATCTTCTTGTTCTTGAAGGTCTTGCCCGGGTCCTGGCGGCCACCGGTCGAACCGATCGAACGGTGCGAGATGGACACGCCGTGGGTGGCGCGCAGACCGCCGAAGTTCCAGCGCTTCATGCCGCCGGCGAACCCCTTACCCGTGGTGGTGCCCGTCACGTCGACGAACTGGCCCGGGATGAAGTGATCGGCCGTGATCTCCGCGCCGACCGGGATCAGCTTGTCCTCGGACACGCGGAACTCGGCGAGCTTCTGCTTGGGCTCGACCTTGGCGACTGCGAACCGGCCGCGCTCGGCAGCCGAAACGTTCTTCACCTTGGCTTTGCCGACGCCGACCTGAAGGGCGACGTAGCCGTTCTTCTCGACGGTACGGTGGGCAACCACCTGACATTGATCGATTTTAAGCACGGTGACGGGGACATGTTCGCCTGCATCCGTAAAGATGCGGGTCATGCCGACCTTCTGTGCGATGACGCCTGAGCGCATAGGTGTCTCCCTCGCGCGATTCTACGGTAAGCTCTAAATCCCCGCGGGACTTAGAGCTTGATCTCCACGTCCACGCCGGCGGCGAGGTCGAGCTTCATCAGCGCGTCCACGGTCTGGGGCGTCGGATCGACGATATCGAGGACGCGCTTGTGGGTGCGCATCTCGAACTGCTCGCGCGACTTCTTGTCGATGTGGGGCGAGCGGTTGACGGTGAACTTCTCGATATGCGTCGGAAGCGGGATGGGGCCACGGATGGTGGCGCCGGTGCGCTTGGCCGTCGAGACGATCTCGCGGGTCGACGCATCGAGGATGCGATGGTCGAACGCCTTGAGGCGGATACGAATATTCTGACCGTTCATGACCTGAAACCTTGGCGGGGCAATGGGGGGGCGGGCGCGAGGACCCGCCCCTCAATCGTTCCCTGCAGACGTGACCGTGAGGACGGACGATTACTCGTTGATGGCGGCGACGACGCCTGCGCCGACGGTGCGTCCGCCTTCACGGATGGCGAAG
>NZ_LMMK01000003.1:139721-140212 GCF_001422795.1 Methylobacterium sp. Leaf88 | reverse complement strand
TCCAGGATGGCACCCGCGAGCACCCGGATGAGCTTCGCCTGGGCCATGGGCGCGCGCTGGAAGTGCAGCCCGCGCACGGTGCCGCGCGGGGCGGAGAAGGACTGGTTGTCCTGGATGAAGACATCCGCAATGCCGGCGCGCGCCAGGATGTCCGCCCGGTAGGTCTCCGAGAACCAGCCCCGCGCGTCGCCGAAGCGCGTCGGCACCACCCGCCGGACCGCCGGAATGTCCGTCTCAATCACCTGCATGCCGGAAGACCTCAAGATCACGAAGCTGTCCCGTCCTTGACGAGCCTGAATCCCAGGCTGTCAAGGATCGGAGGGGGATTTTCAAAGGGGCCGCGATGCGTCGGAGCCGTCCCGAGCTCGCGGCCCTGTTTCCGACACAGGACTTCGCGACAGGAGACGGCGTTTGATGTTGACGGACCTCCTCCTCAGCGCGGGGGATGATCCGGGCGGAAAGTATCGATGATCGCCATTCAGATCATATCC
>NZ_LMMK01000003.1:102233-139654 GCF_001422795.1 Methylobacterium sp. Leaf88 | reverse complement strand
GGAACGTTCGGCGCTGGGCCGGGATCTTACGAATTCGGCGTCTTCGGGCTGCCCGATGGAAGCCTGCGCGGAGTCGAGGACTTGGAGGCCTTGACGCTCGCGCCACCGGAGCAGGCGGTGCCACGGCACACCGGTATCGCCCGGGGATTGCGGCAGGCCCTGGGNGGAACGTTCGGCGCTGGGCCGGGATCTTACGAATTCGGCGTCTTCGGGCTGCCCGATGGAAGCATGCGCGGAGTCGAGGACTTGGAGGCCTTGACGCTCGCGCCGCCGGAGCAGGCGGTGCCACGGCGCACCGGTATCGTCCAGGGATTGCGGCAGGCCTTGACGGCCACCGGTCCCCTGCCGAATCCGCTCGGCCTCGCCGCCTCCTTCATGCATGCCGGCCTCGACGTCCTCGGGGGCAACGCGCGGCCGGCCTGGTCCGTCGAGCTTCGATTCCGGGACGGGGTCCACGCTCTGGTCCGGACCGATGCCGAGACGGCCGCGCAGATCGAGCGGGATCGGGAGGTGGTGCAGCGCGCCAGCCTGCGCCTGCCTCCATCCCGCCCGGCAGTACCGCCGGCCGAGACCCAGCCCCAGATGCCCGAAGAGGCGGAGGGCGAGGCCGCCTCGACCGACGCGTCCGTCCCCGATGGGCAGACCCTGGCCTCCCTCTTCGCCTATGAGAAGCGCGGAGGCCGCGTGCGCCGCCTGTCCAAGGCACTCGACGGCGCCTGATCCGCCGCGAGGGTAAGGAGATCAGCCCGTGATGATGCTCACATGGGCCGCAACGACCCTCCAGCCGTCGGGGAAGCGGATCCATGTCTGGCTCTGGCGTCCGATGCGCCCCGGGGTGCTCGACCGGGTGAACAGCGTCATGGCGATTCCGGTATCGCATCCGTAGGTGGTTATCACCGTTTCGCTCAGGTCGCGGGCCAGGCCCTCGGGCGACCGCGCCCGACGGAAGGCGCGGATTGCCTCCATCCCGTAGAGGTTCTCGGCCCCGCCGTAGCGGATCGTGCGCGGATCATCGTGGAACAGGGCCTCCAGCGTCGGCACGTCGTTGCCCACCAGGGCTGCCTCGTAGGCCGCGAAGGCGGCCTCCACCTCGGCCTTCACAGCCGGATCGTCGATGATCATCGCGGTCTCGCTCACAGGTTCGCCACGGGGGCGCGGACGACGCCGTCCCGCTCCAACTGGTGCGCCACGCGCAGGGCGTGGTCCTCGCGCCAGGGGGCGGCGATGACCTGAACGCCGAGGGGCAGGCCGTCGTCCAGGCGCACGGGCACCGCCACCACCGGCAGGCCGATGAAGGATATCGGCTGGGTGAACACCCCGATATTGGCCCGCACCGGCAGGGTCACCCCGTCGAGGACGAAGGTGGCCTGGCCCGAACGGGGCGCGCGGCAAGGCGTGGCGGGGGCCAGGATCACGTCGACCTCGCGGAACAGATCAAGGACGGCGGACCGGTACCAGCGGCGGAAGCGCTGCGCACGCTCGATCAGCGGGGCCGGGATCATCGCCCCGGCGATCAGCCGGTCGCGTACAGCCGGATCAAAATCCTCCCCCCGGGTCCGGAGGCGGTCGAGATGGAGGGCAGCTCCTTCGGCTGCCGTGATGAGGTAGGCCGCCGCCCGGGCGCGGGCCGCCTCCGGAATCGCGACGCTGCGCGTGACGCCGAGGGCCCGGGCGATGGCGGCCACCGCCGCAAACGCCTCGGCGTCGCCACCGCGCGCGAAGTAGCCGCCCGCCACCGCAACGCGCAGGTTCCCGAGCCCGTCGGTGAGGTGAGACAGGGCCGGCTCTGCGGGGCGCGTCGTGGCCACAGGGTCGTTCGGGTCCGGCCCCTGCATGGCGTCGTAGCTCAGGGCGAGGTCCGTGACGCTGCGCGCCATGGGCCCGACATGGTCGAGGCTGCCCACGAAGGGAAAGCTGCCCGCCCGGGTCAGGCGGCCGTAGGTGGGTTTGAGGCCGAAGCAGCCGCAGAAGGTGGAGGGGACACGGATCGAGCCGTTGGTGTCGGAGCCGAGGGCGATCGGCACCAGCCCGGCCCCGACGGCCCCTCCCGAGCCTCCGGACGAGCCGCCGGACATGTGGCCGAGATCGTGCGGGTTCCGGGTCGGTCCGTCATGGACGTTCTCGCCGGTGAAATCGTAGGCGTACTCGCCCATGTTGAGGCCGCCGACGAGGATCGCGCCCGCCGCCTCCATGCGGCGCACCAGGGCGGCATCGCGCTCCGCCGGGGCCCGATCGCGGTTGATCTTCGCGCCGGCCCGGGTCGGCAGACCGGCGATGTCGAACAGATTCTTGACCGCAAAGGGAACGCCAGCCAGCGGCCCCAGGGGCTCACCCCGGCCCCGGGCCGCATCCAGGGCCTCGGCGCGGGCCTGGGCGCGCGCGGCGAGAATCTCCGTGAAGGCGTTCACCGCGCCGTCGACCCGCGCGATGCGCGCCAGGGTCGCGGCGACGTTCGCGCAGGCGCTGGTGGTCCCATCCCGAAACGCCGTCGCCAGCGCCTCAGCCGTCATCGTGCTCGGATCATGCATCGTGTCCGGACCGCTCATGCTTCGTAGACCGGGGCGGCTTCCGCCTCGTCGGGCAGGGAAAACTCGGCCACATGCGCGGCGGCCGTGCGCAGGACGGCGAGATTGCTGCCGATGGCGCCGATCCAGGCCGGGTCGAGGGGAATCGCGAGCAGCCCGGCTGCCGCTTCGATGTAGGCGTCGAGGCCGCCGGTGGACGGGTCGTTGCGCTCCGACATGGGTTTTCTCCCAGTGATGTCCCTCCGCGCGACCGGAACGCCGGCGGCGTGGCGGGGAGTTCTTCTGCCGGCAGGGCGGCGTGGGTCGAGGGCGGGATTCGCGGCGCGATGGCCGCCGCCCGCGCGGCCCCAACGAGCTGCCCGGCCACCCGGGTGTAAGCAAGCGCCAGGCCGGCCGTCACCGCGGGCCTGTGCGGAAAGCCGGAAACGATGGGGGCCGAACAGCGCAGGCCGCGGAACCCGCCCTTAGCGTGCGCCGCCGAGGGCTTCGACCACCGCCGCCGAGGAGGAGACCCAGCCGAAGATGCCGCCCTGGGCGGCGATCATCGCGAGGCCGACCCGGTGGAACTCGGGGCGGTAAGAGGCGCAGCCATCCCCGATCGCCACGCAGCGGTAGCCGCGGTCGTTGGCCTCGCGGATCGTCGTGTGCACGCAGACCTCGGTGGTCACCCCGCAGACCAGCAGGGTCGCGATGCGGCGGGCGGAGAGGACCGCGCGGAGATCGGTGGCGTAGAAGGCGCCCTTCCCGGGCTTGTCGATGACCACCTCGCCCCGGATCGGCGCCAGTTCGGGAACGATGGCGTGGCCCGGTTCGCCGCGGATCAGGATGCGCCCCATCGGACCCGGCGCGCCGATGCGCGCGGTGGGCGTCCCTCGCTCCAGCTTGGCCGGCGGCGCATCGGAGAGGTCGGGCTTGTGGCCCTCCCGCGTGTGCACGATGAGAAGGCCGGCACTCCGCGCCGCCGCCAGCACCGCCCGGATCGGGGGCACCGCCGTCTGCAGCAGGGTGACGTCGTTGCCGAGGGTTTCGCCGAAGCCGCCCGGCTCCAGGAAGTCGCGCTGCATGTCGATGATGACCAGTGCGGTGGTCGCCGGATCGAAGGTCAGAGGGGCGGGGTCAGCCGCGATGACGGGAAGCATGCTCGGGGCACCGGGCCGGAGGGCGCGCGACCCGGGAGGGACGGCGTCGCGTTCCGCCCCGATCCCGAATCTTCGGTAATCATGGATGCAGGGTCCGCCGGAGACACGCCCAAATGATGCGCGGCGCTGCATCCTTCCCATGCAGGTTGGGCCGGCCCGCGCCTCGGCGCCTCAGGCGCAACGAGGCTTGCCCGCCGGGAGGCAGGACCGATTTCCGGACGGGACGCACCCACGTCGCGTTTCCCAAGCGGTCGCGTCCCGTCGGACGCGAGAGACCAGGCGGCGTATGGCCGCCAAGACCACTCGGCCACGAAGGCGCGGAATCGGCGGTCCGGGGCGTGGACGCCGCAGGCGAAGGACGTCTCGATGCTCAACCATGATGCAACCCTGACTAGAAATTAGACCATATGGTCTAACTCGTGTTCGTCCCGTGGCGCTTCCCCGTCGCGCGCCTGCCGATGTTCAAGCCCGCGAAGGCTCGTTCCCGCAGGGCGAACCGAGGCAATGTTGCGCCTATGCATCACCCCATCTGGTTGTGTGGGAAGGCCGGGCGGGTGGCACATCGGTTGCGGTCAATTGCCCCAACGGGTGCTTAATCCCGGGGGGACTTTATCGATGATCGCGACATTCACACGACCGCTGGTGGCCGCCACTCTGAGCCTCGCCACCCTGATGCCGGCCCTGGCCGCGGACCTCGCCAAGGAGAAGGCGCCGGTCGCACCCGTGGAGGTGCCCTCCGGGTTCTTCCTGTTCTCCGACACGCAGATCAGCTACCGCTACCAGTTCCCGGCCGCCAGGCCCGGCTCCCAGATCCAGCGCGCCGACGGCAGCTTCCGCAACCAGGACGCGCCGAAGCACATCCTCAACATCTCGCACGCCGATGCCTGGGCCTACGGCACCAATTTCTTCACCCTCGACATCCTCAAGTCGGGATCGCAGTTCTCGGCGGGCACCACCGACGGAACCGGTGCGCCGACCTTCTACGATTACGGGAACACCGAGGCCTACGGCCTCTATCGCGGAACCCTGAGCCTGAACGCCCTGACGGGGACGAAGGCCTTCGTGGTGCCCGGCATCATCAAGGACGTGTCGCTCGCCTACGGCTTCGACGCCAATGCCCAGAACGATGCCTTCGGCTCCAAGAAGCGCGACGTGGTCGGCGGTCTGAACTTTGCATTCGACGTCCCGGCCGGGTTCCTCAGCGCCTCGGTCCATGCCTACAAGGAGTGGAATCGCAACGGCTTCAACGTCGCTCCGAACCGGGATACCAGTTTCAACACGGTCCCGGAATTCGAGATCGTCTACAGCTTCCCGCTCGCCTTCACGGGTCTGCCGCTCAGCATCGCGGGCTTCAACAATATCGTCCTGCCCAAGGGGCGCGGTGTGAACGATCCGTCCGCCTTCGCCACCAACCCGAAGACGGGTCTCGAATTCCTGTCGCGGACCAACCTCGTCCTCGATGTCGGCAAGCTGATCTACGACCAGCCGAACCGGGTCGACGTCTTCATCGGCTTCCAGTACTGGCTCAACAAGTTCGGCAACATCGAGCGCGCCAACTTCAAGGGGACCGAAGAGAAGAGCTTCCTGGCCGGCGTCTCCTTCCACGTCTTCTGAGGGCTGGCACCTGTTCTCACGACGGGCTCCTTGCCCGGAACGACCATCCACGCAAGCGATGGTCTGCATGACGAGGCCGGATTTCCATCCGGCCTCCGGATTTCCGGACGGGCCATGGTGATGGCCGGTCCACATCGAGGGAACACCGGATCAGCATGGTCGAGACCCCCGCGACGCGACGTCTCTGGATCCGCAACCCGCTGGCGATCCTGGCGCCGGATTCCGCCGGGGGCCTCGTCGTCGCGGGCTCCCGCATCGTCGAGCGGGTGCCCGCGGGAGGTATGCCCGCCGCGCCCGTCGACGAGATCTTCGACGCCGGCCGCCACGTGGTCGTCCCGGGCCTCGTCAACACCCATCACCACTTCTTCCAGACGCTCACCCGCGCCCATCCGGCGGCGATCAACAAGCCGCTCTTTCCCTGGCTGAAGGCGCTCTACACGGTCTGGGACAGGATCACCCCCGAGGCGTTCCGGCTGGCGACGCGTCTCGCCTATACCGAGCTGCTGCTCTCCGGCTGCACCACGGCCGGCGATCACCATTACCTCTTCCCGAAGGGGCTGGAATCCTCCGTCGACATTCAGGTGGAGGAGGCCGGGCCTGTCGGGATCCGCGCCTTCGTCACCCGCGGCTCGATGAGCCTGTCCGAGCGCGACGGCGGCCTGCCGCCCGAATGCCTGACCCAGGACGACGACACCATCCTGGCCGACAGCGAACGGGTGCTGCGCCTGTTCCACGACCCCAAGCCCGGCGCGATGGTGCAGATCGGGCTGGCCCCCTGCTCGCCCTTCAACGTGACGAAGCGGCTGATGCGCGAGAGCGCGGCGCTGGCCGAGCGCCACGATTGCCGCCTGCACACCCATCTCGGCGAGACGCTCGACGAGGACCGCTACTGCGTCGAAATGTTCGGCCAGCGCCCGGTCGATTACCTCGAGGAGGTCGGCTGGATGGGCCCGCGCACCTGGCTCGCCCACGGCATCCACTTCAACGACGCCGAGGTGAAGCGCCTCGGCGCGGCCGGCGTCGGCGTCTGCCACTGCCCGACCTCGAACATGACGCTGGCCTCCGGCCAGTGCCGGACCTGTGAGCTGGAGGCCGCCGGCAGCCCCGTCGGCCTCGGCGTCGACGGGTCGGCCTCGAACGACAGCTCGAACCTGATGGAGGGCGTCCGTCACGCCCTGATGATCAACCGTCTGACCTACGGCGCCGAGGCCGTGACCCATCTCGACGCCCTGCGCTGGGCGACGGAGGGGTCCGCGGCCTGTCTCGGGCGGAGCGACATCGGCCGGATCGCGGAGGGCTGCGAGGCGGACCTAGCCCTGTTCACCCTCGACGAACTGCGCTTCTCCGGCGCGCACGATCCGCTGGCCGCCCTGGTGCTCTGCGGCGCCCACCGGGCCGACAGAGTGATGGTGGCGGGGTCGTGGCGGGTGATCGACGGCCAGCCCCTCGGGATGGAGACCGGCCAGCTGCGCGAGGCCCATACCCGCCTCGCCCACGCGCTGTTCGGGACGCTCTAGCGTGGCCCCCGTCGTCCCCCCTGCCCGCACGGAGGGGCCGACGCCTCTCTTCGGCGCGTACGGCATCGTCAAGCGCTTCGGCGCCTTCACGGCCAATGACGGGGTCGATCTCGAGATCCGGGCCGGCGAGATCCACGCCCTGCTGGGCGAGAACGGCGCCGGCAAGTCGACCCTGATGAAGATCCTCTACGGGCTCCTGGAGCCCACCGAAGGGGTCGTCACCCATCGGGGCGATGTCGTGCGCCTCGCCCATCCGGAGGCCGCCCGCGCCCTCGGCATCGGCATGGTGTTCCAGCATTTTTCGCTCTGCGAGAACCTGACGGTCGCCGAGAACATCGCCCTGGTGATGCCCAAGGGCCTGGGCGGCCGAGCCCTGAAGGCCCGGATCGCGGCGGTCGGGACGACCTACGGCCTGCACCTCGACCCCGACCGGCCAGTCTGGTCGCTCTCGGCCGGCGAGCGCCAGCGCATCGAGATCATCCGCTGCCTGCTGCAGGACCCCAAGCTCGTGATCCTCGACGAGCCGACCTCGGTGCTCACCCCAGGCGAGGCCGAATTGTTGTTCACCGTTCTGGAGCGCCTGCGCGACGAGGGCCGGGCGCTGCTCTACATCTCGCACCGCCTCGACGAGGTGCGCCGGCTGTGCTCGCGCGCCACCATCCTGCGCGGCGGCCGGGTGGTGGGGGCCTGCGATCCCCGCGCCGAGACCGCCCGCTCTCTCGCCGCCCTGATGGTGGGGGCACAGGTAGGCGCGGTGACGGCGCCCGCCGGCGTGGCGACCGGGCCGGAGCGCCTGGTCCTGTCCGGGCTCACCCTCCCCGCCCCCGGCCTGCACGGCACCGCCCTCGATGGCATCTCGCTGAGCGTGCGCGGCGGCGAGATCGTCGGCCTCGCCGGGATCGCCGGCAACGGGCAGGCGGAGCTGTTCGACGCCCTCTCGGGCGAGACCCTGGCGCCGGAACCCGGCATGGTGCGGTTCGACGGCGTCGAATCCGGGCGCCTCGGCATCACCGCCCGGCGGCGGGGCGGCGCCGGCTTCGTGCCCGAGGAGCGCAACGGCCATGGCGCCGTGCCGACCCTGAGCCTGTCCGACAACGCGATTCTGTCGCGCCACGCCACGGCGCGCCTGAGCCGCTTCGGCGTCCTGCGCCGCGCGGCCGCCAAGGCCCTGGCCCGGGACGTGGTCGCGGCCTTCGACGTGCGCAAGGCGGGCCCCGATCCCGCCGCCGGCACCCTGTCGGGCGGCAACCTGCAGAAATACCTGATGGGACGCGAGATCCTGGCCGAGCCCGGCATCCTCGTGGTCAACCAGCCGACCTGGGGCGTCGACGCCCTGGCGGCCGCCCATATCCGGCAGGCGCTGCTCGACCTCGCGGCCCGCGGCGCCGCCGTGCTGGTGATCAGCCAGGACCTCGACGAACTGTTCGCGATCACCGGCCGCATCGCCGTGCTGCATCACGGCACCCTGTCGCCGGCGGCGCCGGCCGCCGAGACCACCCGCGAGGCCCTGGGGCTGCGCATGGGCGGGGCGGCGCCGGCCGAGGATCTGGTGACGGGCGCGCCGGACCACGCCCGGGAGGCGGCCCATGCGCATTGACCTGACGCCGCGCATCGGCCGGTCGGCCCTGATGGACGCGCTCTCGCCCATCCTGGCCTTCCTGGCCGCGCTGGTGATCGGCGGGCTCGTCGTGGCCGTCCTGGGCCGCTCGCCGGCCGCCGCCTTCGTCACCTACTTCGTGGCGCCCCTGAGCGAGGTCTGGTCGCTGCAGGAGGTGGCCATCAAGGCCGCGCCGCTCGCCCTCATCGCCACCGGCCTCGCCTTCTGCTACCGCGCCAACATCTGGAATATCGGGGCCGAAGGGCAGTTCGTCGTCGGCGGCCTGTTCGGCGGCTGGATCGGCGTCGCCGCGCACGGGATCCCCGGCGACCCCCTCTGGGTGCTGCCCCTGATGCTTCTCGTCGGCACGGGGGCCGGCATGGTCTACGGGCTGATCCCCGCCCTCCTCAAGGTGCGCCTCGGCGTCTCCGAGATCCTCACCAGCCTGATGCTGGTCTACGTGGCCGAACTGCTGCTCGACTACATGGCGCGCGGCCCCTTGCGCGATCCAGCGGGCTTCAACTTCCCCCAGAGCGTCACCTTCGACGACGCTGCCCGCCTGCCCTACCTGATGGAGGGCGGCACCCTGCATGCCGGCGTCGCCCTCGCGCTGGCGGTCGTGGTCCTCGCCACCCTGGTGCTCGGCCGCACCCTGTTCGGCTTCGCCGTGCGGGTGGTGGGGGCGAGCCCGCGCGCGGCCCGCTTCGCCGGCTTCGGCGACGCACGCCTGACGCTCGCGGTCTTCGCCGTCTCCGGCGCCGCCGCGGGGCTGGCCGGCATCAGCGAGGTGGCGGGCCGGATCGGCCAGCTCCAGCCCTCGATCTCGCCGGGCTACGGCTTCACCGCCATCATCGTGGCCTTCCTGGGACGGCTCTCGCCGCTGGGGATCCTGGTGGCGGCCCTGGTCATCGCCCTGACCACCATCGGGGGCGAGGGCGCGCAGATCGACCTGAAACTCCCCCTCGACCTGACCCGGGCCTTCCAGGGCCTGCTGCTCGCCCTGGTGCTCGGGGCCGACGCGCTGTCGCGCTACAGGGTCCGCTTCGTGCCGGGAGCGACCGCGTGACCGTTCATGGCCTGACCCTCGACATCGTCCAGATGGTGCTCGTCACCATCGTGGCCGCCGCCACCCCGCTGATGATCGCGGCGCTCGGCGAACTCGTGGCCGAGCGCGCGGGCGTGCTCAACCTCGGCGTCGAGGGCATGATGGTGCTGGGCGCCGCCGCCGGTTTCGCGGTGGCGGTGGAGACCGGCTCGACCTTCGTCGGCGCAGTGGCCGGCGCTGGGGCGGGCCTCGCCCTCTCGGCCCTGTTCGGCCTCCTCACGGTGGTGCTGAGCGCCAACCAGGTCGCCTCCGGACTCGCCATGACGATCCTGGGTCTCGGGCTCTCGGGCCTCGTCGGGGCCTCCTATGTCGGCCTCAAGCGCGATCCGGCGCCGCATCTCGCCCTGCCCGGCCTCACTGACCTGCCCGGCCTCGGCCGCCTGCTCTTCGGGCAGGACGGCTTCGTCTATCTCGCCTTCGCGCTGGCGGCCGGGGTGTCGTGGTTCCTGTGGCGCACCCGCGCCGGCCTGATCCTGCGGGCCATCGGCGACGACCACACTGCCACCCACGCGCTGGGCCTGCAGGTGCGCAGGGTGCGCTTCCGCGCGGTGCTGTTCGGCGGCGCCTGCGCGGGTCTGGCCGGGGCCTACCTGTCGCTGTCCTACACCCCGTTCTGGGCGCCCGCGATGACGGCCGGGCGCGGCTGGATCGCCCTGGCCCTCGTGGTCTTCGCCTCGTGGCGCCCGTTCCGGGTGCTGGCCGGCGCCCTGCTGTTCGGCGGCGCCACGGTGCTTCAGCTCAACGCCCAGGCGGCCGGCCTCGGCCTGCCAGGGCAGGCGCTCTCCGCGCTGCCCTACCTTGCCACCATCCTGGCCCTGGTCTTGCTCTCCCTCGGCAGGCGCGGGGGCGGCTCCCTCGCCCCGGCGGCCCTCGGCCGGGTCTTCACCCCGCACCGGTAGGCGCGCACTCTCGAAGGATCTTTGAACGATGCGGATCGTGCAGGGGGCCCTGGTGGCCGTTCTCGCCCTCGGACTCGGGGGCGCGCAGGCGCAGGAGAAGAAGCCCGGCGAGAAGCTGAAGGTCGGCTTCGTCTATGTCGGCCCGGTGGCCGATTACGGCTACTCGTACCAGCACGACCAGAGCCGCAAGGCGCTCGCCGCGGCGCTGGGCGACAAGGTCGAGACCAGCTTCCTCGAGAACGTGCCGGAGGCCGACAGCGAGCGCTCCATCGAGAGCTTCGCGCGCTCCGGCTACGGCCTGATCTTCACCACCTCGTTCGGCTTCATGGAGCCGACCCTCAAGGTCGCCAAGAAATTCCCGAAGGTGAAGTTCGAGCACGCCACCGGCTACAAGCGGGCGCCCAACGTCTCGACCTACTCGGCCCGCTTCTACGAGGGCCGCTACGTCTGCGGCGTGATCGCCGGGCGCCTCTCGAAGACGGGCACGTTGGGCTACATCGCCTCGTTCCCGATCCCCGAGGTGGTGAGCGGCATCAACGCCTTCATGCTCGGCGCCCAGTCGGTGAACCCCGACATCAAGATTAAGATCGTCTGGGTGAACACCTGGTTCGACCCGGGCAAGGAGGCGGAGGCCGCCAAGGCGCTGCTGGCCCAGGGCGTCGACATCCTGTCGCAGCACACCGATTCCGCCGCGCCGTTGCAGGAGGCGGAGAAGCAGGGCAAGCTCGCCTTCGGACAATCCTCGGACCAGATGCGCTTCGCCCCCAAGGCCCAGCTCACCTCCATCGTCGACGACTGGGACGGCTACGTCGTCGGCGAGGCCAAGGCCGTCCTCGACGGCACCTGGAAGAGCCACGACACCTGGGGCGGCATCAAGGACGGCATGGTCGTGCTGGCGCCCTTCGCCAACATGCCCGACGACGTGAAGGCCCAGGCCGAGGCCACCAAGAAGGCGATCGCGGACGGCACGCTCCTGCCCTTCCACGGCCCCGTCTTCAAGCAGGACGGCAGCGAGGCGGTGAAGGCCGGCGAGAACGCTCCCGATCCGATGATCCTCGGCATGAACTGGTACGTGAAGGGCATCAGCGACACGCTGCCGCGATAGGGGGTTCGAGAGCCCTCTCCCACCGCGGGGAGAGGGACCGGTGTTCGACGAAGAGGTCGCATGAGACACGCCATCCGCTTCCTCCTCGGGCCCGACGCGCGCACGATCGAGGCCTGCGACCCGACTCTGACGGTGCTCGACTGGCTGCGCGGTCCCGAGCAACTGATCGGGACCAAGGAGGGCTGCAACGAGGGGGATTGCGGGGCCTGCACCGTGGTGGTGGTCCGCCCCGAGGGGCCGTCCGGCGCCGAGCGCCTGCGCTACCGCGCGGTGGATGCCTGCATCACCTTCCTGGGGATGCTCGACGGCTGCCAGCTCCTCACCGTGGAGCACCTGCGTGGGGCCGACGGCACCCTCCATCCGGTCCAGCGCCTGATGGTGGAGGAGCACGGCTCGCAATGCGGCTTCTGCACGCCGGGCTTCGTCATGTCGCTGTTCGCGATGACCAAGGATTCTCCTACCAAGGACCTGCTCGCCGAGACCGGCCCGCTCCGAACCTCGGCGAGCCCCATCGACGACGCGCTCGCGGGCAACCTCTGCCGCTGCACCGGCTACGCTCCCATCGTGCGCGCGGCCGAGCGTGCGTTGGCCGCACCGGAAGCGGATACCTTCGATGCCGCCCACGACGCCACCCTCGCCCGGCTGCTGGCCCTGCGCGACGACGAGACCGTGGCGGTCTCCGGGCCGAAGGGCCGCTTCTTCGCCCCCGCCACCCTTCCGGCGCTCGTCGATCTCATGGCCGAGCACCCCCAGGCGACGATCGTGGCCGGGGCCACCGACGTCGCCCTCTGGGTGACCAAGGGCCTGCGCGTCCTCGACCCGGTGATCTGGCTCGGGCGGGTGCGAAGCCTGCGCGTCGTGGGCGAGGGCCCCGATCACCTGTATCTCGGAGCCGGCGTGAGCCTCTCCGAGGCCGGCACGCACCTCGCCGGCCTGCACCCAGATCTCGGGGAGCTCTTCCGCCGCCACGGCGCCGCCCAGACCCGCAATGCCGGCACCCTCGGCGGTAACATCGCCAACGGCTCGCCCATCGGCGACGCGGCGCCGGCCCTGATCGCCCTCGGGGCGAGCCTCCATCTCATCGGCCGTGGCAGCGAGCGCGAGATTCCCCTCGAAGACTTCTTCGTCGCCTATGGCCGGCAGGACCTGCGTCCGGGCGAGTTCGTCGCCGGGGTGCGGGTGCCGAATCTCGGCCCGGAGACGGTCTTTCGCGCCTACAAGATCTCGAAGCGCTTCGACGAGGACATCTCCGCCGTCCTCGGCGCCTTCCGGCTGACCGTCGACGCTGGCACGACCCGGCAGGCCCGCATCGCCTACGGCGGCATGGCGGGCACCCCGAAGCGGGCCGTCCAGGCCGAGGCCGCGCTCATGGGCCAGTCCCTCGACCCGGCCGTCATCCCCGCCTTCAAGGCGGCGGTGGCCCGGGATTTTACGCCCCTCTCGGACATGCGGGCCTCGGCCGCCTACCGCCTCAAGGTCGCCGGCAACCTCATCGAGCGGCTGATCCACGAGGCCGCGCCGGAGGCCCCGGAAACCCGCCTTGCCACCGTCGGAGCGCCGGCCCATGCTTGATCGCACGCCTCCGGCCCCGAAGGTGGACGACCGGATCGCGGGCGGCGCCCACACGCCGCGCATCCACGACAGCGCCGCCCGACACGTCAGTGGCTCGGCCCTCTACATCGACGACATGGCCGAGCCGGCCGGCCTGCTCCACGTCTGCCTGGGGCTGAGCGAACGCGCTCATGCCCGCCTCGTCTCGGTGAATCTGGCGCCCGTGCGGGGCGCCGAGGGCGTGGTCGCGGTGTTCACCGGCGTCGACGTGCCGGGCGTCAACGAGATCTCCTCCTCGCACCGGGACGACGAGCCGATGCTGGCCGAGGACACGGTGTCGTATGTCGGCCAGCCGATCTTCGCGGTGGCGGCCCTGACCCGCGATGCGGCCCGCCGCGCCGCCCGCCTGGCCGTGATCGCCTACGAGGATCTCGACCCCGTCCTCACCTACCGGCAAGCGCGGGCGGACGGAAAACTCGTCTGGCCGCCCATGACCCTGAAGCGCGGCGATTCCGACGCGGGGCTCGCCGAGGCCCCGGGTATCGTCCGCGGCCGGATGGCGATCGGCGGCCAGGAACACTTCTACCTCGAGGGCCAGATCGCCCTGGCGATCCCGGGTGAGGACGACGAGGTCACGGTCCACACCTCGACCCAGCACCCTTCCGAGGCCCAGGCCCTCGTCGCCAAGGTGCTGGGCACGGTGAATTCGGCCGTGACCGCCGAGGTCCGTCGGATGGGCGGCGGCTTCGGCGGCAAGGAGAGCCAGTCGAACCTGTTCGCCTGCGTGGCGGCCCTGGTGGCCAAAACGACCGGCCGCGCCGCCAAGATCCGGCCCGACCGCGACGACGACATGGTCATCACCGGCAAGCGCCACGATTTCGAGGTCGACTACCTCGTGGGGCACGACGCGGACGGGAAGATTCTCGCCGTCGACATGCAGCTCGCCGCCCGCTGCGGCTGGGCCGCCGACCTGTCGGGGCCGGTCACCGACCGGGCCCTGTTCCACGCCGACAACTGCTACCACTACCCGGCGGTGCACCTGACCTCGCGGCCCTACCGCACGAACACCCAGTCCAACACCGCCTTCCGGGGCTTCGGCGGGCCCCAGGGCATGGTGGCGGCCGAGCGGGTGATCGAGGAGGTGGCCTATGCCTGCGGCCTCGACCCGCTGGAGGTGCGCAAGCGCAACTTCTACGGCACCGAGACCGACAACGTCACGCCGTACCACCAGACCATTGCCGACAATTGCATCCGGGATCTGGTGGCCAAGCTGGAAGCGGACTGCGATTACGCCGCCCGCCGCGCGGTTTTGCATGCGGCGAACGAAACCAGCCCGGTGATCAAGCGCGGCCTCGCCCTGACGCCGGTGAAGTTCGGCATCTCCTTCACCTCCACCGCCTACAACCAGGCCGGCGCCCTGGTGCACATCTACAACGACGGCTCGGTCGGCTTGAATCACGGCGGCACCGAGATGGGCCAGGGGCTCTACGTCAAGGTCGCGCAGGTGGTGGCGGAGGAATTCCAGATCGACGCCGACCGGGTCCGCATCACCGCGACCACGACGGGCAAGGTGCCCAACACCTCGGCCACGGCCGCCTCGTCGGGGGCCGACCTCAACGGCATGGCGGCCCGCGCCGCCGCCCAGACCCTGAAGGGCCGCCTCGTGGCCTTCGCAGCCGAGGCCTGGAGCGTCGCGCCCGAGACGGTGCTGTTCCTGCCGAATCGGGTCCGGGTCGGCAACCAGGAGATCGCCTGGGCCACGCTGATCCACAAGGCCTACCTCGCCCGCATCCAGCTCTCGGCCACGGGCTTCTACAAGACGCCGACCATCCATTGGGACAGGGAGGCGGGCCGGGGCCACCCGTTCTACTACTTCGCCTACGGCGCGGCCTGCGTGCAGGCGGCGGTGGACACCCTGACCGGCGAGTACCGGATCGAGCGGGCCGACATCCTGCACGATTGCGGCCGTTCCCTGAACCCGGCGGTGGACCGGGGCCAGATCGAGGGCGGCTTCATCCAGGGGCTCGGCTGGCTCACCACCGAGGAGCTGTGGTGGGACGGCAAGGGCGCTTTGGGCACCCACGCCCCTTCCACCTACAAGATCCCGGCCTGCGGCGACCGCCCGCGCATCTTCAACGTGGCGCTCTACGAGAACCAGAACCGAGAGGCGACGATCTACCGTTCGAAAGCGGTGGGCGAGCCTCCGCTGATGCTCGGCATCGCCGGCCTGCACGCCCTCTCGGATGCGGTGGCGAGCGTCGCCGGCCACCGGTACTGCCCCCGCCTCGATGCCCCGGCGACCCCGGAGCGCGTCCTCGACGCCGTCGACCGGATGCGGGCGCTGGCAGACGCGCAATCTGCGCAGCCGTGAGCGCCGATTCGTCGGAGGCGCTGTCGGAAGCCCTGGCGACCGCCCTCGCGGCGGGCGAGCCGGCGGCCCTCGTCGCCCTGTCGGAGGCGCGGGGCTCGACGCCGCGCGCGGCGGGCACCGCCATGCTGGTGATGCCCGAACGGGTCGCCGGCACCATCGGGGGCGGCACCTATGAATGGGCGGGCATCGCCCGCGCCCGGGCGCTTCTGGCGGCGGGCGAGGCCGAGGCGATCCTGCGCAGGCCCCTGGGACCCGAGACCGGCCAGTGCTGCGGCGGGCACGTGACCCTGGTGATCCACCGGGCCGATGCCGGTACGCTCGCCGCCCTCCGGGCTTCGGAGGCCGAATCCGCCGCACGGGCGCCCCTGGTGATGATCTACGGCGCGGGCCATGTCGGGCGCGCCCTGGCCCTGGCGCTCGATCCGCTGCCCCTCCGTACGCGGATCATCGATGACCGGCCCGAGGAGATCGCACGGGTGTCGGGCGCGCGCGTCGCGCGGATCGTCGGCTCGGCCAGCGCCGCGGCGGAAGCCGCACTGCCCGGAGCCGCCCACGTGGTGGTCACCCACAGCCACGCCCTCGACAGCCTGATCTGCGCCAGCCTGCTGGAGGCGAACACCTTCGCGTATCTCGGCCTGATCGGGTCCGCCACGAAGCGGGCAACCTTCCTCGGCGCCTTTCGGGCGATGGGCCTGGACGAGGCCGCGCTGGCTCGCCTCGTCTGCCCGATCGGCGGGACGCGGGTGCGCGACAAGCGCCCCGCGGTCATCGCCGCCCTGGCGGCGGCCGAACTCCTCGCCGCCTTCGCGTCCTGAGCCTCAGGGACGTCCGGGTGGTGGGGGAGGCGCCTCGGTGCCGCGCACCGGCCTCTCCTCGATCGGAATGCCGCCGGCCCGGGGCGGAACCGGGATCGCGTCGCCGCTGCGGATCGCCTCCGCCTCGTTGCGGGGGCCGGCCCGCCCCTCGGTTCCCCCCGGGGCGGTGGCAGCCTCCATGCCGGCGGGCGCGCCGGCGCCCTGGGCCAGGACCGGTCCGGCAAGGCCGAGGGAGAGGCTGAGAAGGCTGAGCACACGGATCATGCGGTCTGGTTTCCTGGAAGCGGATGGTCGAGGCGGTTTCAACGGTGGCGGCGGGTGAGCGCCGGCTGGTGGCGGGCCTTGTGCCGGTGTCGGAAGGCGGAGCGGCCGCGCAGGCCGCCTGGGGCGGTGACCCGGGGCTGGCCCCCCGGCGCGATCAGGGTGCCCTGGGCCCGGGCGGCCGGGGCAAACATCAGGAGACCCGTCAGGAGCAGCACCGCGGCAAGACCGCGCGCCATCAGGGTCCGAACCGAAAGCCGATGCGTCAAATCCCATCCTCCCTGCGCCCCACGTGACCGGGGGCGATCAAGTTGCACGCAAAGGACATGCCGGAGCGGACTGAAATCACAAGGCTTTGTCACATCGTGCCGATGCCGCGGTCTCGGACCGCTCAGCTGCCGCGATAGGTCTGGTAGCTCCACGGGCTCGCCACCAGGGGCACGTGGTAATGCCCTTCCGGATCGGCGACCCCGAAGCGCAGCGTGACGATGTCGAGGAAGGGCGGTTCGGGCAGGCCCGGACAGGTGGCGCGGAAGTGATCGCCGATGCGGAAACGCAGCTCGTAGGCGGCCACCGGAACGGGGCGTCCGCCGATCAGCGGCGCATCGGTGCGCCCGTCGGCATTCGTCACCGTCCGGGCGACCAGCACGGTCTCGGTCTCCGACACCCATTCGTGGAGCTCCACCGGGATTCCCGGCGCCGGCCGGCCCGCCACGGTGTCGAGGACGTGGGTGGAGATCCGGCCCGTGACGCGCGGCGCGCCCGGCCCGCTCACCAGGGTGCCGAGGCGAAGGGCAGCGATGCGGAACACCTCTGCGAGGGCGGTCCGGCGCTCGCTCTCCGGGTCGGCGGCGAGGCGTGCCTGAAAGGTGCGCAGCAACGAGGCGCGACCGTGGCGCTTGACGCAGAGGATGAAGGGAAACCCGAAGGTCCGGCCATAGGCCGCATTCAGCGCCGCGAACCGCGCGTCTTCCGCCTCCGAGAGCCGATCGAGGCCGGCGGCCGCCTGCTCGGCGATGGAGTCGGGGGCGATCGTGCCGGCGTGGGCCGCACGCCCGGCCAGCTCGGGATGGTTGGTGAGAAGGGCGTGGCGGGCCGCCTCGGGCGCGGCGTCGACCGCCTCCTGCAGGGCGGCGAGCAGGGCCTGGACGGTGGGGAACGGTCGCTTCGCGGCGGCGGCCTCGGCGACCCAGGGCGCGTGCTCGAACACGGCCCCGAGGGCGGCAACGAAATCGCCGTGCGAGGCCTGGTTCAGGGCGTCGAGGGTCGGCATCGCGGATTCCATCCTGCGTAAGGTCGGAGGGCCGTGGAAGCCTTAGCAGGCAGCAGGCCATCCGGCGCGGGCGCGTCGCCGCGCAAGGATCGCCAGGCGCGTGAAAATGTGGTCTGGCCGGCGCTCCCGCTCGATCGATGGATGCCGGACGGGCAGCGAGGCGAGGCCAGCCATGATCCGCAAGACGCACCTTCCGCCCGACGCGACGCTGATCCAAGTCGCCGGTGATCTCGCCGAGCCCGAGGAGTACCTGCGCCGGCTCCTCGGGAACATGCGATTCTGCCAGAAACGGCACGGCGACGCCCTGGTGCGGATCGGGGTGACCGGGAAGGGCAAGGGCCGGGGTCTCAGCCCCTCTTACCGGATCGACTACCGGGTGGACGGGGTCGAGACGGTCTTCAACGGTTTCGGCGGCACCTCGCACAGCGCCTTCACCGAAACCAACGTCCGCGAGACGAACTGGAGCCGGGCCCACGCGACGATCCAGGAGGTCCAGCGCCTCTACGACGACCTGCGCAAGGGCCCTCCCCGCGCACCGTGAGCCTGCCGGAGACCCCCGTCCGTCGCCTGCCGATCCGACTTCAGACGAAGGAGGGATCGGCATTTGGCGAAACTGTATGACTTCATACAGTCGAAAGTCTGCTGTGTGAGATGAAGGAAGGCTCGATGCTCAATTCTATAGCAAGCGATCGGCTGTTTCGGGTCGATTAAAGGTTGCATGTCAGATCTCACGGACCAGAAACCCGTGGGTGTGATGAGAATGGCCGGAGTGTCGCCGTCTCGGAGTGAGCCAGTAGCTGTCGAGGTCTTGAGCCAACCTGCGCCGGACCCTCAGCTGGACGCCGTATGCCGGACAGCGGCCGCGCTCTTCGGCGTTCGCTACGCCTTCGTCTCACAACTGGACGGCGCCTGTCAGTGGTTCCTCGGCCGCGAGGGCCTGATCCTTCCGGGCACGCAGCGGGAGATCGCGTTCTGCGCCCACACGATTCGCGGCGAAGCCCATGCGCCCCTGATCGTGCTCGATACCCGTCGTGATCGACGTTTCGCCGCCAATCCGCTGGTCACGGGAGCCCCGTTCCTGCGCTTCTATGCCGGCGTGTCGATCGCTCTGGGTGACGGCCGCCATGCCGGCACCGTCTGCATTGCCGACACCGTTCCGCGCACCGGCTTCAGTGCGGCCCAGGTCCGGCGCCTGTCCGACCTTGCCCTCTTCGTCGAGGCGACCCTGCGCGGGCGCGCCGCCGAGTCGGAGGCCTGTCAGGCGCGCCATCGGGCCGAGGCCTCGGACACCCTCCTCCGCACCACCCTGGAACGCATGGATCAGGGCCTCCTGATGACCGATGCCGCGGACCGGATCCGGATCTTCAACCGCCGCGTGGCGACTCTGATAGGTGTGCCGGAGGAACTCCTCTACGATGGTGCGCCCTTCGCGGCCGTCCGGGCCCACCAGGCGGCGACCGGCGAGTTCGCCCACCTGCCCGACGCCTTGCGGGCCTGGCTGGAGCACGGTGCACCGGAGGCCCGCATCTACGATTATGAGCGCGTCCGCCCCGACGGGACCGTGCTTCAGGTCCGCACCCTGCCCCTGCCGCGGGGCGGGCTCGTGCGGACCTTCACCGACATGACGGCGCGCCGGGCGGCCGAGAGCGCCCTGCGCGCGAGCGAGGGCCGCTATCGGCTCCTCGCCGAGAATGCCAACGACGTCATCGTCCTCGGCGATATCGCCATGCGCTGCCTCTACGCCTCGCCCGCCGTGCGGACGGTCCTCGGTTACGAGCCGGAGGACCTCATCGGAACCACCGCGGCCGAGTTCTGCCACCCCGATGACGCCGCGGCCCTGACGGAGCACTGGTCTTAGCTGAAGGCCGATCGGGAGGGGCGGTTCGTCACCTGCCTGCGGCATCGTCACAAGGCTGGTCACTACGTCTGGATCGAGGCCTCCGTCCGCGTCCTGCCGGATGCGCAGGCCGAGGACCGGATCACCTACGTGGCGACCCTGCGCGACGTCAGCGCCCGTCGTGAGGCCGAGGAGCGGGTCCGTCACATGGCGCTGCACGACGCCCTGACCGGATTGCCGAACCGGACGCTGTTCCGCGACCGCCTGGATCAGGCGATCGCCCATGCGCGCCGGGTTCGGACCGGCTTCGCGGTGCTGGCCTGCGACCTCGATCGCTTCAAGGCCGTCAACGACAGTCTCGGCCATCCGGCCGGCGACGCGCTGCTGCGCATCGTCGCCGAGCGGATGCGCGCGGCTCTGCGGCCCTACGATACCATCGCCCGCCTCGGCGGCGACGAATTCGCCATCGTGCTCACCTATCTCGATGACGCGCGGGAGGCGGCTTGCCTCGCGGAGCGGCTGATCGCGGCGGTGAGCGAACCGATCGATCTCGACGGGCAGAGCGTCGAAGTCGGCGTCAGTATCGGCCTGACCGTCGCGACGGAGCAGGACTGTGACCCGGACGAGCTGTTCAAGCGCGCCGACATCGCCCTTTACGAGGCCAAGGCGGCGGGGCGGAACACCCATCGGGAGTTCGAGCCGGATGCGGGGGCGCGCATCGCCACGCGCGGTCTCCTCGCCCTCGACATGAAGGAAGCGATCCGCCGCGATGCCTTCCATCTCGCCTACCAGCCCGTGGTCGATGCCGCGACGGGGACGGTGGTGGGCTTCGAGGCCCTGATGCGCTGGCGCCATCCCGTGCAGGGTGATCTCGCGCCCGGCGCCTTCATTCCCCTCGCCGAGGAGACGGGGCTCATCGTGCCTCTCGGCGCCTGGGCCCTGCAGGAGGCTTGCCGGGAGGCGGCGGGCTGGCCCGCGCCGATCCGCGTCGCGGTGAACGTCTCGGCGGTGCAATTGCGGCGCCCGGGCCTCGAGGCCACGGTGCTGTCGGCCCTGGCCGCGAGCGGCCTCCCGGCGAACCGCCTCAAGCTGGAGGTGACCGAAAGCGTGCTGATGCAGGATGCCGAGGCGGTCCTCGCCTGCCTGCACCGTTTGCGGGGCCGCGGCGTCCGGATCGCCCTCGACGATTTCGGCACCGGCTACTCCTCGCTGAGCTACCTGCGCCGCTTTCCCTTCGACCAGATCAAGATCGACCGTTCCTTCATCCGCGACATCGCCGATCCTGATGCCGCCGCGATCGTGCGGGCGGTGGTCGGCATCGGCGAGCGCCTCGGCATGGGCATCGTCGCCGAGGGCGTCGAGACCCCGGAGCAACTCGACCTCGTGCGCCGGGAAGGCTGCACGCAGGTCCAGGGCTTCCTGTTCAGCCGGCCGCTGCCGCCGCGGGAGGCGTCCGCCTACATCGCGGCCCGTGCCGACCGGGCCGGAGCCTCACAGGGTCCGCGCGTGGCCGCCGGTCAAGGCTGAGCCTCCGCCGCGCGGGCGGCCGCGACGAGGCGTTCCGCGTCCTCCTTCAGGAGCAGCCGCTCCGCCACCAGGCCGTCCGCCGCGCGGGCGACCGCCGCCGTCCGGTCGCCCCGGGTCGGGTAGCGCTCGGCCAGGGAGCGGCGCGGGTCACCCTTCGCCTCGCGCTCGGCCCGGGTCTCGGCCAGGGGCAGCCGACTGCCCTCCCGGTCGCAGAGCTCGCCCGCCGGAAAGGGCTCGGCGTAGAGGTTCCAGCCGGTCTGGGTCGCGAGCGGGGCAGCGACGTCGGGCAGGCGGATGCCGGCGATCTCGTGGCCGTCGGCATCGACCTTCGGCACTAGGGGGCGGTACTGCGAACCGCCCTCCGGACGGGGATCGACGGCGCTGGCGAAGCGCGCGATCGCGTTCGGGGCATCCGGCAGGCGCAAGCCCGGGATGTAGGGAAACCCGGTCTCCGCGGCGGGCACCAGCGTCCCGTCCGCGAGATTCGGCACGCGGCTCGGCGGCGGCGCGACCCCGCGGGCGACCCAGTCCTCCAGGGCGACCAAGAGGGCGCGCAGGGCCGGGGCGGGGCTCAGAGTGTTGCGCGGATGGAGGCACGGCCCGCGGGCCGCACTCAGGCCGGCGCGCCCGTAATGGAATCCGCTGGAGACGAGATAGGCCCGGGCGGTGTCCGGCAGGGCGACGTCGGTTTGGCCCAGGGAATCGGTGGTGAGGAGCGAGGCCCCCTTCTGCCAGTACTCGGTGCTGGTGTTGACCTCCATCAGCAGCGGGTCGAACCCGTCCCCGCGCAGCAGCGAGCCGGTCCGGCCGGTGACGGGATCGTGCTGGGGAGCGGCCGAGAACGGGAACGCGTTCTCGGGGTAGAGGTGGTCCTCGTGCTGGGTGTTGGTGCGCGAGGGCTGGCCGAAACGGGCATTGAGGTACACCCCGCCGATGCCGGAGATGTGCAGCAGCATCCCGTCGAAGACGCGCCGGCCGTCCTCGTCCTGATTGAAGCCCTGGTGGATGTAGTCCCGCAGGAAGCGCCCGCTCTGGGATATGCCGAGGGCGACCGCGTGGCGGATCGCGCCGCCCGCCGGGTTCTCGGACGAGGCCGGTCCGCGGAGATGGGCGACGACGTCCCGGGTGGCGGCGAAGCCGATGCCGAGCACCTTCGGGTTCGCCGCCGGATAGGTCAGGGTGTAGAGTGTGCCCGGCTCCGGCTTGACGGTGGCGGGCAGGAGGCGGAGCTCGCCGGGCCCGGCGAAGGTCCAGGCACCGTCCGGGACGGGGCGCGGCGTGTCCGCCTCCCGGCGGCGCACGGTGAGGCGGGCGCCGGCCTTGTCGGGGTTCGCCGCCTTGAAGGTGAGGAAGAACGGCGCCTCGGGCGGCCCCCGGGTGGCGCTCACGAGTTCGTCCCGCACGGTCTCGACGATGGGCGCCCCGCCTTGCGTGGCCACCGGTACGTCGATCGCCATGCCGCCCAGCTGACGCAGGGCCTCCGCCTCCCAGCCCGACCAGACCACGGTGTCACCCCGGCGCAGGACCAGGGCGGTGCCCGCATCCTGGGCGGTGCGCGGATCGTTCACCGCCTGGGCCTCCTGCGGGGGCGCGTCGAGGACCCAGTTGAACAGGAACTTCCGGCCGCGGTTCAGCGCCTCGTAGAGCAGCGTGCCGCTGGCGCGGGCCGGATCCTTCGGCCGGAGCATGAACAGGTCGGTGCTGTATTCCACGAGCCCGCGCGTGTTTCGGGGCGCCCGTATGAGGTCGACAATGCCGGCGTTGCGCGGGTCGGCCGGGTCGAGCTCCCCGCGCACGATGCCGATCACCCGTTCGTAGGCGCCCGCCTCGCCGAAGCTCTGGCCGTCGGCGAAGGGCTCGACAATCCGGATCTCGACGGCGGTGACCCGGGCCAGGGCCGGCTGGGCGAGGCCCGCGCAGAGGAGCGCGCCCACGAGAGCGGTGGTCCTGACCATGTGCCTGTTCCTCGCCCGACCAGCGTCAAGCTGCGCTGTTGGTCCAATCTTACACCGGACCGCCCCACGGTCGAGGGCGTGCGCGCCGCCGGGTGAGGATCGGCCGGATGGCACGTGGTTTGCGGACCTCGGGACCGGCAGCCCGGCGGGGCTCGCGGGACGGGGGACCGACGCGTGGATCACGGTTCTGCTCAGATCAGCCCGGCCCGGATCGTCCCGGCCACCCGGGTTCCTCCGGTGGCGCTCGGCCTGCTCGCCCTCCAGCACGTCCTGGTGATGTATGCCGGGGCCGTGGCGGTGCCGCTCATCGTCGGGCGCGCCCTCGGGCTACCGCCCGAGCAGGTGGCGATGCTGGTGAGCGCCGACCTGTTCGCCTGCGGCCTCGCCACCCTGATCCAGAGCTGGGGCCTGCCCGGCATCGGCATCCGCATGCCGGTGATGATGGGCGTGACCTTCGCGGCGGTGACGCCGATGATCGCCCTGGGCACCAACCCGGCCCTCGGGCTCGCGGGCATCTACGGCGCCGTCATCGTCGCGGGCCTGTTCGCGCTCCTCGCCGCGCCCCTGGTGGGGCGTCTCCTGCCCCTGTTCCCGCCGGTGGTGACCGGCACGGTGATCCTCGTTATCGGCATCTCGCTGATGCGGGTGGGCGTGAACTGGGCCGCCGGCGGCCTCGGCAACCCGCGCTACGGGGCCCTGCTCTATCTCGGCCTCGCGCTGTTCGTCCTCCTCGTCATCCTGGGCCTGACCCGGTACGCCCGCGGCTTCGTCGCCTCGGCCTCCGTGCTGATCGGCATCGTGGTCGGCATGGCGGCGGCGGGAGCCTTCGGCCTCGTCGACCTGTCGCGGGTGGCCACGGCGCCGTGGTTCGACGTGGTGCGGCCCTTCGCCTTCGGGGTGCCGAGCTTCGACCTCGTCGCCAGCCTCACCCTGTGCCTCGTCATGGTGGTGGTGATGATCGAATCCACCGGCATGTTCCTGGCGCTCGCCGAGATCACCGGCGAGACCGTGGACGCGGCGCGCCTGATCCGGGGCCTGCGTGCCGATGGCCTCGGCACCGTGCTGGGCGGGGTCTTCAACACCTTCCCGTACACCGCGTTCTCGCAGAACATCGGCCTCGTCGGCGTCACCGGCGTGCGCTCGCGCTGGGTCGCGGTGATCGGCGGCGTGGTGATGCTGGTCCTCGGCCTGATCCCGAAGCTCGCCGCCCTGGTGGAGGCCGTGCCGCCCTGCATCCTCGGCGGGGCCGGGCTCGTCATGTTCGGCATGGTGGCGGCCACCGGCACCCGCATCCTCGGGGCGGTGGATTTCGCCGCCAACCGCAACAACCTGTTCGTCGTCGCGGTGTCGGTGGGCTTCGGCCTGATCCCCCTGGTGGCGCCCGCCTTCTTCAAGCAGATGCCGGACGTGCTGCATCCGCTGCTGGAATCCGGCATCCTCCTCGCCGCCCTGTCGGCCGTGAGCCTGAACCTGTTCTTCAACGGGCTCGGCAGTCGGGCGGACGCCCGGGCCGCGGCGGCCCGCCTCGCCCACGCCGCCGAGGCGTGAGACCCTCGGCGTCCCATCACCGGAGGAGACCCATCATGGCCCTGACGAAGGCACGCTACGGCAAGGGTCGGGTGCGGGTGCTCCGGCTCGCCCGGGAGAGCGCCCGCCACGCGGTGCGCGAACTCACCCTGACGGTGCTGCTGGAGGGCGATTTCGGCGCGGCCTGGACGGCGGGCGACAACCGGCAGGTGATCGCCACCGACAGCATCAAGAACATCGTCAACGTCACGGCCGCCCAATACGTCGAGGCCGAGACCGAGGCCTTCGTCGGCCACGTCGCCGCCCTGTTCCTGGAACGCTACGCGCAGGTCGCCGCCGTCACCATCGAGGCCCTGGAGACCCGCTGGCTGCGCCGGACCGTCGACGGGGTGCCGCACGCCCACACCTTCACCCTCGACGGCAACGGCGCGCCCTTCGTCCGCCTCGTCGCCGACCGGACCGGCGCGGTGCTCCAATCGGGCCTGCGCGGCTACACCCTGATGAAGACCACCGAATCCGGCTGGGCCGATTTCGTCGACGACGCCTTCCGGACCCTGCCCGACACCCACGACCGCATCTGCGCCACCAGCATGGACGCGACCTGGACCTGGACCGCGCCGCCCACCGACCCGGTGGCGACCAACGCGACGGTGCTCGACACGCTGATCACGGTCTTCGCCACCACCTACAGCGCCGGCGTGCAGGACAGCATGTACCGCATGGGCGAGGCGGTGCTGGCGGCCCGGCCGGACATCGCCGAGATCCACTTCGCGATGCCCAACAAGCACTACCTCCCGATGAACCTCGCGCCCTTCGGCATCGCCCACGGGGGCCAGGTCTTCCTGCCCACCGACGAGCCGCACGGCCAGATCGAGGCCACCCTCACGCGCGGCGCCTGACGCCGCGACGCGGTCCCGGACGGATCGGATCACGGCGATTCCGCCTCCGGGCGGGCCGGCGCGCCACAACCCGCATCCCGAAAATCCGGCCGTCGGCGTGCCGATCCGCACACGGCGTCCAGAATCGTGCCAAGGCAGCCGCGTTGCCGAAAAGACGGGCGGTCTCCCCCCAAGGCATAGAAATCACTGAGGATTCCGAAGCTTTCCGGTGCTTCCATTGGGGGATGGGCGCCGGACCGCATGCCGCTTTGCTCATCCTTGATGCACGCGCATCGAGCAGTCCGTGTTGTTTTCGGTGGCATACGCGCACAGATTGCAGGAACTCGAACACGCCCCCTCGCGTCTTTGCGAGACGTGTTCCGATCAAGGATCCCTGCCATGCGCCATCGTCACCTCACCGCCGCCCTCGCCATCGCCCTGGGCCTGTCCGCGTCCGGAGCCCTCGCCCAGAGCTACACCGCGCCTGCCGGCATCCCGGCAGCCGTGGCGCCCGCTGGTCTCGAAGGGCGGGCCGCCGCCAACAACCTGAACGCGTTGCGCCGGAGCCATGGCCAGCCCGTCGCGCAGCGGCACCTCACCGGTGACCTCACCACCGGTTCGGTGCGCGTCCCCCGCACCGACCGCTGGTAAGTCCCGGGTCCGATCCGCCGCCTTCGGGATGCCGAGCGGCACGCGATCTCGCGGGCAAGCCTGCGCGGTCCGATCCCGACGACGGCCGGTGTTCCCAGGCGGGGGCGCCGGCCGTCGTCGTTCCGGGAGCCCCCGTTTCCGGAGGGGTCCGGGGCGGATGGCGTTCAGGCCGCCGCTTCGCGCGGGGCCACGACGCCGAGCGGCACGGTGTGATAGCGTCGATCGGCGTAGACGAGACCGTGCCCGTCGCCGGGTTCGGCCAGGCCCACCACCTCGCAATAGAGCACGTCGTGGGTGCCGACCGCGTGACGCCCGACGATGCGGCAATCGAAGGCGGAGAGCGCCCCGGGGAGGGCCGGCGCTCCGGTCACCAGGGTGGTCCAGGTGGCCGCGGCGAAGCGCGTCTCCATCGGGGTGCGCCCGCCGAAGGCCGCCGCGATCTCGGATTGCTCCGCCGCCAGGGTGTTGACGCAGAGTACGTCGTTGGCGCTCACGGCCGCGTAGGCCGAGGACGACCGGTTGATGCAAACCAGCAGCGTCGGCGGCCCGTCGCTCACGCTGCACACCGCCGAGGCGGTGAAACCGGCCCGGCCGCCCGTCCCGTCGGTGGTGACGAGATGGACCGCGCCGGCCACGCGCGCCATGGCGCCGCGGAAGGCGTCGGCCTCGACGGGAAGGGTGTCGGCCTCGACGGATGATGGGTGCGCCGCGTCGCTCGGCCTCGTCTGGCTCACGGTGATCACTCCTGTCGGTCGAGGAACGCCACGAGCGTCCGGTTGAAGGCGTCGGCGCGGGTGACGCTGTGCGCGTGGCCGCCGCTGGGGACCCGGTCGAGCTGCGCGTTCGGCAGGCCGCGCGCAAGGTCTTCCGAACACAGATAGGGCACCAGGACGTCGTCGTCCGCCGCCATCACCAGCGTCTCGTGCGGGATGTGCGGGAGATCCGCCGTCAGGTCGAAGGCCTCGAGGGCGGCGATCCGGGCCAGGACGGTCTCGCGCCCGGGGAACTGCGCCAGGGCGTGCGCCTCGTCCTCGGCCACCCGGGCCGCGTTCCGGGACAGCCATTCCGCCGGGTAGAGGAAGATCGCCTGAGCGCGGACATAGGCCTCGGGGCTCTCGGCCAACAGCACCTTCCGGGCAGCAAAACAGCGCTTCGTGGCGGAATCCGCCCGCGCCCAGCCGTTGACCACGGCGAGGCGACCAACGCGCTCCGGGGCGGTCCGGGCGAGTTCGAGGCCGATCAGGCCGCCGAGGGCGTGGCCGACGACGTCGCAGCGTTCGACCCCGCAGGCTTCCATCACCGCGAGGGCGTCCCGGGCCATGGCGGCGATGTCGTGGCCGGGCTCCAGGCTCCCGCCCGAGCGGCCGGTGCCGCGATGGTCGTAGGTGATGACGCGGAACCGCTGGGTCAGCGCCGCCATCTGCGGCGCGAAGTAGGCGGCCGAGCCGCCGAGGCCCGGCGAGAGCAGGACCGTGCGGTCGCCGATGCCGTGGACGGTATGGTGGAGCGATCCGGCCATGCCGCCTCAGGCCCCGCCCACATGCGCCACCGAGGCGATCTCCACCAGGGCGTCGGGCTTCACCAGGCCGCACTGGATGCAGTAGCGCGCCGGCTTCTCGCCGGGGAAGTACTCGGCATAGACCCCGTTGATGGCAGCGTAGTCGGCCCAGTCCTTGAGGAAGACGTGGTTGAAGGTGACGTCGTCCATGCTGCCCCCGGCGGCGGCGACCACGCCCTTGATCGTCTCCAGCACGTGCCGGGTCTGGGCGGCGGCGTCGCCCACGTGCACGACGTTGGCCTCGGCATCGAGGGGCAGCGTGCCCGAGACGTAGAGGACGCCGTCCGCCAGGGTGCCGGGAACGTAGGGGGCCAGCGGCTTGCCGGTGCCGGGCGGGATGATCGCGGTCTTGGGCATCTTCGGGGGCTCCTCGGGGGATATCTGAATCGGGGCGACTCCGCGCAGGAGGCGCCGACGTGTCTTCCTGCCCGCGTGGGGAGGGGGAACGCGGTCCGGCACGGGGTCCGGCTTCGCGCCGGCGGCCCTATGCGGCGGCCTCCGTGCGATCAAGGTCCGGTGCGACGGCCGCCTCGAAGGCGGCGACGTCCGAGACCCAGCCGAAGAAGGTCTCGATGTTGGCGAGCGCCCCCGCCTGCAGGGCCGGCGGGCCGGCCTGGTGGGTGGCGTCGGCCAGCACGATGCCGAAATATTCGAGGAAGAAGCCGTCGCGCAGGGTCGATTCCACGCAGACGTTGGTGGCGATGCCGGTGAAGATCAGGGTGCGGATGCCGGCCGCGCGCAGCAGGCTGTCGAGCTGGGTGTTGTAGAAGCCGCTGTAGCGCGGCTTGCCCAGTACGATGTCGCCGGGCTCGGGCCGGAGGGCGTCGACCAGGGCGTAGTCCCAGGTTCCCTTGGCCAGCAGGCGTTCGTTCATGCCCGGCTGGGCCCGCATGGTCTTGAGGGCGTTGGACTTGTGCCAGTTCGGCGAACCCGGTCCGCCGGCCTCGACGTAGTCCGGGTCCCAGCCGTTCTGGAACCAGACGATCCGGATCCCGGCGGACCGCGCCGCCGTCACCGCGCGGGCGATCTGCGCCACCACCGGTCCGGTGCCCGAGACGTCGAAGCCGGCGAGATCGAGGTAGCCGCCCGGGCTGGTGTAGGCGTTCTGCATGTCGACGACGATGAGCGCGGTGGCGGATCCGTCGAAGGCGATGGGTTCGGGCCGGGCCGCCAGGGTGATGCCGCCCTGGCGCCCCTCTGCGTCGGTGTAGCCGGCCGGTCTTGCGCTCTGGTCCATCACGCCACCTTGACCATGGTCTCTGCGTCCCCTGCGGCGGGGGCGTCGTCCGCGATGTGGGCGCGGCTCTTCATTAGGGGCTGGATGCGGGTGCCGTAGGCGTCGAGCCCCTTGAGGAAGTCGTCGAACACGAGGAGCACGCCCTCGGTGCCCGGCACGGTGGCGACCTCGTCGAGCATCCGCGCCACCTCGGCGTAGGAGCCGACCAGCGTGCCCATGTTGATGTTCACCGCGGAGGTCGGGTCCGCCATCTGGCGCACGTTGGTGTCGGTGCCGGACTTGGTGTCGGCGGCCCCCTGGACCCCGAGCCAGGCGATGGCCTCCTGGTCGGCGCCGGCCTTGTAGTGCTCCCAGGTGGCGCGGGCGGCCTCGTCGGTCTCGTCGGCGATGACCATGAACAGCACGTAGGAGGAGACGTCGCGGCCTGTGGCGGCCATCCCCATCGTGGCCTTGGCCTCCTCCAGCCGCGCCACCGTGGGGGCGAAGGCCGTGGGCGTGTTCACGCCCTTGCCGAAGCAGAAATTGTAGTCGGCGTACTTCGCCGTGAACGCCATGCCGGCGCTGGACTGGCCGGCGCAGATGATCTTCATCGCGGCCTGCGGGCGCGGGCTCAGGCGGCAATCGTCCATCTGGAAGAATTCGCCCTTGCGGTCGCAGACCCCCGTCTCCCACAGGTCGCGCAGCACCTGTGCGTATTCCGAGAGGTACTCGTACCGGCGGGAGAAGTATTCGTCCCCGGGCCACAGGCCCATCTGCGCGTATTCCGGCCGCTGCCAGCCGGTGACGAGGTTGAGGCCGAAGCGCCCGTTCGAGATCGAGTCGATGGTCGCGGCCATGCGGGCCGTGATGGCGGGGGGCATGCACAGGGTGGCGGCCGTGGCGAACAGCTTGATCCGGCTGGTGACGGCCGCCAGGCCCGCCATCAGGGTGAAGGATTCAAGGTTGTGGTCCCAGAACTCGGTCTTGCCGCCGAAGCCCCGCAGCTTGATCATCGACAGCGCGAAGTCGAGGCCGTAGCCCTCGGCCTTGAGCACGATCTGCTTGTTCAGCTCGAAGCTCGGCTTGTACTGCGGCGCGTTCTCCGACAGGAGCCAGCCGTTGTTTCCGATCGGGATGAAGACGCCGACGTTCATGGCAACCTCGCTCGCACGGGCAGGACCCGGCTGAAGGACAAGACTTCGCAACAGGCACGGACTGGACAAAGCAAGACGAGGGCCTGTCGGGACCGGACGGGAGACTGGAATCACCCCCGGCACCGACGATCCAACTCTATTCAGACCAAATGGTCAAACTCCATTCGGCGTTTTTCCGGCGGTTGCATAAAGTCTCTTCGGTTTGCCCAGCGGTTGAGCGCTTCCTGCCCAGATCGGCGGCGGATTCCGCCCCCTATGGTCTCGGATTCAGGCCGAGGCCGGCCAGGATCAGCTCCTGCGTGCTGCCGACGACCGCTTCGAAGAAGGCCGGATCGTCAAGGCTGCGCCCGGTGACGGCATCCACCTGCACGGCGAAGTCGGCATAGTGCTGGGTGATCGCCCAGATCGAGAAGATCAGGTGATGGGGGTCGTGTGGGCCGATCCGTCCCTGCGCGCTCCAGCTCCGGATGACGGTGGCCTTGGCCTCGACGAGGTCGCGCAAGGGGCCTTCCAGCTCCGGCCGCAGCAGCGGTGCCCCCTGCACGATCTCCAGGCAGAACAGGCGCGAGGCCTGGGGCGCGTCGCGCGACAGGGTCAGCTTGGCGCGGATGTAGTGCCGGAAGGCCTCGGCCGGCTCGCTGTCGGCGTCGAAGGCCTGGAGCGGATCGAGCCAGACCGCGAGCACCCGGCGCAGGACCGCGACGTAGAGCGCCTCCTTGGAGGGGAAGTAGTAGAGCAGGTTGGTCTTCGAGAGGCCGGCCCGCTCGGCGATGCCCTCGACGCTGGCGCCGTGCAGCCCGACGCTCGAAAACAGGGCGAGCCCCGCATCGAGGATCATCACGCGGCGCGCCTCGCCGTCCTTGCGGCGCCGGCGCGCGGGCGGGGGGGCGACGGCGGCGTCCGGGCTGGTCTCTGTCATGGCCCGCATCGAAGCCCGCGGCGGCGGCGCCTGGCAAGGGGGGCGAGCCGGCATGTCCCGCGCTATTGCGGCGCGCCGCCCTCAGGCGGGCGGGTGCGTCCGCATCCAGTGCTCGGCGATGTCGATGCGCCGGGCGATCCAGACCCGGTCGTGGGCGGCGATGTGGTCGAGGAAGCGGACCAGGGCGCCGATCCGCCCGGGCCGGCCGACGAGCCGGCAATGCAGGCCCACCGACATCATCTTGGGTGCCTCCGCCCCCTCGGCGTAGAGCGCGTCGAAGGTGTCGCGCAGGTAGGTGAAGAGGTGGTCGCCCGTGTTGAAGCCCTGGATCGCCGCGCATTTCATGTCGTTGGCGTCCAGCGTGTAGGGCACCACCAGGCCCCGGCCGCTGGGCTCGTCGATCCAGTACGGCAGGTCGTCGGCGTAGGAATCGGCCAGATAGGTCATCCCGGCCTCGATCCCGAGGTCGAGGGTGTGGGGCGAGGAGCGCCCGGTGTACCAGCCGCGCGGGCGGGCGCCCGTGATCTCGGTGTGGATGCGGATCGCCTCCTCCATGTGCGCCTTCTCCTCGGCGCGGGTGAAGTCGCGGTAGTCGATCCACTTGAGGCCGTGGCAGGCGATCTCCCAGTCGGCCTCCCGCATCGCCGCGGCGACGTCCGGGTGGCGGGCGAGCGCGGTGGCGACCGCGAAGGCGGTGACGGGAATTTTTCGCGATTGGAACAGCCGCCAGAGGCGCCAGAACCCGGCCCGCGAGCCGTACTCGAACAGGGATTCCAGGCTCATGTGGCGCTGGCCCGGCCAGGGCTGCGCCCCGACGATCTCCGACAGGAAGGCCTCGGAGGCCGCATCCCCGTGCAGGATGCAGTTCTCGCCCCCCTCCTCGTAGTTCAGCACGATCTGCACCGCGATGCGCGCGCCGTCGGGCCAATGCGGGTGCGGCGGGGTGCGGCCGTAGCCGACGAGGTCGCGGGGATAGGTCAACGGCCGGCCCTCGGGACGGAGAGAAGGATCGCCCCCGCTGTTCGGCCGGGGACCCGCATCCTGTCAACCGGAGGGCGGGCCGCGGCCCGCTTGCGCTCGCTGTCCAGGGATGCATCCATGCGCGCCGCGTTCCCGGCGCGCGGTTCCGCCGCGCACGGTCCTTGCCTTCCCGGGCCCGAGACGTCCGCGCCCAACCTCCGAGGTCCCCGTGCTCCTGACCCCACGCGAAAAGGACAAGCTCCTCCTCGCCATGGCCGCGCAGGTGGCCCGCAACCGGCTCGGCCGCGGCGTGAAGCTGAACTACCCGGAGGCGGTGGCGCTGATCAGCGACTTCGTGGTCGAGGGCGCCCGGGACGGGCGCTCGGTCTCGGAGCTGATGCAGGCCGGCGGGCACGTGCTCACCGCCGAGCAGTGCATGGACGGCATCCCCGAGATGATCCACGACATCCAGGTCGAGGCGACCTTCCCGGACGGGACCAAGCTCGTCACCGTGCACCACCCGATCCGGGGCGCGGCCTCGGCGGAGGTGCCCGGCACCGTGACCACGCAGCCCGGCGAGATCGTCTTCAACGCCGATCTGCCCCGCACGGTCGTGACGGTGTCCAACGTCGGCGACCGGCCGATCCAGGTCGGCTCGCATTACCACTTCTACGAGGTCAATCCCGGCCTGACCTTCGACCGCGCGGCGGCGCGCGGCCAGCGCCTCGACATCGCCCCCGGCACGGCGGTGCGCTTCGAGCCCGGCGTGACCCGGGAGGTGGTGCTGGTGCCGCTCGGTGGAGGCCGCACCGTGTACGGCTTCCGCGGCGACGTGATGGGAGCGCTCTGACGCCATGGCCAACATGCCCCCCCGCGCCGCCCTGCCCCGGGCCGCCTATGCCGACATGTTCGGCCCCACCACCGGCGACCGCATCCGCCTCGCCGACACGTCGCTGGTGATCGAGGTGGAGCGGGACCACACCACCTACGGCGAGGAGGTGAAGTTCGGCGGCGGCAAGGTCATCCGCGACGGCATGGGGCAATCCCAGGTCACCAACCAGGACGGCGCCGTCGACACCGTCATCACCAACGCGGTGGTCCTCGACCATTGGGGCGTGGTGAAGTGCGACGTCGGCCTCGTGAAGGGCCGGATCGCCAGGCTCGGCAAGGCCGGCAACCCGGACATCCAGCCCGGCGTGGACATCGTGGTCGGCCCCGGCACCGAAGTGATCGCCGGAGAAGGCAAGATCCTCACGGCCGGCGGGTTCGACAGTCACATCCACTACATCTGCCCGCAGCAGATCGACGAGGCCCTGTGCTCGGGCATCACCACCATGCTCGGCGGCGGCACCGGGCCGGCGCACGGCACCTTCGCCACCACCTGCACCCCCGGCCCCTGGCACCTCGCCCGGATGATCGAGGCGGCGGATGCCTTCCCGATGAACCTCGCCTTCGCGGGCAAGGGCAACGCCGCCCGGCCCGAGAGCCTGGTGGAGATGATCCGCGCCGGCGCCTGCGCCCTCAAGCTCCACGAGGACTGGGGCACCACCCCCGCGGCCATCGACACCTGCCTCACGGTCGCCGACCTCCACGACGTGCAGGTGATGATCCACTCCGACACCCTCAACGAATCCGGCTTCGTCGAGGACACGATCCGGGCCTTCGCGGGGCGGACCATCCACGCTTTCCACACCGAGGGGGCGGGCGGCGGCCACGCACCGGACATCATCAAGGTGGCGGGGCTCGCCAACGTGCTGCCCTCCTCCACCAATCCGACGCGCCCCTATACGAAAAACACCATCGACGAGCATCTCGACATGCTGATGGTGTGCCATCACCTCGACCCGGCGATCCCCGAGGATCTGGCCTTCGCGGAGAGCCGCATCCGCCGCGAGACCATCGCGGCCGAGGACATCCTGCACGACATCGGCGCCCTCTCGATGATGTCGTCGGACAGCCAGGCCATGGGCCGGGTCGGCGAGGTCGTCATCCGCACCTGGCAGACGGCCGACAAGATGAAGCGCCAGCGCGGCGCCCTGCCCGGGGACACCTCCGGCAACGACAACCTGCGCGCCCGCCGCTACGTGGCCAAGTACACCATCAACCCCGCCATCGCGCACGGCGTCTCGGCCCATATCGGCTCGGTGGAGCCGGGCAAGCTCGCCGACCTCGTCCTGTGGAATCCGGCCTTCTTCGGGGTGAAGCCCGATCTCGTCATCAAGGGCGGCGCCATCGCCACCGCCCCGATGGGCGACCCCAACGCCTCGATCCCGACGCCGCAGCCGGTGCATTACCGACCGATGTTCGGGGCTTACGGCCGGGTGCCCTTCGCCACCGCCCTGACGTTCGTGTCGAAGGCGGCGATCGAGGACGGGCTCGGCGACCGGCTCGGCGTGCAGAAGCGCCTCGTCGCCGTCGAGAACGTGCGCGGCGGCATCTCGAAGAAGAGCATGATCCTCAACGACGCCACCCCCGACATCGAGGTCGACCCCGAGACCTACGACGTCCGCGCCGACGGCGAATTGCTGGTCTGCGAGCCCGCCGACGTCCTGCCGATGGCGCAGCGGTACTTCCTGTTTTGAGGCGATGCGTTCCGTTTTGCGGTAGGATGCGGCCGACGCCCGCGGAGCTTTCCATGTCCAAGGCTGCCCTCAGCCCATCCCAGGGGCACGAACTCTACGAGACTGACCTCTATTCGTGGACGCAGGATCAGGCCGCCCTGCTGCGGGCGGGGCGACGGCAGGACATCGACTGGCACCACATCGCCGAGGAGATCGAGAGCTTGGGCGGATCGCAGAAATCCGAGATCCGGGCTCGGCTCGCCGTGCTGTTGCAGCACCTGCTGAAGTGGGAGCTTCAACCGGAACAGCGGAAATACTGCTGGCGTGCTTCGATCGTCGAACAGCGCCTTCAGATCGAGGGGCTCCTCGAGGTCAGCCCGAGTCTCCGGGCTTGGCCGGAGACGGTCCTGAGCAAGGCCTATCAGCTCGGGCGCGTCCGCGCGGCGAGCGAGGCCGGGCTGGCGGAACAGACCTTTCCGTCGCCGTGCCCTTACACCCTGGCGCAGATCCGGGACGATGACTTCTATCCCGGCCCCATCGAGCCCCGCTTCACCTGATGAAACCCGCCGCTCCCGTGATCCCCCCGCACCGCATCGTCCCACGCCCCATGATCCGCGCCACGAAAGTCCTGCGTCGCGACGCGCTCGCCGGCGAGATCGTCGACCGCATCGTTCTCGACCACGGCGACCGGCACCGCCGGCGCGTGGCGATGCGCAGCGCGGGCGGGCTGCGCTTCCTGCTCGACCTGCCGGAGCCCACCGTCCTCGACGACGGCGACGCCCTGGTGCTGCAGGACGGGCGGCTGGTCTGGGTCGAGGCCGCGCCGGAGCCGCTGCTGGAGATCCGGGCCCCCGACGACCACGCCCTCAAGCGCCTGATCTGGCACATCGGCAACCGGCACATCCCCGCCGAGATCGGCGCCGACGCCGTCTATATCGGTTTCGACCACGTGCTCGCCGAGATGGTGCGGGGCTTAGGCGGCAGCGCCGAGCCGGTGGAACGCCCGTTCCGGCCGGAGGGCGGCGCCTATGCGGGCGCGGGCGCAGTCCACCCCCATCACGGCCACTCCCATCACCACG
The DNA here is from genome assembly GCF_001422795.1 of Methylobacterium sp. Leaf88. NCBI lineage: Bacteria > Pseudomonadati > Pseudomonadota > Alphaproteobacteria > Hyphomicrobiales > Methylobacteriaceae > Methylobacterium > Methylobacterium sp. Leaf88. The sequence goes on along the minus strand of NZ_LMMK01000003.1, from coordinate 104,060 downwards.
ACGGCCATCACCACGACCATCCGCACGACCATGATTGAGGCCCTGCGCCTGATGGCGTGGCTGTCGCCGGGCTACCCGGTGGGGGCCTATGCCTACTCGCACGGGCTCGAGGGCGCGGTGGAGAGCGGTGAGGTCGGCGACGAGGCCTCGCTGACGGCCTGGCTCGCCGACGTGCTCGAACACGGCTCGGGCCGCAACGACCTGATCCTGGCGGCGCACGCCCATGCGGCGGCGCGCGCGGACGACGCCGCCGGGCTCAGCGAGGTCAACGACCTCGCCCTGGCCCTCGCCCCATCGCGAGAGCTGCACCTGGAGACGAGCCAGCAGGGCCGCAGTTTCCTCGACGCCACCGTGGCGGCCTGGGGCACGCCCGGCCTCGACCGGCTCGCCGCGGGCCTGACCGGTGCGGTCGCCTACCCGGTGGCCGTCGGGCTCGCGGCCGGGGCCCACCGCATGGCGTTGGTCCCGGTGCTCGCCGGCTTCGGTCTCGCCTTCCTGCAGAACCTCGTCTCGGCGGCCCTGCGCTGCGCGCCCATCGGCCAGAGCGCGGGCACCCGGATCATCGCCGCCCTGACACCGCGGGTGACGGCGCTCGCCGCCACGATTCCGGCCCTCTCGCTCGACGATCTCGGTAGCGCCACCCTGAACCTCGACCTCGGCTCGTTCCGGCACGAGACCCAGTATTCCCGGATCTTCCGCTCCTGAGGCCCCCTCTTGAGGATCGTGTCATGAACTCCGTCAACGGCTCCGCTCTCAACGGCCCGCTCCGCGTCGGCATCGGTGGCCCCGTCGGCTCCGGCAAGACCGCCCTGATGGAGCAGCTCTGCAAGCGTTTTCGCGATACCTACGAGATCTGCGCGATCACCAACGACATCTATACGAAGGAGGATGCCCGCCTCCTCACCGTGGCCGGCGCCCTGCCGGAGGAGCGGATCATGGGCGTCGAGACGGGGGGGTGCCCGCACACGGCGATCCGCGAGGACGCCTCGATCAACCTCGCGGCGGTGGCGGAGATGCGCCGGCGCTTCCCGAAGCTCGACCTCATCCTGATCGAGTCCGGCGGCGACAACCTTGCGGCCACCTTCTCGCCGGAGCTCGCAGACCTGACCCTCTACGTCATCGACGTGGCGGGCGGCGAGAAGATCCCCCGCAAGGGCGGCCCCGGCATCACCCGCTCGGACCTCCTCATCGTCAACAAGACCGACCTCGCGCCCCTGGTGGGCGCCGATCTCGGCATCATGGAATCCGACACCAAGCGCATGCGCGGCGCCCGGCCCTACGTGTTCTCGTCGCTCCGCGACGGCCACGGGGCGGACGCCATCGCGCGCTTCGTGGTGGAGGCGGGCGGCCTGAGCTAGCTGCTGAGCCTGACACCGAGAAGGGCCCGGATCGCTCCGGGCCCTTTTTCATCCGATCGTTCGCGTCGCCGCTCAGGCGGCGCGCACGGTGGCCAGGAAGCGCTGGACCTCGGCGCTGAGGTGCTCGGACTGGCGCGAGAGCTCGGAGGCGGCGCCCAGCACCTGGGCGGCGGCCGCGCCGGTCTCTTCGGCCGCGCCCGCCACGCCCGCGATGTTGGTCGTCACCGCCCCCGTCCCCATCGCCGCCTGCGCCACGTTGCGCACGATCTCCTGGGTGGCCGCCCCCTGCTCCTCCACCGCCGCCGCGATCGAGGTGGCGACACCGCTGATCTCGCGGATGCGCGCCGCGATCCCGTCGATGGCCGCCACCGCCTGGCCCGTCGAGCCCTGGATCTGGCTGATGTGCTCGCCGATCTCCTGCGTGGCCCGCGCCGTCTGGTTGGCCAGCTCCTTGACCTCGGCGGCCACC
>NZ_LMMK01000003.1:101981-102149 GCF_001422795.1 Methylobacterium sp. Leaf88 | reverse complement strand
GAAGGTGGCGGTCTGAGCGGCCTCGGCCACGGCGGTCTGGGCCATGGCGGCCGAGCTGCCGACCTGGCGGCCGATCTCCTGCACCGAGGAGCCGAGTTCCTCGGCCGCGGCCGCCACGGTGTTGACGTTGGCGGCGGCCTCGTCGGCGGCCGCGGCCACGCTGCTGGA
>NZ_LMMK01000003.1:0-101895 GCF_001422795.1 Methylobacterium sp. Leaf88 | reverse complement strand
GATGCCGCCCACCGCCCCTTCGAAGCTGTCGGCCATCGCCCGCATCGCCGCCTGGCGCTGCGCTTCCGCCCCGGCCCGCGCCAGGACCGTCTCCGCCTCGAGCTTGCGGGTCTGGAGCAGGTTGTCCCGGAACACGCTCACGGCGGCGGCCATGTCGCCGATCTCGTCGCGGCGGGTCCGGGACGGAATCTCCACGCCGGTGTCACCTCCGGCCAGCCTGCCCATGGTGCGCGTCATGCGCTCGATCGGACGCGCGACGCCGAACAGGCTGAACAGCATCGCGCCGAGGGCCGCCACCACCGAGATCGCCATCGCGATCCAGGCCGTGAGCATGGCCGAGCCGGCGCTGGCCATGCTCAGCGCGGTGCTGCGCTGGGCGCCCTCCCGGTTGAAGTCGACCGCCCGCTGCAGGGCCCGGATGGCGCCGTTGTTCAGGTCGGCCATCGCGGCGCTGGTGGTGAGCGCCAGGGCGTCGGCCTGGCGGCCGGCCTTCATGAGTTCGATGACTTTCTGCTGGCCCTCGGTGTAGCGCGACCACAGGGGCGCGAAGGTGTCGTAAAGCGCCTTCTCCTCGGCGGAGCTGATCAGCGGCTCGTAGGTCCGGCGCAGGCCGTCGAGGGTCTTCAGGGCGGTGTTCAGGCCCGCCTCGTTCTCGGCCAGCGCCTGCGGCGTCTCGGAGGCCACGACGAAGCGGTACAGCTTCACCCGCACGTCGCGCGTCGCCGTGCTGATCGTGTTCACGACGTTGACGGAGGGAAGCCAGTTCGTCGCGACCTCGTTCACCTCGCGCTCGATCGCCCTGAGCTTCACGACGCTGACCACGCCTTGACCCGCCGCGGCGACGCCGAGCAGAGTTGCCGAACCGATCAGGATGGATTTCAGGGATACGCGCATCGTTGAGGGACCGTCCGGATTTGCATTCCGACCGGAGGAAACAACTGCGTGCTTAACACGACGTTATCGGATTGGCGCAGAGAGTAACGATAACTGTTTTGTTATGTTTCCGATGTCCGATGCCGCCTCGGCGATGGCGTACAGGGTTGTCCGTTCAACGCGCGATGAAACTCGCTATACGGTCCAGTGGCGCCCGGATACACGCGCCGCGTGAGATCAAATGCCCGCGTACCAGGGGAAGCCGAGCTCGGCGACCATGCTGCCGCGCCCCTTGCCGAGCACGTCAACCCGGTCCACGGCCTCGATGGCGCTGATGTATTTCAGGCTCTTGTAGCCGAGCTGGCGCTCGACCCGCAGGCGCACCGGCGCCCCGTGCGCCACCGGCAGGGCGTCGCCGTTCATGCCATAGGCGAGGATGGTCTGCGGGTGGAGGGCGTCGAACAGGTCGTAGCTGTCCCACCAGCCGTCGACGCTGCGCACCACGATGAAGCGCGCCTCCGGCCGCAACCCGACCTGCGCCAGCAGGTGGGCCAGGGGCACGCCGGTCCAGCCGCCGATGGCCGACCAGCCCTGCTCGCAGGCATGAAGCGTGATCTGGGTGCGGGCCGGCATCGCCTTCAGGTCGGCCAGGGAGAAGGCGCCCGGGCGCGCCACGAGGCCGGTGACCGGAAGCGTCCAGTCGGAAAAACCCAGCGCCTTCGAGCGCCGGTAATCGGGGTTGTCCGGGTCGGTGGTGTTGATGGTCGGGAACACCGCCGAGATCGCCTCCGGCCCGAACTCGCGCACCAGGGGCTGGTGGCGCTGGAGCCAGCGCTGGACCGCGAAGGTCAGGCCGTTGCTCCAGTCGTAGGGGGTGGCGAGCCGCGACAGCGCCGGGGCGTCGCAGCCGCCGAGGAGGCCGGCGCCGATCAGGCTGCCCGAGCCGGTGAGGAGGCGGCGGCGCGAGAGGTCACGCATCGGGGGGCTCCGCAAAGGTCGCCCGGACCCTCTCCGGGGGAACCCGGAAGCGTCCGGTGATCATCGACCGCATCAGGTTGCCGGCCCCGCCGACGAAGACCTGGGCCACGTGGATGACGAGGAAGAGCACGAGGAGGCAGGCGACGGCGAAGTGCAGGGTGCGCGCCGATTGCCGGCCGCCGAACAGGGCGAAGAGTTCCGGGTAGGCCGCCGTGACCCCCGGCGACATGGTCAACCCGGTCAGCACCATCAGCGGAAACAGCACGAACAGGACGACCAGATAGGCGAATTTCTGCAGGGCGTTGTAGCGCAGGGCCTCGCGCCCGCGCGCCGGCTTGAGGCGGGCGTGGTCGGCGATCTCGCGGGCGAGGTGGCCCGGGGCCAGCTGATCGCGATCCGGCACGAGGTCGCGGGCGAAGTGACCGCCAACGAAGGCCACGATGAGGTAGACGATCCCGTTGAGGACGAGCACCCAGGCCGCGAGGAAGTGCAGGTTGCGGCCCCAGCCCGTCTGCTCGAGGTTCACCGGCAGCGGCAGCTCGAGGGCGGCCGGCGCCCCGTTGGCCCCAGTCTCGCCCCAGAACAGCCGCGGCAGGGCCAGCAGGATCGCGATGCCGCTGGCCAGGAGGGCGAGGAACGCGACGGCGTTGAGCCAATGGGTCAGGCGCACCCAGGCGGCGTGCCGGTGAACCAGGGACGGGCCCGGCTCCTCCGCCATCGGGGGCCGGCTCACGCGGGCGCCCGCAGCACGTCGAGGCGATAGCGCTCGGTGCGGCCCCTGCGGTCGGGTTCGAGGGCGCCGCGGGTGAGATCGATCAGCGTCTCCACCGCCGCATCCGCACTCAAGGGGAAGTTCGTCTCACCGTGCCAGTGGACCAGGATGACCTCGCCCCCCGGTTTCAGGGCCGCCACCAGGCGCTCGGCGATGCGGGCCAGATCGTCCGGCGTGAAGAAGTACAGCACCTCCGAGAGCACCACGAGGTCGAACCGGCCGGGGGGCCACTCCGCCGGCACCGCGGCGCGCCGGAACGCGACGTGGGGGCACGCCGCACAACGGGCGCGGGCGGCATCGAGGGCCGTCTCGGCCACGTCGAGGGCGAGCAGCCCCGCGCAGCGGTCGGCCAGCCGGCGGGTCAGCACGCCGATCGAGCACCCGACCTCCAGGGCCTCCGGGTAGGTCTCGCGGCCCAGCGCCGCCAGGGTGGCATCGTACTTGGCGTGCTCGTAGGGACTGGTGGTGAAGTCCCACGGATCGGGGTTCGCGGCGTAGAGATCCGTGAAGTAATCCGGCGGCAGCGTCTGCGGGGAGCGTCTCATCACCGTCACCGCCTAAAGATCGGCCGGAACCTCGTCGGGGCTCGGCGCCCCGGCGAGGTCGCGCCAGAGCCGGTCCGCCGGTCGCACATCGCCGAGGACGTGAGCCGCCGCGCTGGTGAGGGCCCGGTCGGGCCCGGGCTGGCGCAGGTAGGTCGCCAGGTCCCGCGCCAGGCGCTCCAGGGGATGCGGACGGAGGAAGGCCGCCAGTCCCACGGAGCGATGGGCCCGCTCCAGCACGTCGAGGCCGGCCCGCTCCACCGCGAGGCGGGTGAGGTTGACGTAGGCGATCACCCGGTCCGGCTCCGCCTCGGGGTCGGCGGCGAGGCGGGCGGCCTGGGCCACGAAGAGGCGGGCGCTCTCCACCGCGATCGCGGCCTCGCCGAGGCGGGCCGCCTGATGCGGGTCGCCGCCGCGTCCGGTGGACCGCAGATGCCCCCGCAGGACGTCGAACACCGCCTCGATGCCGCCGAGCTGCACCGCGGCGAAGCGCCAAGCGCCGCCGGAGAAATGCGGCTCCGCGAAGTAGTCGTCCGGGTCACCGATGAAGCAACCGGGGCCGGCGGGCAGGCCGGTGAAGTCGAGGAGACCGGAGGTCGAGGCCCGCATGCCCTGCGCCTGCCAGCCGGACAGGTCGGCCCGGGTCCCGGCCTCGAGATCGGCGACCAGCATCTGCTGGCGGCCGTCGGGTCGGCGCGCCGTGACCAGGGGGCGGGTGACCGAGCCGGCTCCGGAGGCGAAGGATTTGACCCCCCTCAGCATCCAGGCATCCCCGGCGGGTGCGAGGCCGCCGGCGTTCTCCAGGCTGAGGCCGCCGGTGTTCTCGAGGCTGAGGCCGCCGACTTTCTCGAGGCTGAGGCCGCTGGCCTGGGGCTGGGTATTCCACACGCCGAACAGGTGTCCGGCACGGACATCCCCGGCCAGTCGCTCGATCACCGCCGGCGCCGCATAGCGCAGGACCAGGGAGAGGGCGTTGACGTGCCCTTCGTAGAGGCGACCCAGGGCGAGGCTGCCCCGCCCGATCTGCGCGAGGACATCGGCGAGAACCGGCGCCATCGCGGGGGCATCGAGGCCGGCACCGCCCAGGGCCACGGGCAGCGGCGCGGCGAGCAGCCCGGCCCGATGCGCGTGGGCGATATCCTCGGCCGGAAAGCCGCCGTCCCGGTCGAGGGCATCGGCGCGTTCGCCCGCGCGGTCCGCAACCGCGCGGGCCGCGGCCTGGATGCGGGCGGCGTGGGTCTCCGAACAATCCTGAAGATGCCGATGCGGTGGAATGAAGTTCATCTCCAGCACATGGATCACGCCTGCGCGATCTCCAGTCGGTGTTTGCACACAGACGGCCGATTTTTCCCGCGTCGAAGGGCGCTGGCGTACCCGGATCGATCCACCGCGGACATCCGTGCCCGCTTGCCGCGGCCGGCCCGCAGGTCGGTCAGCAGGGCCCGCAGGGTCCAGCCCACCGTGACCAGGGTGAAGGCGCCGATGGCCACCAGCGGGGCCGCTCCTACCAGCATCTGGGCGGTCTCGACATCCACGGTCCGGGTTTTCGAAGACCGTCGCGCTTCGTCGCATTTCGCGACGAAAACCATGAGGATGGTCTCGAAGACGCGCCTCGGGCCCGGAGCCGCGCAGGCCCGCCCGGCGAAACGCCGCCCTGCATCGCTCCGTGTCCGGCTGGTACGGCCTCACACGGGGGGGCGGACCCGCCGTCGAGGCCGGCGGGTCACGCCGACCGGAATCGCGGGGCGTGCGATCGTGCTGGGGAGAGAGGATATTGCTTGGGCGAGCGCCGCAGAGCAAGCTTCCCCCGGACACGGGTCGAGCGGCCCGGGCTGTTTCGTTAAAGGTCCGGCGGCACACCCTCCGGTAAAGGAAGGCCTCCGCGAGGCGTGTTGAATCAAGGCTGCTCTGATGTTCGTCCTCATCCTGGATGATGCGCCCCTCAACAACATGCTGATGGTGGAGGCCCTTCGCGACCTGCCCGGCGGCACGGCCCGTGATTTCCTCCAGCCCGCCGATGCCCTGGCGTTCGTCCGCGAGAATCCGGCCGCGATCGGCGTTGCCATCTCCGACTTCGAGATGCCGGGCATGAACGGCATCGAGTTCATCCGCGCCGCCCGCGACATCCCGGGCTTCGAGCACGTGCCGGTGATCATGGTGACGAGCCTGGACCAGCGCGCCTTGCGCCGGGACGCTCTGGCCGCCGGCGCCACCGATTTCCTCGCCAAGCCCTTCGATCCGGTCGAAGTGCGCGCCCGTGTCTCGAATCTGCTGGCCCTCAACCAGGCGCGCCTGGCGCAGATCGACCGCGCAGCCTGGCTCGATCGCGAGGTGAAGGCCGCCACCGCCCTCATCGTCGCCCGCGAGCGTGAGATCATCAGCCTGCTGATGAAGGCCGTCGAACATCGCGACTCGGAGACCGGCAACCACGTGGCGCGGGTCGCCGAATATGTGGCCCGGATCGCCGAGGGATTGGGCCTTGCCGCGGAGGACGTGGAACAGCTCAGCCTGGCCTCCACCATGCACGATATCGGCAAGCTCAGCGTTCCGGATTCCATCCTGCTGAAACCCGGACGCCTGTCCGCGGACGAGCGCCGGACGATGGAGGCGCATGCCGAGCGCGGTCGTCGCATCCTCGAAGGCAGCGACTCGCGCCTGGTCCGCCTCGCGGCGGAGATTGCGGCCACCCATCACGAGCGCTGGGACGGCGGCGGCTATCCGGCCGGCCTCCGCGGGGAGGCCATTCCCCTGTCGGGACGGATCGTGGCCGTGGCGGACGTCTACGATGCCCTGACCTCCGATCGGCCGTACAAGACGGCGTGGTCGCACGCGGAGGCGTTGGCCCATCTCCAGGCTGAGGCCGGGCGTCATTTCGATCCGGCCTGCGTGGAAGCCTTCCTGAAATCTCGTACGCGCTGAACCGGACAGGTCGTGGCGCGGCGCCGACCTTCAGGAAGACTCCGGGATTCTACTCCGTGACCTTAACCTTGATCCCGTCTTCGGCTGAACACGGTGATTTTTCCGGGACGGTTTCAGGAGGTCGGTAACCCGTCCCTTGTAAGCGTAGCGGCATGACTCCCCTCCACACCGCCCAGCTTGCTGCCGGTTTCCGCACGGACCAACGTGGCGGCGTCCTCGTTCTGGTCGCCCTCCTGTTTCCGATCCTGACCGGCCTGAGCGCCGTGGCGATCGATTACGCCTCCCTGGTCAAGCGGCGGGCCGAGCTCCAGCGTGCCGCTGACAGCGGCAGCATCGCGGGCGTCAACCAGTTCAAGCTCGCCAATGCCGACGACGCGGCGGCGCTCCGCACCGCCAAGGCCATGGCCCTGGCCCAGGCCCGCAGCGGCAGCGCGGCGCCCCCGGCCGTGACGGCGGAGGTGCTCAACAACCATTCCGGTGTCCGCCTCACGCTCACCGAGCAGGTCGCCCTGTCCTTCGGCAAGCTCCTCAACACCCCGAGCCTGGAGGTGAGCGTCACCTCGACGGCGAAGCTCGCCGGCACCACGCGGCTGTGCCTGCTCGCCCTCGATCGTCAGGCGATGGGCGCCTTCCACCTGGAGAGCGCGGCCCGCATCACCGCCACCGACTGCTCGCTCTACTCGAACTCCGCCAACCCGGAGGGCATCCAGGGCGAGAACGCGGCGGTGGCCACCGCCCTCTCCACCTGCTCGGCCGGGGGCTATTCCGGATCGGGCGCCAACTTCACGCCGCCGCCGGCCACCGGGTGCCCCGCCCTGCGCGATCCCCTGATCGACCGGCAGGGCCCGACGCCGGGCTCCTGCGTCAGCCTCGGGTTCTTCGTCGATCCGAAGAAGTTCGTCGACGGCATCGACGACCCGACCTACGGCGTCAACGTCGTGAGCGGGATCGTCACCCTGCAGCCCGGCACCTATTGCGGCGGCCTGCACCTCACCAAGGGCGCGACCGTGACGCTGCAGCCCGGGATCTACATCCTCAAGGACGGCCCCCTCGTCGTCGACAAGGGCGCCAGCCTGAGCGGCGTCAACACGGGCTTCTACTTCACCGGGGTGCGCGGCGGCCTGCTCTTCGATGAGAAGAGCGTCGTCAGCCTCACCGCGCCGAAGGACGGCCTCCTGGCGGGGCTGCTGTTCTTCGAGGACCGCAACGCGACCATTCCGGCCACCCTGCCCCCGCCCCTCAGCGGCAAGGGCAAGCCCAAGCCCGCGCCCGGCGGGTTCGTCGCCCTGCGCGAGTACCGCATCATCAGCGACAACGCCCGCACGCTCCTGGGGACCATCTACCTGCCCCTCGGACGCCTGATCATCGATTCCAAGAAGCCGGTGGCCGACCAGTCGGCCTACACGGTGATCATCGCCCGCACGATCAATCTCTATGACGGCCCGAACCTGATGCTGAACGCCCGCTACGGCAGCACCGACGTGCCCGTGCCGGCCGGCGTCGGACCGAGCTCGGCCGACACGCAGCTCACGCAGTAGGTCGAGCGCCATCGGCTCCCGGCCCCCGGCCCCCGGCTCCTGCACTCGACCGGGCCGGCCGCTCAGCGCGGCGGGCAGGAGGCGCCGTTGCCCAGGACGACCTCGGGGCTCATGCTCGCGTAGCGCCGTCCGTACCGGACCGGCCACAGGGTCCTGCGGGTGATGACGAAGCCTGGGCCGCCATCGCTGAACAGGGAGGAGCCGGTCACCGGCTTGTAGGGGACGCTGATCTCCACGAGCAGCAGGCGCGTCCCCTTCGGCTGCAGGCTGTCGGCGACGGCGACGGGGGCCGGCGCCCCGGCGGTGCGGACCGGCGATCCCGCCGTGGCCACGCTGGAACAGATCTGCAGCGGGCCCGTCTCGGTGTCGCCCACCACCCCGACCGCGCTCACCGTCATCTGCAGCCCGGTGCCATCGAAGGGAGCGAGCACGATGGGTCCCACCTGGAACACGTCGTTCACCTCATCCGCCGTCGGCATCGTGCGCTGGGAGAGCGTGTCACCGATGGTGCGGGACAGGATGTCGACCTTGCGCACGTTGCGCATCACGCTCGTGATCTCCACGGTCCCGAAGTAGATGAGCAGCAGCACCGGGACGATCAGGGCGAATTCGACGATCGCGACGCCGTCCTCGGCCCGCGCGAAGCCCGCGGCGGCTCGCACACCCATCGGACGGATCGCGATCGCGGAGCGGAGGCGCGTGGCCAGCATGGCTCAACAGCCGCTGCCGCCGGTGGAATTACCCTCCAGCTGCAGCACGGACGTGGCGTTGATGAGCCAGCTTCCGTCCTGAAACTGGGTCTTCACGACGCCGAACTTCTGGAACGTGTGCTGCGCGAAGGCGGCCTGGACCACCACCACGCTGCCCTTCGTGAGACAGCCGTGCTGGGTGCCGAAATTCGCCCGCCAGGTTCCCGAGGCGGGGTCGATGGGGCTGGTCCGGTCGATCCGGGTGAAGCTGTCGTAGACTCCGATGTCGATCTTCAGGTTCTCGCAGCGGACGAACGGATTGACCTGGCGGCAGACCTCGCTGCGCACGGCGTCGAGGAGCGAGGTCGCCGAGGCGCCGGACTGGACGTAGAACTGCCGCATCGAGGCATCGAGGCCGTTGTCCAGCGCGGACGTGACCCAGAACACCAGCGCGTTCTCGATGACGAAGAAGATCAGGATGCAGAGCGGAAACAGGACCAGGGCGAATTCGACCGCCATGGCGCCCGACTGATCCTGCCCGAACCGCTGCGGACCGGATCGTGCCGGGACGATGCGCAGGCGCCTCCCGCCTCCGTCGCCGGGTGAGCGGCCGGGACCCGCGACGACGCGATCGGGACTTGCGAGCTCGGGATTTGCGAGCTCGGGATTTGCGAGCTCAGGACTCGCGGGCTCAGGACTCGCGCGATCAGGACCTGCGAGTTCGACATTTGCGAGTTCGGAATTTGCAGGTTCGGGTTTCGCGGGATCGCACATGGGGAGGGGCGGCATACGGATCGGGCGGCCGATCGGAACGCGTTCGAGGGGGCGTCGGCAGCCCTGCCCTGGTCTAGCGCCGAGCCCTTAAGATTCCGGCAAGCCAGCCTAAAAGGTTTCCCGCCCTGAATGCATCGACGCATTCGCCGCCGCACCACCGGGAGTTTGTGAGGGATCGTCTCTCCCGATGACCGAATCCGGAAGCAGAGGTTCAGCGCCTGAGCGCTGCTGGACTTTCGGTGCTCGCACTGGTTGCGGATGGGGTTGGCCGAATTCGTGCCTCTGGGCCCGTTCCGGCCGTGACGTGACTGTGCGCTCGGTGGACGATTAAGACCCTTCCAACCAACAGCCGGTACGCTGGCGCGACCATGACCGATCCCCGGCACGCGCCCGACCCGTCCCGCGAAACCCGTCCGTCCGCCCGGCGTCCGGGTCGGCAGCGCACCCTGGCCGGACGCCTGGCCCTGGCGATGTGCGCTTCCGTGGCGATCGCCTTCCTGGCCGGAACGCTGCTCTCGCTCTGGCAGGAGGTGAACCGCTACGCCGACGACAAGCGGGATGCCCTCGTCGCCATCGCCAACGTGCTCGCGGCGGCGAGCGCGGGGGCCACGGCGGCCGGGGACGAGGCGGCGGCGGCCCGCGTCCTGAACGCCATCGGCAAGACCCGCGACGCCAGGATCCTCAACGGCGAGACGAACGACGGCGAGACCCCGGACGGCAGTCCCGGAGCGGCCGAGCGGAGCGAGCTGGTCTATGCGGCCATCGAGCGGCCCGACGGCTCGATCCTGGCGGACCGGGGCCTCACGGCCCGCCTCACCGATGATTTCGACCTGCGCAAGGGGCAGTCGCCCCTGGCCCTCCTCGCCAGCCGGACCGCCCTGGTGGCGGTGACCGTCGAGGAGGCGGGCCGGACGGTGGGCAATCTCATCCTCGTCTCCGACCTGGCCGACCTCAACGACCGCCTGCTGGCGCTGCTCCGGACCTCGGCCTTGATCTCGAGCCTCGTCATGGTCCTGGGCTTCGCGATCTCCTACGCGATCCAGCGGGGGATCACCCAGCCGATCGCGGCGCTCGCCGGCACCATGGACCGCGTCCGCATCGAGCAGGACTACACGCAAGGCGCGGTGATCGCGCGCGACGACGAGGTCGGCGTGCTGGCGCGCTCGTTCAACGCGCTCCTCGACACCGTGCGGGAGCGCGACGCCCGCCTGGCGCAGCACATGCAGCGCCTGGAGGCCGACGTGGCGGAACGGACCGCCGACCTGCACGAGGCCAAGCAGGCGGCCGAGGCCGCCAACGCCGCCAAGTCGACCTTCCTGGCCACCATGAGCCACGAGATCCGCACGCCGCTTAACGGCATGCTGGTGATGGCCGAACTCCTGGCGGCCTCCGACCTGCCGCAGCGGCAGCAGCGCTACGCCGAGGTGGTCGCCCGCTCCGGGCAGAGCCTGCTGGCGATCATCAACGACATCCTCGACTTCGCGAAGGTGGAGGCGGGCAAGCTCGATCTGGAGCGGATCGCCGTCGATCCGTCCGAGGTCGTCGACACGGTGATCTCGCTCTTCGCCGAGAAGGCCGTCGAGAACGGCCTCGACCTCGCCGCCTACGTGGCGCCGGACGTGCCGCGCCACGTGATCGGCGATCCGGTGCGCCTCGGCCAGATCCTCAGCAACTTCGTCAACAATGCCCTGAAGTTCACCCCGTCCGGCTCGGTCCTGGTGCGGCTGGAGCGCGGCGCGGCCGGCATGCTGCGCCTCAGCGTCCGGGATACCGGCGTCGGCATCCCGGCCGACAAGGTCGGCACCCTGTTCTCGGCCTTCGCGCAGGCCGATCAGTCGACCACCCGGCGCTTCGGCGGTACCGGCCTCGGCCTCTCGATCGCCCATCGCCTCGCCCTCGCCATGGGCGGCCGCATGGGCGTCGAGAGCGAGCTCGGCGCCGGCTCGACCTTCTGGGCCGAGCTGCCCCTGGAGGCGGGCGACGCCGATGCGCCGACCCTCGTCCGGCGCACCGACGCGGTCGGAGCCGGGATCGTGCTCGCGCTGTCGGGCGAGGCCACGCGGGAGTGCCTCGGGCTCCGCCTCGCCGAGGCCGGGTTCACCTGCCTTCCGGCGGAGGCCGCCGAGGCCGGGGCGGCGCACTGGATCGCGGATGCGGCCACGATCCTGGCCCTGGGCCGTCGCCCGAGCGGGCCGGGCCGGGTCCTGGCCCTGGCGCGCCTCGGCGATGCCGCCGCGGCGCCGGTCCTGGAGGCGGGCTGGGCCGACCACCTCCTCGGCTGGCCGGTCGTCCAGGAGGAGTGGCGCGGTGCCCTGGATTCTTTGGCCGGCGGGACGCCGTTCGTCTCCGGCCCCCGCCTGTCCGCCCGCACGCGCCTGCCGCAATTCCCCGCCGCGCGCATCCTCCTGGCCGACGACAGCCCGGTGAACCGCGAGGTCGCCCGCGAGGCCCTGGCTCGCTGCGGCGTCACCGCCCTCACCCTGGTCGAGGACGGCCGTGCGGCCCTCGAAGCCTGTCGCGACCGGGCGTTCGACCTCATCCTGATGGACGGCAGTATGCCGGTCCTCGACGGCTACGCGGCGGCCGAGGCCATTCGGGCCGAGGCCATCGCGCAGGGCCGCGTCCGCACGCCCATCGTGGCCCTCACGGCGCACGTGGTGGGGGCCGGCGCCGAGGCGTGGCGCGAGGCCGGCATGGATGCCAAGCTCGCCAAGCCCTTCACCCTGGCGGCCCTCGCCGACACGCTGGCGGCCTTCCTCGTGCCCGAGGCCGAGACTGAGACCGCGGTCGCGCCGCGACGTCCCTCGCCCGACGCCGCGCCCCAGCCGGAGGCGGACGGCCTCTTGGACGAGGACGTGCTCGCGGGGTTGATCGACATGGCGGCCCGGGCCGGCGGCGATTTCAGTGCCCGCGTGCTCGGCCTCTATCGGGACCACGCGCCCAAGGCCCTCGTGGACCTCCCGGCGGCGGCAAGCCGCGGCGATGCCGAGGCGATCGCGCGCGCGGCGCACAGCCTGAAGTCGATGAGCCTGAACATCGGTGGCCGGGCCCTGGGCCTGGTGCTGGGAGAGATCGAGAGCAGGGCTCGCTCCAGCGCCGTCCTCCCGACGGACGCGGAGATCGCCGGTCTGTCGCCGCTCCTGGACCGGACCCTCGAGGCCCTCGAGGCCCGCCTCGGGCGGGCGCCCGATCCGGAGGAAGGGGCCGCGGCGCGGCGCTCCGCCTGAGGGACCCCTCCCCTGGAGCGGACGATGTCCGCGATGGGGTGCCGGCGGGTTCCATGCATGCGGGGCGGGACACCCGGTGGAACCCGCGTCTCGGTCCGCGCTCCGGCGCACCGAATCGGGCGTCGGGGGGGCGTCGTCGAGGAGGGTGCGTGTCGGCGTCCCGCCTCAGCTCCACGCGTGGAAGGGCGGGTTCACCCCATTGAGCGCGTGGTTGCCGACGATCGCGTATTTCCAGCGCACGGGGTCGTGGAGCGTGTGGGTGCGGGCGTTGCGCCAGTGCCGGTCGAGATTGTGCTCGGCCAGCGTCGCGCGGGTGCCGGCGAGCTCGAACAGGGTGTTGCTGGCGCCGAGCGCCACCTCGGTGGTGAGCACCTTGGCTTCCGCTACCGCGAGCTGCGCGGCCGCCACCGTCTCGGCATCCGGCGCCGCCACGGCGGCGTCGAGGGCGAGGCCGGCCCGGTCGAGCAGCGCCTCGGCGGCGTGCAGGCGGATCGTGAGGTCGCCGACGATGCGGATGGTGTGGGGGTCGTCGGAGGCGCGCGCCAGGCCGCTGTCGACCCAGGGACGCGACTTGGTGCGCACGAAGTCGATGGTCTCGGCGAGCGCCGCCCGGGCGATGCCCGCATCCACGGCCGCCTGGATGATCTGGAAGATCGCCCCGTCGGCGCTCGGCTGCGCGTAGCCCTTCCAGGCCGGCACCAGGTGGGTTTTCGGCACGCGCACGCCGTCGATCCGCACGGTGCCGCTCGCGGTGGTGCGCTGGCCGAAGCTCGACCAGTCGTCGATCACCGTGAGTCCCGGCGCGTTGCGCTCGGCAATGGCGTACCAGGCCCGGCCCTCGCCATCGAGGGCCACGATGGGCACGAGGTGGGCCAGCAGCGCGCCGGTGGCGTAGAACTTGGTGCCGTGCACCACCACGTGGTCGCCGTCGTCCACGAAGTGGGTCTCGAAGTCGGCGGCGCGCGGCGTGCCGATCTCCGAGAAGGCGTTGCCGAACCGGGTGCCGGCCAGGACGAGGCCGAACAGCAGGGCCTTCTGGGCCTCGTCCGAGACCGTGTCGATCGCCGCCACGATGCCGAGGTGGTTCTGGGCGATCTGCCCGATCGACGGGTCGGCGGCCGAGACGATGGCGATGACCTGCGCCAAGGTCCCGTAGGACAGCCCCGGCCCGCCATGGGCCCGCGGCACGTTGATGGACCACAGGCCGCTCTGCGAGAACGCGTCGAGCTCGGCCAGGGGTCGGCGCCCCGTGCGGTCGCGCTCGGAGGCGCCGACCCGGAACGTCGCCGCCAGGGCGTGGGCGACGCGCAGGGCCTCGGCCGCGTCGCGGATGACGTGGGCCGGCGCGGCCGGGCGCTCGGGGCCGGGTGCCCCGGCGGGCCAGCGATCGGTGTCCCGCGGGGGCGGACTGACGGCGATGTTCATGGGGTGTCTCCGGATCAGGGGGCGCGTTCGGGGACCGGCTCGGCTCAGGCCGCCTGCGCCTGTTCGCGGCGCGCCGCCTCCAGGGCGCGGACGCGCGGAATGACGTGTTCGCCGAAATACGCGACCTCCTCCTGGAAGTGCAGGAAGGCCAGCAGGGCGAGGTCGACGCCGACCGCCTTCAGCGCCACGATGCGCTCGGCGATCTGATCCGGCGTGCCGATCAGATTGGTCTTGAAGCCGTCGTTGTACTGGACGAGGTCCGCGAAGCTCGATTTGGCCCAGTTGCCCTCGCCCTCCGGCGAGGCCTGGCCGGCGTTCTTCGCCTCGTGCCCGAAGGCCTTCACGGCGTCCGGGTCGGCCTGGTCGATGATCTCCTGGAGGACGGCGCGGGCCTCTTCCTCGGTGTCGCGGGCGATGACGAAGGCGTTGACGCCCACCTTCACCGCGTGGCCGTTGGCGCGCGCCTTGGCTTGGACGTCGTCGACTTGGGCCCGGATGCCCTCGGGCGTGTTGCCGTTGGTGAAGTACCAGTCCGAGACGCGGGCCGCCATGTCGCGCGCCGCCCGGGACGAGCCGCCCTGGAAGATCTCGGGCTGCGGATCGGCGGGTTTCGGCTTCAGGGTGTAGTCGCTGTAGCGGTAGAAATCGCCCCGGAAGGTGAAGTTGTCCTGGGACCAGATTCCCCGCAGGGCGCGGATGAACTCCTCCGAGCGGCGGTAGCGCTCGTCATGGTCGAGCCAGGGCTCGCCGATGGCGCGGAACTCGCCCGAGAACCAGCCCGAGACCACGTTGATGGCGATGCGCCCCTCCGTGATCTGGCTGATGGTGGCGATCTGCTTGGCGGCGAGCGTCGGGTTCCAGGGCCCGGGCAGAAGGGCGGCAATCACCTTCAGCCGGGAGGTGGCCGCCAGCAGGGCGTGGCTGAAGGCGACGGATTCGTGCTGGTACTCGGCACCGTAGCCGGCCGTGAAGCGGATCTGCGTGAGGGCGTAGTCGAACCCGGCCTCCTCCGCGATCTGCGCGAGGCGTCGGTTATAGGGCGCGTCCCAGCTCGTGCGCTGGGCGATCTTGCTGATGACGAGGCCCCCCGAGACGTTGGGCACCCAGTAGGCGAAGCGGATCGGCTCGCTGCCGTCGCGAGTTCCTGTTTGAAAGGCCATGTTCCCACCCCTGCGTTGATCGGGCCGCGTGTTCCGGCAGGGCGCACGGAGTGCGCCCGATGTCGATCGGTTGACGGACTGAATACAAAAACCAGAGCGTTCACATGCTCGTGAATGCTGGTCTTGCCCGGATCTGTGTTTGGGTTCGTCGTTCTGTTCTTAAGATTGCTTGGTATTGATCGCGCGTCAAAGGAAGCAAACGGCTTTTTTCGGCCCGGACGGAAAAGCTCCTTCCCCGATCGCGGGCGCTGGCCGAAGGTTTGCGTCGTGGGCCCGAGCGCGAGGCGGGATTGCCCGCCCGGCCCGGGTCTGGGGCAAGCGGAGGCCTGCGGAGAGCGGAGCCGTCCGGTTTTCACCCCGGCGATGCCCTGATTCCAGGCGGCCATCGGGTATAAAATCCAGTCGACGCGGCCGACCTGCTTGGGGCGCTATCTTTTCAGGCAGGTCGATGCTGATAAGGCGGGCATTTCCTCCAAATTGCCGAACTTGTGTGCTTGTCGAGCAAATCGATATTGCCTCGTGAAACCGGTCGTTTAAGGACGCGTTAATTGATCGATCCTACCGTCGAACCACCGTCCACTTGAAAGCCGAAGCGCGCGAGATCGGTTTACCCAGGAAGTTCACGCATGATGCCCGCGTTCCGCCAACCGCTCGTGGTTCTCCTTGCCGGAGACGAGTTGACCCGCTCCATCACCACGAGCTGCCTGGAGATGTCGGGCTACGCGGTGCTCGGCGCGCGCACGGCCGGCGAGGTCGAGAGCCTGCTCCTCGCCCAGACCGGCGAGCGCCGCGTCGACGTGCTGGTGACCGATGCCGACGTGCGCGACACGGTGGACGGCCTTTCGCTCGCCGGCGTGGCCCGCTGTCTCGATCCGGCGGTGGGCGTCGTCTACACCGCCCGCTCCCTGCGCCGGCTCGACGGCGAGGCCCTGGAGCCGGGGGCCCTGCGCCTGCGCACGCCCTATCACGGGCATCAACTCGTCGCCCTGGTCGCCGAGCTCCTGGCCTCGGCCGCCGACCGGACCGATTTCGACCGCGCCGCGGCCTGATCCGCCGGGATTCCACCGCGCCGCCCCGGGTCGGCGGCGCGAATTCAGGATGCGCGGCCCGGGCCCGGCGGTGTATCAGGCGGGGCGCCGCCTCCCGGCCGGCGCCCGCCCGCAGCGTGGAAGAGCGGTGGCGGCGTTCCTGCCCGGGCGTCGGTCCCATCCGGAACGCGAGAGCCGATGATCAGCGCCTTCGACCTCTTCAAGATCGGGATCGGCCCGTCGAGCTCGCACACCGTCGGCCCGATGCTGGCCGCGCTCCGCTTCCGCGCCCGGACCGCGGGGTTGCCCGGGCTCGCCCGCATCCAGGCGGAGATCTTCGGCTCCCTGGCCTGGACGGGACGCGGGCACGGCACCGACACGGCGATCTTCCTCGGGCTCCTCGGCCACGACCCCCGATCCGTCGACCCGGACGGGGTGGCCGGCCTCGTCGCGGCCCTCGGTGCGGAGAAGCGGCTGGCCCCCGCGGGCCCGGCCTTCGACCCGGCCGCGGACCTCGCCTTCAACTTTACCGACGTGCTGCCCCTGCACACCAACGGCCTGCGCTTTCGCGCCCTCGATGCCGCCGGGGCGATCCGCGACAGCGAGATCTACTATTCCATCGGCGGCGGCTTCGTGGTGACGGAGGCGGAGGCGCAAGGGGGGGCGGGCGCGGAGGCGGATTGCCCCCTGCCCTATGCCAGTGCCGCCGGCCTCCTCGCCCTCTGTGTCGCCGAGGGCCGGACCATCGCCGAGGTGCAGTTCGCCAACGAGTGCGGCACCCGCACGCCCGATGCCGTGGAGGCCGGCCTCGACGTCATCCGCGACGCGATGTTCGCCTGCATCGACCGGGGTCTGCGCCAGGACGGCGAGTTGCCCGGCGGCCTCAAGGTGCGCCGGCGGGCCAAGCGGCTACACGAGGACCTCACCGCCGGGCGCCTGCGCAATGCGCGCGCCGCCCACGAGATCGTGGACTGGATCAGCCTCTACGCGCTGGCGGTGAACGAGGAGAACGCGGCGGGCGGACGGGTGGTGACGGCGCCCACCAACGGCGCGGCGGGGATCGTGCCGGCCGTCCTGCGCTACGCCCGGGACTTCTGCCCCGACTGGTCGGAGGCCCGCGCCCGGGAATTCCTGCTCACGGCCGCGGCGGTGGGCGGCCTGATCAAGACCCGCGCGTCGATCTCGGGCGCCGAGGTCGGCTGCCAGGGGGAGGTCGGTTCGGCGGCCGCGATGGCGGCGGCGGGCCTCGCGGCCTTCCTCGGCGGCAGCCCGGCCCAGGTGGAGAACGCCGCCGAGATCGCGATGGAGCACCATCTCGGCATGACCTGCGATCCCATCGGCGGGCTGGTGCAGATCCCCTGCATCGAGCGCAACGCCTTCGGGGCCAACAAGGCGGTGGTGGCCGCGTCCCTGGCCCTGCGCGGCGATGGCATTCACCGCGTCAGCCTCGACGAGGTCATTGAGACCATGCGCCAGACCGGCCACGACATGCAGGCGAAGTACAAGGAGACCTCGCTGGGCGGCCTCGCGGTGAACGTCGCGGCCTGCTGAGGATGGCCGGGAAAAGGAACGATTGCGTTTCCTGATCGCGGCGGAAGGGCGCTCAGACCGGCACGGTGCTTGGCTTGGACGTCGGCTGACCTGTCGGGGTCCCGTCGCGCCTGCCCGCCTGCAGGCGTGAGCCTGGCCAACGTTCGCCGGTCCGGACCGGAGGCTCTGCGAAAACTATGGAACGCAGCGGTTCCGATCCGGTTGTAACGCCCGAGGGGTCTACCGGACGGCAGATGCGGCCAGCGCGTGCGGCCCGCGTCCGATCCGTCCTGCCAAGACGCGGGACCGTGACACCATGACCTTCGCATCGCCGACCATCGGAACCGCCGGGCCGGACCGCGTCCGGGCGCTCATCCGAGGCGCTCCCCCGACCTGAGCGCGTCGCATCCTGCCGCCTTCGGGCGCAGCCCCGCGCCCGCGTCCGCCCGATTCCATAGTCGGTGCCGCCACGCGTCCGGCGGGCTCGAACCCCGCGATTTCCCGACCCCATCCCCTGACCGGAGACCCGCCATGCGGACCCTGACGCTCGCCCTGCTTCTCGGAGCCTTCAGCCTCGCCACGCCCCTCGCCGCCCAGGACCTGACGGGTCCCGGTCAGACGCCGCGCCCGACCCTGCTCATGCACGGGCATTATTGCGGCCCCGGCAACGACGGCATGGATGTGGCTCCGATCGACGCGCTGGATGCCGCGTGCCGCAGGCACGATGCCTGCACGCCCGACGGAGGCCTGCCCTCCTGCGGCTGCAACCGCGCCCTCAAGCGCGATGCCGGCCGCGTGGCGGCGAGCCCGCGCGAGCCGCAGGACCTGCGCGCCGTCGCCGGTCTCGTGGCGGGCGCGACCGACCTGATGCTCTGCAGCGACGACGTCGCCGGGCTGCGGCCCTGAGGCCGGACGCGCTCCGCGCCGGGGCGCGGAGCGCGGACCGGGCCGCTAGCGGCCGTCGATGCGCTCGCCGAGCAGCGCGATGGCGCGCTGGTAGACGGAGGCGGCGTTCCAGCCCTGGATGGCGGCGAAGTTCGGCTCGCCCGGCTGGTAGCCGGCGCCCGCGCGCCAGCCATGGCCCTTGAGGAAGTTCGCGGTGGAGTTGAGGGCGTTGGCCGAGCTGTCGAGGCTGCCGCCGACGCCGTAGTTCAGGACGTTCTTGGGCAGGAACTGGGTGTGGCCGACCTCGCCGTGGGCCGCGCCCCGGGTACTCGCGGTCAGGACGCCGCGATCCACCAGGGTGAGGGCGGCGTAGAGCTGATCGGTGAAGTAGGCCGAGCGGCGGCAATCGTAGGCCAGCGTCGCGACCGCCGAGAGCGTGTTCACGTTGCCCTTCACCGCGCCGAAGCCCGTCTCCATGCCCCAGATCGCCAGGAGCGGACCCGGCGGCACGCCGTAGCGCTGCTCGATCGAGTTAAACAGGGCGGCGTTCTGGGCCTTGAGGGCGCGGCCGCGGGACACGATGGTGTTGCCGCCGCGCTTGGCCAGGAACTGGTCCAGCGAGAGCTTGAAGCTCTTCTGGCCGCGATCGGCCGAGATCGTCGCCGTCGAGTAGGACGTGCCCATCAGGGCGGCGAGGCTCGCGGCGCTGGCCCGGCCGCGCGCCTCCTCGGCGAATTCCCGCTTCCAGGCTTCGAAGCCGGCCGCGCTGTTGCCGCATTGCGCCGCGTTCGCCCCGCCCGTCGCACAGACGAGCGCCGCGAAGGCCGCCGCGAGCCACGGCGTCCGATACCCACGTCCGATCATGTCAAAACTCCCTGGCCGTGCGGCGCCGCCCCGGGGCCGCACGGATCGATGGTGACCCCTTGCGCGGAGCAAGGCGGCAAACGCGGCCGTGAGTCGAGCCACATTGCGGCAATTTTGCTTGTGAACCAGGCCACGGACATCACTTCCCCGCGTTTGGTTACGCAGAGATGTCCGAATACAGCGCCGCGCCGTCGCGTCGACCTCGCCGCCGGGACGGTCCGAACCCTGCAGTTCAGCCCTAGACGAACGTCGAACTGTCCCGGGCCGCATCGATCATGTTCCGCATCAAGACACGCCGTCCTGGTCCGAACCGGCGCCCGCCCCTGGCGCTGGTGCTCGTTTCCTGCGCGACGGCCCTACTTCTGTGGTGGCCGATCTTGGCGCTCAGCGAGACGGCGGTCTGGTTCTGGTGAGGCCGCCGCGTCGTCAGGGGTCGTCGGCGCGGACGCGCAGATAGGCGCCGAGCAGGTAGCCGCTTTGCAGGGCACTGAGATGGGCGAGCAGCACGAGGCCGCCGATGCCGGAGGCGTCGCCCCGGGCGATCCAGACCACGACCGACAGGACGACCACGAGACCGGACAATCCGACGGCGGTCATGACCCGGCTGCAGAAGCCGATCGCGATCCCGCCCACGACCAGTAGCAGCGCGATCAGCATCGGCCGCCTCGCGGGCGATCACGCCGGTTCCGGCAACGCATAACGATCCTCCCTCGCCCGATCGTGGACGCGCAGCGCCGGCTTCGCAACGGCCGGTGGGTGCCGCGGCCAGGCCGGCGCGTCCCGATCACGCGGCGGTCCGCGGGGAGCGAGGCGTCGCCAGGGACCGCTTCCGCCCTCCGATCGGCGACGCTAGGCTCCCGACGGAACGAGGAGAGGAGACGACCCGCATGTGGTGCCGCCAGCGACGCTCCGGGGTTTTGCGCGGGCCTGCCGCCGCGATCTCTCTCATGGCCGCCCTGTTCCTGCTTCCGGAGGCGGGCCGTACCGCGTCGGCCGAGACCGCGGCCCCCGCCGCGGGTGCCGCATCCGGGGGCGAGGCGCAACCCCGCGCCTTCGGGCTGTGCACCGGGGCGATCGCCGCCGAAGCGGAGGCGCGTGGCGTTCCTGCGCGGGTGGCGGACGGCTTGCGCGCCCTCTCCCTCGATTCCGAGGTGGCCGCCGCGCCGCAGGCCCAGGCGGAATTCGTGACGCCGATCTGGTCCTACCTCGATGCCAACCTCACCGAGGCGCGGATCGCCGAAGGCCGGCGCAAGCTGGCGGAATGGTCCGCGACCTTCGATGCCATCGAGGCCCGATACGGCGTCGACCGCTTCGTCCTGGCGGCCTTCTGGGGGGTCGAATCGACCTACGGCAGCGTGCTCGAGGATCCCGGGATCGTCCGTCCCGTCCTGCGCGCTCTGGCGACGCTGGCCTGCACCGAGACGGCGCGGGCGCCCTATTGGCGCGCGGAGCTGATCGCCGCCCTGGAAATCCAGGCCCAGGACAAGGCGCCCCCCGGGCCGCTCACGGGATCCTGGGCCGGGGCCATGGGCCACACCCAGTTCATGCCGACCGTCTACCAGGCCTATGCGGTGGATTTCGACGGGGACGGCCGGCGCGACATCTGGACCTCGGTGCCGGACGCCCTCGCCTCCACGGCCAACTACCTCGTGGCGATGGGCTGGCGCTCCGGCGCGCGCTGGGGCAGCGAGGCCCGGCTGCCGGAGGGGTTCGACCTCGCCCTGGCCGACGAGACCACGGAGCGCAGCCTCGCGGATTGGCGCGACCGCGGCGTGATCCCGGTCCAGCCGCTCGCGGAGGCGGGCGGCCCGGCGACGCTGGTTCTGCCGGCGGGCGCGCGCGGGCCGGCCTTCCTGCTCCAGCCCAACTTCCGGGTCATCCTGCGCTACAACACCGCCCTCGCCTACGCGCTCAGCGTGGCGCACCTGTCCGACCGCCTGCGCGGCGAGCCGGGCTTCATCCGGGACTGGCCGCGCGACGCGGTGATGCCCAGTACCGGCGACGTCCGGGCGCTGCAGCTGCGCCTCGCCGAGCGCGGGTTTCCGGCCGGCGGCGCCGACGGCAAGATCGGCCCCCGGACGCGGGCGGCGATCCGTGCCTACCAGGCCGCCAACGGCCTGCCCCCCGACGGTTACGCGGATGCCCCGTTGCGGGAGCGGATCCTGGCCTCCCCGTGATCCGGACCGGATTTAGCGGTGGTCGCGCCGGAGGGGCCGCGATAGAGCAGCCCCGGGGAACCGAGGCCGCGCGGCGGCGAGACGGAAGGGCATGAGAGGGAATGAGTCGATCCGCGGCCATGCCCGTTGCGCCCGAGCGAACGCCACCGAGGACCATCGTCACCTACTGGGAAGGGCCGGTGACCTGGCTCGAACGGCTCAGCGCCGCCTCGATCGTCGCGGCCGGACACCCGCTCCACATCTACGCGCACGATGTCGCCGCCCTGCGCGCGCAGGGGCTTCCCGGCACGGTGATCGATGCCCGCGAGGGGATCGGCCCCAACGTCATGGCGGATCTCTACCGCAGCCGCGGGGTCCTCGCCTTCTACGCCGACTACCTGCGCCTCAGCCTGATCCGCGACGGCAAGGGCATCTGGTCGGACCTCGACTGCGTCTTCCAGCGCCCCCTCGAGACGCCCGCCGGCGCGGCCGAGTACCTGTTCGGCTGGCTCAACGCGAGCCGCCTCAACAACGCGATCCTGTCGGCCCCCCCGGAGTCCGAGCTCGTCACCCGCTACTGGGACGCGATCTCGACGGTGCCGATCCGGGCGCCCTGGGCGACCGGACACATCCGGGTCAAGCGCCGCCTCGAACTGCTGGTCGGCAAGCGCATCCCGTTCCACCCGGAGCGCCTGGCGATCGGCCCGCGCGCCCTCACCTACTTCGTGCGCAAGCTCCGCCTGGAGGGCCATGCCCGGGCGCGGGCGGTGTTCTATCCCCTCGGCGACGACGACGCCCACCTCCTGACCGAGGCGGACGACCGGGCGGCGCGCACGCTCATCGGGCCCGAGACGGTTTCGGTGCATGCCTGGCGCGGCAAGCTCTGGTCGATCGGCCGGGACGCTCCCCCGCCGCCCACCTCCTGGCTCGGCCAGCAGGCCCGGAGCCTCGGCCTCTGACCGGCCGGACACGCGATCCCTGGAGATGTCGATGCGTCGGGTCCTGTTCATCTGCGCGACGCCGGTGGCCTTCGGCCTCGACACGCCGCCCGCGATCGGCCTCGGCGGGATCGAGAGCACGAACATCGCCCTCTCCCGCGCCCTGGCCCGACGGGGCTGGGCTGTGACCCTGGCCACCCGCCGGAGCGGGACGGTGGAGCGGGACGGCGTCCGCAACATCCCCCTCGGCGAGGCGGCGGCCTGCGAGGCCGACGCGGTGGTCACCAGCAACGACCCCCGCCCGCTCCGCGCCCATCCGGGCCGGCGCGGCATCGTCTGGGTCCACAATCCGCTGAACGTCGAGAAGTCCGTGCGGAAGGGCTACCTCCTGCCCTTCCTGTCCCTGCGGCCGGAGGCCGTCTTCGTCGGCACCCTCGCGGCGCGGAACATGTCGCCGCTCTATCCCTTCCGGCGACGCCACGTCGTCCCGCACGGCGTCTCGCCCGTCTTCCTGACGCCCGAGCCGACGCGGGGCCGGAGCCGGGACTTCGTCTACGCCTCCCAGCCCCAGCGCGGCCTCGACCGGATGCTGCGGCTTTGGCGCAGCGCCGCGCCCCTGATCGCCTCGGGCGCGAAGCTCCACGTCTTCGGATCCGAACAGCCCGACTCGCCCGACGATCGCGGACCGGTGGTGTTCCACCCCCGCCGTGGGGCCGCCGCCCTGGCGGCGTTCTACGGCACCGCGCGCGCCATGGTCTGCCCCGGTTCCCCCGACGAGACCTTCTGCCTTGCGGCGGCGGAGGCCCAGGCCATGGGGCTGCCGGTGGTGACCGCCGGTATCGGCGCCCTCGCCGAGCGGGTGCAGCACGGCGTGAACGGCTGGATCGCCGGGACGGATGCGGCCTTCGCCGAGGCCGTCGTGAGCCTCGCCACCCAGGACGACCTCTGGTCGGAGCTCAGCGCCGGCGCGCTCCTCCAGCGCCGGGCCCTGACCTGGGAGCGGGCGGCGATCCTGTGGGAGGCGGTCCTCCGGGGGGCGTCCCAGGAGGGGGGCCGACGCGCGCCGGCCGGGTGACAGATCCGAGTCGGCGACACGCCTCCGCCCAGGCGCGACTGGACGCCTCCCCGCCGGGCGCGAATACTGTGTGCAAGATCGGATCAGAAAGATCTGATCGGCAACAGCCGATCATCAAGAGACGGTCGCCAAGGCCGGACGACATCGGGAGGAAAGCATGAGGCTTCGGCTTGGTCTGGCCGCGCTCGCGGTCGCGTGGGCGGGTGTGGCGTGTGCGGATCCGCTGACCTTCCAGGTCGATCCGGCCTGGCCGAAACCGCTGCCCCATCAGTGGATCATGGGTCAGGCCTCGGGCGTCGCCGTCGACGCGCAGGACAACATCTGGGTGGTGCAGCGCCCGCGCACCCTCACCGATGACGAGAAGGCCGCAAGCCTCTCGCCTCCCCGCACCAAGTGCTGCCGCCCCGCGCCCCCCGTACTGGTGTTCGACCAGGCCGGCACCCTGATCCGCAGCTGGGGCGGCCCCGGCGAGGGCTACGACTGGCCGCAGAACGAGCACGGCATCCACATCGACCACAAGGGCTTCGTCTGGCTTGCCGGGAACGGCGACACGGACGGGCAGATCCTGAAATTCACCACCGAGGGCCGGTTCGTCCTGCAGATCGGCAAGCAGGGCCCGCAGACCAACAGCCTCGACACCTCGCGGCTCGGCAAGCCGGCCGCGATGCAGGTCGATCCCGAGACCAACGAGCTCTACGTCGCCGACGGCTACTTCAACCATCGGATCATCGTATTCGATGCCGAGACCGGCGCGTTCAAGCGGATGTGGGGCGCCTACGGCAAGCCGCCCACGGACGAGACCCTGCCGGCCTACGACCCGGTCGCGGCTCCGGCCCAGCAGTTCCGCAATCCCGTCCACTGCGTGCAGATCGCCCGCGACGGCCTGGTCTACGTCTGCGACCGCACCAACGACCGGGTCCAGGTCTTCCGCCGCGACGGCACCTTCGTGAAGGAGTTCTTCGTCGAGGCGAACACCCGCGCCAACGGCTCCGTCTGGGAGCTGGCGCTCTGGCCCGACGCCGAGCAGAGCTACCTCCTGAACGCGGACGGGGCCAACAACGAGGTCCGCACCCTGAGCCGCGAGACCGGCGAGGTGCTCGGCGCTTTCGGCCGCAACGGCCGGATGGCGGGCGACTTCCACTGGGTCCACAACCTTGCGGTGGACAGCCACGGCAACGTCTTTACCACCGAGGTCGACACCGGCAAGCGCACCCAGAAGTTCCTGTTCCGGGGTGACCTGATCCTGCGCAAGCGCGCCGCCCTGCCCTGACCCCTCGAACCCGATGCGTTCGATCCCTCGGGGTGGCGGATTCGGGCTTCGCTTGAGCGTCGCACGGGCTTGCCGATCCGGTCTCCGCTCTGATCGAGCGAAGCCCGTATCCGCCCCTGGTTCCGCCGGACCCGGCCGCCACCGTCGCCCGAAGGCGTTCGGCCGGCGGGCTCCGGGTGCGGCGCTCGGCATCACCCGATGCCGCATCGGCATTGGCTTCGCGGCCCTGGATCGGGTTCAGTCCCGCACCGCGTTTCCCGTTTGAACCCAGTCCCGCCGGAGCCCGAGAGCCGATCGATGCAGGCCCGCACCCTCTACGACAAGCTGGTGGACGCCCACACCGTGCGCCGTCTGGACGACGCCGAAGGCCCCGGGGCCAGCGTCCTGCTCTACGTCGACCGCACGGTGCTCAACGAGTACACCAGCCCGCAGGCCTTCAGCGGCCTGCGGGCCGCCGGGCGCCGGGTCTGGCGGCCGGACGCCGCCCTGGCGGTGGTCGATCACGTCAATCCCACGGCGGCGGAGCGCGTCGCCGCCATGCCCGATTCCGGCGGGGCGCGGCAGGTCGCGTATTTCGACGAGAACTGCCGGGATTTCGGGATCGAGCTCCTCGACGTGCTGCACCCGCTCCAGGGCATCGAGCACGTGGTCGCCCCCGAGCAGGGCTTCGTCCTGCCGGGCATGATCGTGGCGGCGGGCGACAGCCACACCACCACCTACGGGGCGTTGGGCGCCCTCGGCTTCGGCATCGGCACCTCGGACATCGAGCACTACCTCGCCACCCAGACCCTGGTGTACCGCCGGATGAAGACCCTGCGGGTCACGGTCTCGGGCACCCTGGCGCCGGGCGTCACCGCCAAGGACGTGGTCATGGCCCTGATCCGCCGCATCGGCGCCGACGGGGCGACGGGCTACGCCGTCGAGTTCGCCGGCCCCACCGTGGAGGCCCTGTCCGTCGAGGGCCGCATGACGATCTGCAACATGGCCGTCGAGTGCGGCGCCCGCGGCGTCGTCATGGCCCCCGACCGGACCGTGCTGGACTACCTGGCGGACAAGCCCCGCGCGCCGAAGGGCGCCCTCTGGGAGGCTGCCGCGGCCCATTGGCCGAGCTTGCGCAGCGACGACGGGGCCGTGTTCGACCGCGAGGTCGCCCTCGACGCCGCCGCGATCGAGCCGATGGTGACCTGGGGGACCAGCCCGGACCAGGCGGGCCCGGTCAACGGCCGCGTGCCCGATCCGGCGGCCGAGCCCGATCCGGCCCGTCGCCGGGACATGGTCCGGGCACTGTCCTACATGGACCTCGTCCCGGGCACGCCCCTCGAGGCCATCCCGATCCAGCGCGCCTTCATCGGCTCCTGCACCAACGCCCGGCTCTCCGACCTGCGCGAGGCCGCCGCCCTCGTGCGCGGCCGGCGGGTCGCGCACGGCGTCCAGGCCATGGTGGTGCCCGGCTCCTCCAGCGTGCGCCGGGCGGCCGAAGCGGAGGGGATCGACCGGGTCTTCCGCGATGCCGGCTTCGAGTGGCGCCAATCGGGCTGCTCGATGTGCCTGGCCATGAACGACGACGTGCTGGCGCCGGGCGAGCGCTGCGCCTCCAGCACCAACCGCAACTTCGAGGGCCGTCAGGGTGTGGGCGCGCGCACCCACCTGATGAGCCCCGCCATGGTGGCGGCCGCGGCCATTGCCGGCCACCTCACCGACAGCCGCCGCTTCGCGCCGGAAAACCGCCTCGCGCCGGAGACCTGACCATGCAGCCGTTCACGATCGTCGCGGGCCCGGCCGCCGGCCTGCCCGGGGCCAACATCGACACCGACGTCATCATGCCCAAGCAGTTCCTCAAGGGGATCGACCGCGCGGGCTTGGGGGCGGCCACCTTCCACGACCTGCGCTATGCCGGCCCCGGCCAGCCGCGCCCGGACTTCGTCCTCAACCGGCCCGCATGGCAGGGGGCCTGCATCCTGGTGGTCGGCCCGAATTTCGGCTGCGGCTCGTCGCGCGAGCACGCGGTCTGGGGCCTGCTCCAGGGCGGCATCCGCGCGGTCATCGGCACCAGCTTCGCCGGCATCTTTGCCGACAACGCCGCCAATAACGGCCTGCTGCTGATCGAGCTGGCGCCCGGACCCGTCGCGGAACTGTCGGCCCGGGCCGCAGACCCCGCCCGGAACCATATGACGATCGACCTGCCCGCCCAGACCATCACCACCGCGGACGGCGCGGTGCAGGGCTTCGCCATCCCGGCCCGGCGCAAGGATCACCTCGTCCGGGGCCTCGACGCGATCGGGGCCACCCTCGACCACGCGGAGGCGATCCGGGCGTTCCAAGCCCGGCACCTCGCGGCCCAGCCCTGGCTCGCCTGAGCCGGCTCGGGGCTGCCGGCGGCTCAGTACACCCGCGTGACCCACCCGTGGGGATCGGGGGCGTTGCCGCGCTGGATGTCCACGAGGGCCGAGCGCAGGCGCTTCGTCACCGGGCCGGCGACGTTGTCCGAGACCGAGAATTCCCCGTCCGCGCTGCGCACGGTCCCGACCGGGGTGATGACCGCGGCGGTGCCGCAGGCGAAGACCTCGCGCAGCCGTCCGCTGGCGGCGTCCGCCTTCCAGTCGTCGATGGAATAGGGCCGTTCGGCGACCGTGATGCCGTCGGCCTTCGCCAGGGTCAGGATCGAGTCGCGGGTGATGCCCGACAGGATGGTGTCGCTCAGGGGCGGGGTGACCATCGAGCCGTCGTCGAAGACGAAGAAGATGTTCATGCCGCCGAGTTCCTCGACCCAGCGGCGCTCGACCGCGTCGAGGAACACCACCTGGGCGCAGCCATGCTCCACCGCTGCCGCCTGGGCGCGCAGGCTGGCCGCGTAATTGCCGCCGCACTTGGCCGCACCGGTGCCGCCGGGGGCGGCGCGGGTCTGGTCCCGCGAGACCCAGACCGTCACGGTCTCGGAGCCGCCCTTGAAGTAGGCGCCCACCGCCGAGGCGATGACGAGGTAGAGGTATTCCGAGGACGGCTTGACCCCGAGGAACACCTCGCTGGCGATCATGAAGGGGCGCAGGTACAGGCTGCCGCCCTCGCTCGACGGGATCCAGTCGCGGTCGGCGCTGACCAGTTGCTTGACGGACTCGACGAAGACGGCGTCGGGCAGCGGCGGCATCGCCAGGCGCTCGGCCGAACGGCGGAAGCGCAGGGCGTTGGCCTCCGGCCGGAACAGGGCGGCGCCGCCGTCGGCGGTGCGGTAGGCCTTCAGCCCCTCGAAGATCTCCTGGGCGTAGTGCAGCACCGCCGCCGCCGGATCGAGGGCGATCGGCGCACGCGCCTCGACGCGGGCATCGTGCCAGCCGCGCCCCTCGACGTAGCGGATCGTCACCATGTGGTCGGTGAACACCCGCCCGAAGCCGGGATCGACGAGGAGCTCGGCCCGGCGCTCCGGCGAGACGGGCGAGGCGTGCGGCTGCGTGGTGAAGGAGAGGTCGTCGGGGGCGCTCATCGTCAGTCCTTACTTACGTCTCGTCGGATCAATCAAGGGCCGGTGCGGCGCGGGCCGCCGGGCGCATCCGGACGACGAGACGTGGGCTGGTGCCCTGATACGACGATGTCCGCTTGCGATCAAACGGATTGCATCCTAATAATACGCAAACGAAAAGAGAACCGGATCGTCCACCGGTCGGTGTCACAGGAGCCTCACGCGTGCCGCCCCGAAAACCGTCCGCGGATCCGGCGCCGGTCGATGTGCCGCCCGACCGCCGCCTGGACCAGCTCCGCCTCGCCTACACGCACACCCTGCTCCTGACGGGGCGGCACTGGCGCCGCGCCGCCAACGCCGTGATGGAGGCGCACGGCCTCTCGGACGCCACCGCCGTGCCGCTGATCATGATCGCCCGTCTCGACGGCGCTCCGCGTCAGAACGCCCTCGCGGAGGCCGTCGGCATCGAGGGCCCGTCGCTGGTCCGTCTCCTCGACCAGCTCTGCGAGGCCGGCCTCGCGCTCCGCCGCGAGGACCCCACCGACCGTCGGGCCAAGGTGCTCAGCCTGACGCCCGCCGGCACGGCTGTGGTCGCCCGCATGGAGGCCGACCTCGCCCACCTGCGCGCCACGGTCTTCGCCGAGGTCGGCACCGCCGATCTCGAGGCGAGCCTGCGCGTCTTCGCGGCTCTGCAGGCCTGCGCGCCCCGCTGAAGGCCGCGCAACCGGCGTAGGCGTTCGTTCCGCGCCCGGGCTGCTGCCGAACGCCGCGTCCCCGATGACTTGAACGCGCGACGCCGCGCGCTCTTTCGGGCCTATGTCGATCCCATCATCCGACCGCCCGGTCTTATATTGCCTTCATTATCTCGGCGGCAGTGCCGGGACTTTCGAGACGGTCGCGCAACACCTCGCGGATGCCGTGACCTGCGTCGCCCTCGACCTGCCGGGCTTCGGCGCGGACGGTGCCGACGCCGGCCGGGACGTCGCCGCGATGGCGGAGGGCGTGGCCGCCCGGATTCGCGCCGACGCGCCGGAACGGTGGATGCTGGCCGGCAACAGCATGGGCGCCAAGGTCGCCCTGGCGGTCGCCCGGCAGGCGGAGGACGGCGCGCCCGGCCTCGAAGGCCTGACCGGCCTCGTGCTCATGGCGGGTTCGCCACCCTCCCCCGAGCCCATGGGCGAGGACAAGCGCGCCGCCATGATCGCCTGGATCGGCGCCGATTCCGAGACCCGGCAGCGGGAGGCCGAGGCCTTCGTCGCCGCGAACATCGCCCGGCCCCTCGACCCGGACCGGATGGCGCGGACGGTGGCGGATGTGCTGCGTGCCAGCCCCGATGCCTGGACGCTCTGGCTCACCGCGGGCAGCCGCGAGGACTGGTGCGCGCGCATCGGCGTGCTGCGCAGCCCGGCGATCCTCCTGGCGGGGGCGGAGGATGCCGATCTCGGCCCCGCCGCCCAGGCCGCGCTGACGGCGCCGCACCTCGCCCATCATCGTCTGGTGTCTCTCGCAGGGACCGGGCACCTCATCCCCCTGGAGCGCCCCGAGGCGGTGGCCGAAGCGGTGCGGAGCCTCGCGGCCGGAGCGGTCTCGAACGAAGCCGAGGCGCCCGCGATCCCGGATCCCTACGCGGCCCTGATCCGGTCCGACCGTGTGAATTCCCGCCTGCGCGCGGCCCTGCTGCAGCGCGCCGAGCCCGACGATCCGGCCTATCAGCCCCGGGCCCTCGATCCGGTCGGCCTCGCCATCCTGCGGGCCGCCTGCGCCCGGGTGCTTCCGCTGGACGGCGCCGGGACCATCGATTTTGCCGCCCGCATCGACGCGCGGCTGGCGAGCGGGGCGGGGGATGGCTGGCGCTTCGCCCGGCTTCCCCCCGACCCGGAAGCCTACCGGCGCGCCCTTCGCACCCTGGACGCTGCCGCCCGCGCCGCCCACGACGCGCCCTTCGTCGCCCTCGGGGCCGAAGCGCAGGACGCGATGCTCGGAAGCCTGGAATCCGGTGCGGTCTCCGGTGATCTCGATGCGGAGCAGATGGGCTTCTGGTTCGAGGACCTGCGCGCGGACGTGGCCCGCACCTATCTCGCCCACCCCGTCGCCCTCGCCCGCATGAACTTCGGCGGCATCGGCGCCGGCGGCGATACCGCCCCCCTGCCCGGCTTCCACGCCGTCGGCATCGGCCAGCGCGAGGCCTGGGAACCGAACGCCCCCCTGGAGACCGCCCGATGAACCTCGATGCGATGCGTCGCTTTGCTACCTCCGAGACCGTCGATGCGGTGGTGATCGGCACCGGCGCCGGTGGTGCCCCCCTGCTGGCGCGCCTCGCCCAGGCCGGCCTCTCCTGTGTCGCCCTGGAAGCGGGTCCGAATTTTGACCCGAAGGGATTCGCCTTCGACGAGACCCTGGCCGACGAGATCTACTGGACCGAGGAGCGGATCAGCGGCGGCTCGACGCCCGAGGCCTTCGGCGGCAACAACAGCGGCACCGGTGTCGGCGGTTCCACCTTGCACTGGGGCGCCTTCACGCCCCGGGCCGATGCCCGCGACCTGCGCCTCCACACCGAGACCGGCGAGGGCGTCGACTGGCCCCTCGACTACGCCGAGCTGCTGCCCTTCTACGCGCGCGTCGAGGCCTTCATCGGCGTGTCCGGCCCGGCCTCGTATCCCTGGGACGATGCGCGCAGCTACCCGCTCGGCCCCGTCGCCCGCAACGCCCCGGCCCAGGCCATGGCCAGCGCCTGCGCGGCGCTCGGCGTGCGCTACGCCGATGCGCCGGCGGCCGTGGTCTCGCGCGCCTTCGCGCAGGAGCACGGCCCGACCCGGCCCGGCTGCATCAATTGCGGCTACTGCCATCAGGGCTGCCGCACCGGCGCCAAGACCAGCATGGACGTCACCTATCTGCCGCTCGCCGTCCATCACGGCGCCGAGATCCGGGCCGAGGCCCGGGTCCACGGCATCGAGCGCGCGAAGGACGGCCGGGTGACGGCCGTGATCTATCGCCAGGGCGGCATCGACCATCGTCAGCCCTGCCGCACCGTCTTCCTCTGCGCCGGCTCGGTGGAATCCGCGCGTCTCCTGCTGCATCTCGACCTCGCCAACGGCAGCGGCCAGGTCGGGCGCAACTACATGGGCCACGTCGCCACCCAGGTCTGGGGCACCTTCGAGCCCGAGATGCGCATGAACAAGGGCTACCCGTCCTCGCTCATCACCGAGGACATGATCCGCCCGGCCGATGCGGACTTCGCCGGCGGTTACCTCGTCCAGAGCCTCGGTGTGGTGCCCCTCACCTTCGCCAATTCCCTGGCGCGGGGCCGCAAGCTCTGGGGGCGGGCGCTGGCCGACCAACTGTCCCGCTACAACCACATGGCCGGGATCGGCATCAACGGCGAGACCCTGCCCTGCGACGCCAACGTCCTGACGCTGTCCGACGAGGTCGACGCTCTGGGCATGCGCAAGGCCGCGATCAGCTTCGGCTACAGCCGGAACGAGGAGCGCCTCAACGCTCACGCGACCCGCTTCCTGAATCAGGTCTGGGAGGCGGCCGGGGCCACGGATCTCTGGACCCTGGAGCGCGTCGCCCACACCATCGGCACCTGTCGCATGGGCCGCGACGGCGACACGGCGGTGGTCGACCCCGTCGGCCGCAGCTTCGAGGTCCCGAACCTCTGGATCTGCGACGGCTCGACTTTCCCGAGTTCGCTCGCCGCCAACCCGGCGCTGACGATCATGGCGCTGAGCCTGCGCAGCGCCGAGGCCTTCCTCAAGGCCGGACGCTGAGAGTCGACTCGGCTCAGGCCACCGCTTGAGCCACAATGTCCGGGTAGCGGCCGATCACCCTGACATAGGCGATGGCGAAATCCGGTGCGGTCGCACGTGCCTGTTCCCAGTCGCGTAGGGTGCCGACCGGAACCCGAAATCGGCTCGCGAACTCGGACTGCGACAGACCGAGGCCGGTCCGCGTTCGACGGATGAGCCGCGCGCGCTGGCCTCGGTCCAAGGCCTCGGACGTCGCGTCGAAATCCTGATCGTCGGTCGGATCAGTCGGAAGCGCGATAGGCTCGTTCTTCACCCGTGTTGCTCCTTCTAACCGAAATGAAGCGGGGCTGACCGGACCGGCGGACGAAAACGCCCGTAAAGAGCTTATCGCCGACGATCCCGATCACTTTGAATCGTTCCTCTCCATCGATCTCACGGATGGATGGAACGATCACATGATCGTCGTCCGCGAAAATCCGATCCCCGAGTGCGAGCGAGACCCGGTGTTTCTCCAGGTTGGCTGCGTTCTTGACAGGGTCATACCGCTCCCGCGTCATCAGCCGTGAACATACGGAATTTCCGTACGGTCTGTAAAGTCTCTCAGCGGTATTCGCCTGCACAGCCCCTCAATACATCGGCGTCCCGCCCGTGACCGGCACCAGCGCGCCGGTCATGTAGCTGCCCTCCCGCGAAGCGAGGAGCACGTAGGCGGGGGCGAGTTCGGCCGGCTGGCCGGCGCGGCCGAGGGGCGTGTCGGCGCCGAGGGAGGCGATCTGCTCGGGGCTCTTCACGATGGGTTGGATCGGGGTCCAGACCGGGCCCGGGGCGACGCAGTTCACCCGGATGCCCTTCGGCGCCAGCAGGTTGGACAGGCCGATGGTCAGGCTCGCGATGGCGCCCTTGGTGGCGGCGTAGACCAGCATGGTCTTGTCGGCGATCTTGGCCTGCTGGCTTGTGGAGTTCACGATGGCAGAGCCCGGCTTCATGTGCGGCACGGCGGCCTGGGCGAGGTAGAGCATCGCGAACACGTTGGCGCGGAACGAACCCTCGAGATCCTCCGGCGTCACGTCGTCGAGGTCCTCGTTGACCACCTGCGCGGCGGCGTTGTTCACGAGGATGTCGAGCCCGCCGAGTTCGGACACGGTGCGGGCGACGAGGTCGCGGCAATAGGTCGGGTCGCGCAGGTCGCCGGGCAGGAGCAGGACGCGCCGGCCCGCCTTGCGCACCCATTCGGCGGTGTCCTCGGCATCGGACTGCTCGACCGGCAGGTACGCGATCGCCACGTGGGCGCCCTCGCGGGCATACGCGATGGCCACGGCCCGGCCGATCCCGGAATCGCCGCCGGTCACCAGGGCGACGCGGTCGGTGAGGAGCCCCTTGCCGACGTAGCTCGTCTCGCCGTGGTCGGGGGCCGGACGCATCCGCGAGGTCAGGCCCGGCCGTTCCTGTTGCTGGTCGCCGGGAAAGGGCGGCCGCGGGCCGGCGTCGCGGGGATCGATGGTCATCGGCGTCTGAGGCCTTCCGGGGCTGTCTTCAACAAAAAGGGGCCCACCGGGCGGCGGGCCCCGGGACGATCAGGCGTCCGCGTCGTCGGCCTCGAGAATGGTCTCGAGGTCGCCCGTGAGGGCATCGAGCTGGTCGGGCGTCGCGCGGATCTTGAAGGTGGTTCCGTCCTCGGCCTCGACCGCGATCTCCACGTGATCGTCGACGCGTGCGGCCATGGCCTGCTTCAGGATGTAGGTCGTCACGTCCGGATTGGTCGTGTCCGTGGTCTTGTTCGTGGTCTTGGCCATGCTGCCGTCTCCTGATGGGCTCCCCGGCAACGCGGCAGGGCCCTGGTCGGATCTGCGACCAAAGCTCCCGCCGGGCGCCGCAGTCATCTACAGGCTCAGGCCCGACAGGGTGGCGGCGGCCTGGATCAGGGCCAGATGGGTCAGCCCCTGCGGCAGGTTGCCGAGATAGATGCCGCTGACCGGGTCGGCCATCTCCGAATAGGTGCCGGAATTCCGGTCGAGGGCCTTCACCAGGGCCTCGAACGCGGCTTGCGCTTCCGCCGTCTCCCCGAGCAGGGCCCTGGCCTCCACGAGCCAGAAGGTGCAGGCGAGGAAGCAGCCCTCCTCCGCCTCGGCGCCGGTGTAGCGGTAGTGATAGGGGCCGCGTCCGAGCTCCCGGTCGATGGCCCGGCAGGTGGCCGCGAGGCGCTCGGGGTTGCCGAAGCGGAAGCGAACGGCCAGCGTCAGGGAGGCATCGAGCTTCTCCGTGCCGGGATACATGACGTAGGATTGCTTGGCCTCCGACCAGCAGTTCCGGTCGATCCAGTCCGCGACGCGGTCGCGGGCCCGGGCCCAGCGCTCGCGGCAGGTGCCCGGTAGGTGGCCGCCATCGGCGAGTTCCACCGCCCGGGCCAGCGCCTGCCAGCAGCTGATCTTGGAGCCGGTGTAGTGCTCGGCCTCCGGCAACTCCCAGATGCCCGCATCCTTGAGCTTCCAGGATTCGGCGCATTGGTCGGCGAGCTGGGCGAGCAGCGTCCCGGTGCGCAGGTCAAGCATGTTGCCGTCGGCCACGAAGCGCTCGGCGGTCTCGAAGATGTCGCCGTAGATGCCGTGCTGGTGCTGGCCCGTGGCGGCGTTGCCGGTGCGCACGGGGCGCGAGCCGCGATAGCCCGGCAGATCGATGTCGCGCTCGCCGGGCACGCAGCCGCCGTCGAGGGTGTAGAGCACCTGCGCCCCGTGCTCGCCGATGTGGCGCATCAGCCAGGACAGGGCCGCGTTGGCCTCGGCCTGGGCACCCAGGCGCAGGAAGGCCTTGATGACGTAGCCGGCATCGCGGATCCAGGCGTAGCGGTAATCGTAGTTCTTGGAGCCGCCGATGCCCTCGGGCAGGGAACTCGTGGCCGCCGCCGCGATGGCGCCGGTGGGCGAGTAGAGCAGCAGCTTCAGCGCGAGGGCGCTGCGCTCGACCTGCTCGGCATAGCGGCCCCGATAGGCGAGACGCTCGGTCCAGTCCCGCCATTCCTGGCACGAGACGTCGATGCGCCCGTCGATCTCGTCGATCGGCGCCACCACCAGGGGCTGGTTCTCGGCGGCCACGATGGCGACGACCTCGCGCTGACCCGCCCGCACCTCGACGGAGCCCGAGATGACGTGGTCGTTCTCCGTCTCGATCCGGATGCCGTCGCTGGTGCGGAACAGGCCCATCATGCCGGCCACGTGGAAGGCGGTGCCGTTGCTGTTGCCCGAGAGATAGGGGGCGGCCGTGTCGCCCCGCGTGCCGAAGACCAAGGCCACCCGGAAGCGCACGTGCCCCTCCAGACCCTCGATCCGGCGCGCGAGTTCCGCCCAGGGCAGGCGCCCGGCGGGGCCGCTGTTCAGGCTCTCGGTGAGGCGCGCGCGTCCGGTCTTCGTGGTGAAGACGGTCTCGTGGACGTTGCTGCCATCGCGGTAGCCGATCTCGGCGGTGAAGGGCTCCTCCGGCGTGATCGCGAAGTAGCCGCCCTCCTCCGGGCTGAGCATGCGGTCGAACAGCGGCGGCGAGTCGAGATTGGGACAGCACCACCAGTCGATGGAGCCGTCGGCCCCCGAGAGTGCCACCGAGCGGCCCTCGCCGATCGCCGCGTAGCCCTCGATCGGGAGAAATCCGTCGGTGCGGCCGACGGCACCGCCCTCGCGGGGGAAAGGCTTCAGCACGGTGCGGGCGACCTCGGGTGGTGAGCGGACGATACCGGCCGGGGCCGGGCGTGGCGCCACGGGCCGTCCGCGCACGTCGCGCGTGTCCGAACCGAGCCGACCGGGATCCTCCGCGGGGGTCTGCTCGAACCCGCGCGGCGGGCGGCCGTTCCGGTCCCGGCTTGCTTCATGTTGACACGGCGGCCCGCGGGGCAGGGCGCTCGTGGCCGTGAGACCCCATCGCCGTGCCCTTCCGCACGGACAGAATGAACGCTCATTGACCAGTGAATGAACATTCAATACGACGATGGTGTCGGTTGGAGGATGCGATGCAGCGGACGCACGAGGATTTCCCGTTCGAGGCGCTGGTGCGGAAGGCGCGGGCGCTCCTTGCGCCCGAGCACCTGCTGCTCGGGGCCGTGCTGGTGCTCGGCTGGGCCGCGCTCATCGCCTGGACCGGCAACGGCCCGGTCGGCTGGCAGGCCCGCCTCTGCGCCGATGCGGACGCCTCGGTCGCCGCCTGCCGGGTGGTCGCGCCGTCGGCGGACGGACGGGTCTCCTGACCATGGCCTCGCCGGTCGGCACCCTCATCGACGCCCGCGCCAGCCAGGCCGCGCGCCGGGAACAGATCCTCGACGCCGCCTGCGCCTGTTTCGTGCGCAACGGGTTCCACCGCACCACGATGCAGGACCTCGCCCGCGAGGCCGGCATGACGGCGGGCAACTTCTACCACTACTTCCGCTCCAAGGAGGCGCTGGTCCTGGGCCTCGTGGAGCGGGAACGGATCAGCGGCGCCCAGCTGGTGACGCGCCTCCAGCAGGAGGGCGACCGGCGCGGCGCGTTGTTCGGCGTGCTCGGCCAGTATTTCGGCGCCCTGACCCGGGAGGCGGCGGTGCTGCGCCTGGAGATCTGGTCCGAGGGCACCCGCAACCCGGCCATCGCGGCGCTCACGGCGAAGACCGAGGCGGAGGCCCGGGCCTGGTTCGAGGAGACCTTCGCCGACCTCGCCACCGCGCCGGATTGCGATCCGGTGGCCCTCTACGCCCTGCTGGCGCCCCAGTTGAAGGGGATCGTCCTGAGCCGGGCCATCCTCCCCGATTTCGACACGGGTCTCGCCGTGGCGCAGCTCCAGGCCCTGATCGAGGCCGGGCTCGCCGGCCGCGCCCCCCTCCCCGCCGTGGAACCCCGCCCATGACCGCCGCCCGCCTCGGCCTCGCCCTGCTCGCCCTGGCGCTGCCGGCCTCCGCAGCTCTCGCCGGCCCGGCCAAGCCGCCGGCAGGCTCCACCCAGCCGCCGGCCGGCGCGGCCCAGCCGGTCAAGGCCGGCCTCGTGCCGACGATCAGCGTGGTCGAAGCCAGGCGGCGCGAGATCGTCGAGTCGGTGGTCGTCACCGGCACCCTGGTCCCGCGCGACGAGATCCTGGTGACGCCCGAGATCGAGGGCTACCGGGTCACCGAGGTGCTGGTGGAGGAAGGTGCCCGGGTGGCCCGGGGGCAGGTGCTCGCCCGTCTCTCGCGCGACCTCATCGACCGTCAGCTCGCCCAGCAGGCGGCCCTGGTGGAGAAGGCCGAGGCCGCCGTGCCCCAGGCCCAGAGCAGCATCGAGCAGGCGGAGGCCGCCGAGACCGAGGCGCGCCTCGCCTTCGAGCGGGTGCAGCAGCTCCTGAAGACCGGCAACGCCACCGCGGCCGTGATGGAGGGCCGCACCGCCAGCCTGCGCCAGGCCGAGGGCAAGCTCGCCTTCGCCCGCAACGGCCTGCGCATCGCCCGGGCCGACCTCGCCCAGGCCCGGGCCGTGCTGGAGGAACTGAACCTGCGCCTGGCCCGCACGGAGATCCGCGCGCCGGAGGCCGGCATCGTCAGTCGCCGCACCGCCCGGGTGGGCCTGGCCGCCTCCGCCTCGGCCGAGCCCCTCTTCCGCCTGATCGCCCGGGGCGAGATCGAACTCGAGGGCGAGGTCATCGAGACCAAGCTGCCGCAGCTGCGCGAGAACGCCCCGGCCTGGATCGACCTCGGCGACGGTGTCCGCCTGTCGGGCAGCGTGCGGACCGTCTACCCGGAGGTCGACCGGGCGACCCGCCTCGGCAAGGTCCGCGTCCGCCTGGAGCCGGATCCGCGCCTGCGCATCGGCACCTTCGCGCGGGGCGCCGTCGAGCTCGCCCGGACCCGCGGCGTGACCGTGCCGCAGGCCTCCGTGCTCTACGGCGGGGGCAAGCGCAGCTCCGTCCTCGTAATCGCCGACGACGT
Source organism: Methylobacterium sp. Leaf88 (assembly GCF_001422795.1). Classification (NCBI taxonomy): domain Bacteria; kingdom Pseudomonadati; phylum Pseudomonadota; class Alphaproteobacteria; order Hyphomicrobiales; family Methylobacteriaceae; genus Methylobacterium; species Methylobacterium sp. Leaf88. The sequence continues at coordinate 64,138 of NZ_LMMK01000003.1, read as the reverse complement.
GGTCGAGGCCCGCGAGGTCCGCACCGGCCTGTCCGACGACGACGACATCGAGATCCGCGCCGGACTCGCCGACGGCGAGCGCGTGGTGGCCCGCGCCGGCAGCTTCCTGCGCGACGGCGACCGGGTCCGCCCGGTGGCGCTGGCCGTGCCGGAGCCGGCCGTGGCCGCCGCCCCCTCCCCGCGCGAGACCGCCGAGGCCGGGACGCCCTGACCGGGCGCCGCCTCGTCTCCCGATCCGAACCCCCCATCGAGCCGACGCATGCGCCTGAACATCTCCGCCTGGGCGATCCGCCACCCGATCGCGCCGCTCGTGCTGTTCCTGGTGCTGATCGTGCTCGGTCTCGTCAGCTTCCGCAGCCTCGCGGTGACGCGGATGCCCAACGTCGACGTGCCGATCGTCTCGGTGACGATCACGCAGAGCGGGTCGGCCCCCGCCGAGCTGCAGACGCAGGTCACGAAGTGGGTCGAGGATTCCATCGCCGGGGTGCGCGGGGTCAAGCACATCACCTCGGCCATCACCGAGGGCTCCTCCGTCACCACGGTGGAGTTCCGCCTGGAGGTGAACACCGACCGGGCCGTCAACGACGTCAAGGACGCGGTCTCCAAGATCCGCATCAACCTGCCCCGCACCATCGACGAGCCGGTGATCCAGCGCGTCGAGATCACCGGCCTGCCGATCCTGATCTACGGCGTGACGTCGCCCGGCATGACGCCGGCCGAGCTGTCCTGGTTCGTGGAGGACAAGGTCGCCCGCTCGATCCAGGGCGTGAAGGGCGTCGGCGGCGTCGAGCGCGTCGGCGGCGTCGCCCGCGAGATGCGCGTCACCCTGCTCCCCGACCGCCTGCTGGCGCTGGGCATCACGGCGGCCGACGTGAACCGTCAGCTGCGCCTGACCTCCGCCGACATGGCGGGCGGCCGCGGCGAGGTCGGCGGGCGCGAGCAGTCGATCCGGACGCTGGCCGCCTCGCGCTCGCTGCGCGACCTCAAGGCCACCTCCATCGTGCTCTCCGGGGGCCGCAAGGTCCGCCTCGACGAACTGGCGACGCTGGAGGATGCCATCGAGGAGCCGCGCACCTTCGCGCGCTTCAACGGCGAGCCGGTGGTCGCCTTCGCGGTCTCGCGCGGCTCGGGCGCCAGCGACGCCGAGGTCGCGGCCGGTGTCGAGACGCGCATCGCCGCGTTCAAGACCGCCTATCCCGACATCCGGTTCGAGACCATCGACTCCTCGGTGGCGGCCACCATCGGCTCCTACGATTCGGCGATGCACACCCTGATCGAGGGGGCGGCGCTCGCCGTGCTGGTGGTGTTCCTGTTCCTGCGCGACTGGCGCGCGACGCTGATCGCCGCGATCGCCCTGCCGCTCTCGGTCTTCCCGACCTTCTGGGCGATGGACGCGATGGGCTTCACCCTGAACGGCATCAGCCTGCTCGCCATCACGCTGGTCACCGGCATCCTCGTCGACGACGCCATCGTGGAGATCGAGAACATCGTCCGGCACATGCGGCTCGGCAAATCGCCCTACCGCGCCGCCATCGAGGGCGCCGACGAGATCGGGCTCGCGGTCATCGCCATCACGGCGACCCTGATCGCGGTGTTCGCACCGGTCTCCTTCATGGGCGGCATCGCGGGCCGCTACTTCATGCAGTTCGGCCTCACCATCGCGGTCTCGGTGTTCATGTCGCTGCTGGTCGCGCGCCTGATCACCCCGATGCTGGCCGCCTACTTCCTGCGCGACCACGACCACGAGGAGGCGAAGGAGGGCCCGGTGATGCGCGCCTATGGCCGCGTCGTCGGCTGGTCGGTGCGCCACCGCGTCGTCACGCTGATCGTCGGCCTCGCGCTGTTCGCCGGCTCGCTGGCCTCCACCGGCCTCCTGCCCTCGGGGTTCGTGCCGAAGCAGGACAATGCCCGCACGCTGTTCATGGTCGAGCTCGCGCCCGGCGCCCGCCTGCCCGACACCGTCGCGGTCTCGGACCGGGTGGTGGCCCGCATCCGGGCCCTGCCCGAGGTGGTCTCGGTCTTCGTCGACGGCGGCCGCCAGGCCGGCGGCAAGAAGGAGACCCGGCTCGCCACCCTGATCGTCAACCTGACGCCGAAGAATCAGCGCTCCGCCAAGCAGGCCGCCATCGAGACCGAGATCGCCGGCCTGCTCGCCCAGGAACCCGACATCCGCTCCTGGACCCTGCGCGACGGCGGCCAGCGCGACCTCGCTCTCGTGGTCGGCGGACCCGATGTCGACGTGGTCACCGAGGTCGCCGCCCGGCTCCAGCGCGACATGGCGGCGATCCCCCACTTGGTCTCGGTGATGTCGACGGCCCCCCTCAACCGCACGGAGGTCCGCATCCGGCCGAAGGCGGGGGCGGCGGCCGATCTCGGCGTCTCCACCGACGCCATCGCCGAGACCGTCCGGGTGGGCACCATCGGCGACATCGGGCTGAACCTGGCGAAGTTCAACGCGCCCGACCGGCAGGTGCCGATCCGGGTGCAACTGCCGGAGAGCGCCCGCGGCGCGGTCTCGCGTCTCGAGAACCTCAAGGTGCCGGCCAAGAACGGCGCCGCCGTGCCGCTGGCGGCCGTCGCCGACATCGAGCTCGACCAGGGGCCCGGCGCCATCGAGCGCTACGACCGCGTGGTGCGCGTGGCCGTGGAGGCCAACATGGAGGGCTCCGACGCCCTCGGCTCCCTCATCGCCCAGGCGCTGGAGACCCCCACGGCCAAGACCCTGCCGCCGGGCGTCACCATCCGGCAGACCGGCGACGCCGAGATCATGGGCGAGGTGTTCTCGGGCTTCCTCATGGCGATGGGGGCCGGGATCATGATGGTCTACGCGGTGCTCGTGCTGCTGTTCGGCTCGTTCCTGCAGCCGCTGACCATCCTGTTCTCGCTGCCCCTCTCCATCGGCGGCGCGATCCTCGGCCTGCTGATCCTGAACATGCCGATCTCGATGCCGGTGGTGATCGGCATCCTGATGCTGATGGGGCTGGTGACGAAGAACGCCATCATGCTGGTGGACTTCGCCGTCGAGGAGATGGCCCGCGGCGTCGACCGGGTCACCGCCATCGTGGATGCCGGCCGCAAGCGCGCCCGGCCCATCGTGATGACCACCATCGCCATGGCGGCCGGCATGGTGCCCTCCGCCATGGCGCTGGGCATCGGCGGCGAGTTCCGCGCGCCGATGGCGGTGGCGGTGATCTCGGGCCTGATCGTCTCGACCCTGCTCTCGCTGGTCTTCGTGCCGGCGGTGTTCCTGCTCATGGACAGCCTCGGCGCCGTCCTCGGCCGGCTCCTCGGCCGCTTCGTCGGCGCGACGGACGAGGCGCCCCTCCCCGTCCCCCACGCCTGAGGTCACGCGGGGCGCCCCCGGGCAAGGGGCGCCCCGCGACGGATCAGTCGATCCGGTCGCTGCGGCGCAGCTGGGCCGGCAGGGCGAACAGGCTGATGGCGGCGGCCGCGAGGCAGAGCCCGGCGATCACCCAGATGGCCGGGGTGGTCGATCCGGTCAGGTCCTTGACCCAGCCCACCATGACCGGGCTGACGATGCCGCCGAACTGCCCGAGGGTGTTGATCAGGGCGATGCCGCCGGCGGCGCCGACCCCGGTGACGAGCTTCGGCGGCAGGGTCCAGAAGGTCGGGATCGAGGCGACGATCCCGGTGCCGACGAGGCAGAGGGCCAGCATCAGCGGCACGATCTGCCGGTCGAACAGGCCGGCGGCGAAGAAGCCCAGGGCCGCCGCGATGGCGAGGCCGGCCACGAATTTCGGTCGGTTCCCGGAGGCGTCGGACAGCCGCCCGATCACCACCATGCTGATCGCCCCGCAGATGTAGGGCAGCGCCGCCAGGAGCCCGACCAGGCCGGTGCTGGCACCGCTCGCCGTCCGGATCAGGTCCGGCCCCCAGAAGTTCAGGCCGTAGGAGCCGATCTGGAGCAGGAAGTAGATCAGCCCGACCTTGAGGAAGCCGGGGCTGCGGATGGCGCCCAGGAGCGAGTGGTCGCCGATCCCGCGGTTGGCCTCGGCGATCTGGCTCGCCACCAGGCTCTTCTCGGAGTCGGTGAGCCAGCGGGCATCGGTGACGCGGTCGTCGAAGCGGCGCATCACCAGGGCGCCGAGGAGCAGGCAGGGCAGGCCGCCGGCAAGGAACAGCCACTGCCATCCGGCCAGTCCCGCGACGCCGTTGAGCGAACTCAGGATCAGCCCCGAGACCGGGGCGCCGACGATGCCCGAGAAGGCCGAGGCCACGAACAGCATCGAGGTGATGCGCCCGCGGCGCGAGGCCGGAAACCACAGGGTCAGGTAGTAGAGGATGCCGGGGGCGAAGCCCGCCTCCATGGCGCCGATGAGGAAGCGCAGGGCGTAGAAGTGCCATTCCTGGGTGATGAACACCATGGCGGCGGTGGCGAGCCCCCAGGAGATCATGATCCGGGCGATCCAGCGCCGGGCGCCGACCCGGTACAGGATCAGGTTCGAGGGCACCTCGAAGATGACGTAGCCGACCACGAACAGGCTCGCGCCGAGGCCGTAGGCGGTGTTGCTGAAGCCGAGGTCGCTCTGGAGCTGGAACTTGGCGAAGCTGATGTTGATGCGGTCGAAGAAGGCGAACAGGTAGCAGACCATGATCAGCGGCATCAGCCGCCAGGCGATCTTCCGGTAGGTGGCGGCTTCGCGGGTCTCTGCGGGCGCGCCGAGGGCGGCCGGAGCGGCGAGGGTCATGGTGTCTCTCCCTGGAGGCGTCTCGATGGCGCGCCGCCCTTATCCGGGCGGTCTTGCGGGTTCTGCCGATCTTGCGTGTTGGGCTTGTCTTGCGTCGAACCCCCGCCTCAGGCCGCGATCCCGGGCGGCGGCGGGTGGAGGTCGCCGGGGCGCCCGGCCTGGGCCACCTGCCCCGGGACGGGATGGCCGACGAGGGCCGGCAGCCCGCGCGACAGGGCGATCAGCCCGTCGAGGTCGAGGCCGGTGGGGATGTCCATCTCGTGGGCCATGCTCACGAGGTCTTCGGTGCAGATGTTGCCGGTGGCCCCCGGGGCGAAGGGGCAGCCGCCGAGGCCGCCGAGGGCCGCGTCGAAGCGCCGGGCGCCGGCCGCCCGCGCCGCCAGCACGTTGGCGAGGCCGAGGCCGCGGGTGTTGTGGAAGTGGAGCGTCAGCGCCTCGGCCGGGACGAGCCGGAGGGCGCGGGCCACGCGGTCGCCGACCTGGCGCGGGTTGGCCATGCCGGTGGTGTCGGCCAGCGTGATGCCGTCGATCCCGAGGGCGCGGTAGCGCGCGACGATGTCGAGGACCCGCTCCGCCGGCTGGCCGCCCTCGAAGGGGCAGCCGAAGGCGGTGGCCACCGTCGCGTTGAGGCGCACGCCGGTGCCGCGCGCCGCCGCGACGATCCGCGCGAAGGCGTCGAGGGAGGCCTCGCGGGTCAGGCCCATATTGGCGCGGTTGTGGGTCTCACTCGCCGACATGACGAGGTTGAGCTCGTCGGCGCGGGCCGCGAGCGCCCGCTCGGCGCCCTTCAGGTTCGGCACCAGGGCGACGTAGAGCGTGCCCGGGCGCCGGGTGATCCGGGCCAGCACCTCGGCGGCGTCGCGCAAGGCGGGAACCGCCTTGGGCGAGACGAACGAGGTCGCCTCGATCCGGCTGAAGCCCGCCGCCGAGAGGGCGTCGATCAGCGCGACCTTGTCGGCGGTCTCGACGAAGGCGGGCTCGATCTGCAGGCCGTCGCGGGGCGCGACCTCCTGGACGATCAGGGGCGTCTCGTCGCCCGGGCTTCCGGTCCCGCTGCGCCTCAGGCCGCCGCTCACGCCACCGCTCCCGTGGTCCGCAGGGCCGCGATCGCCGCGGCGTCGTAGCCGAGATCCGCCAGCACCGCGTCGGTGTGGGCGCCGAGGGCCGGACCGGACCAGCGCACCTCTCCGGGGGTCTCGGAGAGCTTGGGCACGATGCCGGGCATCTTCACCGCCGTGCCGCCGGGCAGCGCGGTCGGCAGGATCATGTCGCGGGCCTGGTAGTGCGGGTCGGCGAGGATGTCGGCCACCGAGTAGATCCGGCCGGCGGGGACCTGCGCCGCCTCCAGGGCCTCCAGCGCATCGGCGATGCTGCGCGCGCCCGACCAGTCCGCGATGGCCGCGTCGAGCCGCGCGGCCTGGGCCGAGCGGCCGTCGTTGCTGCGCAGGGCCGGGTCGTCGGCGAGGTCGGGCCGGCCGATCGCCCGCATCAGGCGCCGGAAGATCGGGTCGCTGTTGCCCGCGATGACGACGTAGCCGCCATCCTGGGTCGGGTAGGTGTTCGAGGGCGTGATGCCCGGCAGGGCGCCGCCCGTCCGGGTGCGGACCTCGCCGAGGAGATCGTATTCCGGGACGAGGCTCTCCATCACGTTGAAGACGCTCTCCACCAGCGAGACGTCGATGACCTGGCCCTTGCCGCCGGCGGTCTTGACGTGGAGGAGCGACATCAGCGCGCCGATGACCCCGTGCAGGGAGGCCAGGGTGTCGCCGATGCTGACGCCGACGCGGGCGGGCGGGCTGTCCGGATGGCCGGTGGTGAAGCGCAGGCCGCCCATCGCCTCGCCGATGGCGCCGAAGCCCGGCCGGTCGCGGTAGGGACCGGTCTGGCCGTAGCCGGAGATCCGGACCATGACGAGGTTGGGGTTGAGGGCGGAGAGGTCCGCCCAGCCCAGCCCGAGCTTCTCCAGCCCCCCGGGGCGGAAATTCTCGATGACCACGTCGGCGCTGGTGGCGAGCGCCCGCACCACCGCGGCGCCCTCCGGCGCCTTCAGGTCGACGGCGATGGATTTCTTGTTGCGGGACTGGAGGTACCACCAGAGGGAGGTGCCCTCGTGCAGCTTGCGCCACTTGCGCAGGGGATCGCCCTCCCCCGGTGCCTCGACCTTGATCACCTCGGCACCGAACTCCGCCATCAGGCGGGCGGCGAAGGGGGCGGCGATGAGCTGTCCGAGTTCGAGAACGCGGATTCCGGCGAGCGGTCCGGCCATGAACGGTTCCTCCGGTGGTCTGTCGGCGACGGTCTTCTCGGATCGTCTTCCTGCCCATCGATAGCCGCGCAGGGCCGGCGAAGGCCAACCGTCTTTCGGCGACGACCGTTCGCGTCCGGAGAACGCTTCGCGGCTCAGGCCGCGTCGGCGGTGAGGCTCGCGACGAGGAGGCTCGCCGCCGGGGAGCGTTCGCCGGGGCGGGAGACGATGCGCAATTCGCGCTGGGCCCAGGGGTCGGTGAGGGGGATCGCGGCGAGGTCCATGGCGCTTCCCAGGAGGGCGAAGACCCCGAGGGGCACCACGCCGAGCCCCATATCGGCCTGGGCCATGCGCAGGACCGCGTCGAAGCCCGGCACGTGGACGCGCAGGCGCAAGGGGCGGCCGATGCTCTGCGCCTCGCCGCGCACGCTGGCATAGATCGAGCTCTCGGCGTGCAGCCCGACGAAGTCGTGGTCGAGGGTGTCCCGGAAGGCGAGTGCGGGCCGGTCCGCCAGGGGATGGTCGTGGCGCATGACCACGACGAGGCTGTCGCGGCGGTAGAGCACGCTGGTCAGGTCTCGGGCCGGGATACTGCCGGAGCAGATGCCGAGCTCGGCCAGGCCCGCCTCGACGCCGGCCACCACGCCGCCGCTCGGGCGCTCCTCCAGGCTGATCTTGATGGCCTCCTGGCGCGCCAGGAAGGCGCGCAGGTCCTCGGGCAGGAACTGCACGATAGCCGACAGGTTGGCGAACATCCGCACGATGCCCCGGACGCCCTTGGCGTGCTCGGCGAGCTCCACCACGATCTGCTCGACGTCGTGCAGCATGCGCCGGGCGTGATGGAGCAGGGTCTCCCCGGCCGGGGTCATCACCATGCCCCGCGCCTGGCGCGTCATCAGCTGGACGCCGAGACTCTGCTCCAGCTCGACCAGGCGCTTGCTGACGGCGGAGGGGGCGATCGCCGCCCGCCGGGCCGCCTGGGTCAGGGTGCCGTCCTCGCACATCGCCACGAACAGGCGCAGCGTCGTCGGATCGAGGCGCCGCAGGAGCGTCGGGGCCAGCATGTCCATCCCTCTCACCGGCCCCGACCGGCGCGGACTGCACCCCGGGGCTCCGGCGAGACTACAGCGCCGGACGGCCCGACGGACCAGCCCGGCGGCGGCAGATCGGCGCGTCCGTCTCCGAAGGCCCGGAGAACCGGCCTCCGGGGCCGATGGGTCGGCCTCGGGCCAGCGGACGGCGCCGGCGACGCCCCAGACGCCCGGGCCGTCGGCGACTACGGGGCCGCGCGAATCCCCCATGCAGACCTCAGCCCCGCCGCGGGCGACCGCGATGAGGAGGCCTGTCGTGGTGCGCAGCACCGGGTCGAGGCGGGTCGTCCTGAGGAAGCCGATGCCCCTGGCGCGACAGCCCCGCCCCGGTGAGGGTCAGCGCCTGGGGCACGGTGGGCCGGCCGAGCCGGAGCGGTTCGCGTCCGGGCACGGGCCGGGAGAGCCGCAGGACGGCGGTGTCGAGGGACAGGGCTGCAGGCGGGAAGACGCGGACGGCAGGTCGTCCGGGAGGGTGTCGCAGCGGGCGAGCGCCGCGACCCGGTCGGTCCGCGTGCTCGGGCGGGCCCCTTCGGACCGGACGACCGCCGAGGCGACGGAATCGTCCCGCACGCCATGGCCGGCGGTGCGGACGAGGTCCGGGGGGTGACCACGCCGGCGCAGCGGTTCGGGCCGATCGCGACCGCGTGGCGGCGGCCGACGCTCGCCCTGCCTTTTCGGGGTCTCCCGCTTCGGCTTCCCGCTCTGCCCCACGACCTCGACACGTCGCTGCCCCTGAACGACGGGCGCTGCCGGACCCCGACGGATCTCGGCCGCCACGACGCGGCCCCTCGCGCCGCCCGCAGTGCCGGAGGTTCCCGCGCCGCCGACGTTCCCGGTGCCACCCTCCGAACGCCCAAGGGGGCGGACAGAGGCCCCGGAGAGGTGAAGGCGCTGCCCGGGTGAGAATGAGCGCGCCATCGCGGGCCCTGCGATGGTTCTCGGCCGCGACACTCTTCCGAAGATCAGAGCTTCGGGTAATGCTTCGGATTCTCTACCCCTTCGCAAGCATCCTGCCCTGAATGATCGCGATATCCGGCGTCAGACCCAGCATGATCCGTCAAAAGCGACTTATTCGATCCTGATGCTGATCGGAGACGATCATACTTTTTGACTATATATTTTCGAGGATCGCTATGATCTAATATCAAATGTCGATCTTCGGTGGCGACTTCAGAGGGGCACGTGTTCGGATCTTTTATCCGCAAGTTCGAACCTCGTTTCAGTCTTTCGGATGCGGACCGGGACGCTCTCGAGCAGGCCAACGTTCACGGCCGCTTCGTCGGTCCCCGGACGGACATCGTCTCGGAGGGCGACGTTCCGGATCACCTCCACATCATTCGCAGCGGACTGGCCTGCCGCTGCAAATTCCTGCCGGACGGGACCCGGGTCATCCTCGCCTTCCTCATTCCGGGGGATGTCTGCGATCTCAACGTGCCGATCATCGGTGCGCTCGACCATTCCATCGCGACGCTCACCCTGTGCGAGGTGGCGCGGGTCCCGCACGACGTTCTGGGCCGGCTCACGGCCAGCTATCCGTCGCTGGATCACGTCCTTCGCTGCGCCGCGCTGGTCGATGAGGCGATCCTGCGCGAGTGGTTGCTCGTCGTGGGGCATCGCCCGGCCGACAGGCGGCTCGCGCATGTCTTCTGCGAACTTCTGGTGCGCTTCCAATCCGTCGGGCTGGCGACCGGGAACGGGTACGAGCTTCCCCTCACGCAGGTCGACCTGAGCGATGCGCTCGGATTGTCGCCCGTTCATGTGAACAGGACGCTCGGGAGCCTGAAGCGCCGGAGGCTGATCGCCCTCGACGGCAAGCGGGTGGCCATCCCCGATGTCGAAGCGCTCAAGGACTTCGCGATGTTCGACCCGGCCTACCTGCACCTCGCGCCCGAGGCGAACGCACCGCGTGTGGCGTAGGCCGTCGGCCCGCGATGCCGCGGCCGTTCGGAGGCATGACGCCACCGCCGGCGCCTGTTTGGAGAGGTCCAGACACCAGCGGTAGCGGCTGTCATCATGGACAGCTTGCCGACCATGATCCGCGGTCTTTCGCTTGCATTGCGATGGATCAATGCCGCCCGGCGGCGTGCTGAACAGGATTCGCGTCCGGTGATCGCGCTCCTTTAAGGCCTTCCCGCACGTACGAGCCGTCGCGGCTCTTCGGGGCCTGTGCGGAGGGATCCATGCCTCGGTACTTCTTCGACATCTACGACGGACACACCGAGCGCGACGATGTCGGCACGGAATTCGCGGGTCCGCGGGAAGCCGTCCTTCATGCCAAGCGCATCCTGCCCGAGATCGCGATCCACGAAGGTTGGGCGGACGGACATTGCCAAGCCTTCACGGTGCTGGTGACGGACGACGAGGGCCATCCGGTGTATTCGGCCGCCCTGTGTTGCATCGGAACCTGGTTGCTTCGCTGATCGCCGGTCCGGGCCCCCCGTCACGCCGGGGAAGCCCCGGCTGCGTCCGGCGCCGGCCCGGGCCGGGTTGGCGAAACGCCGCGCCAGGGACAGGGCGCCCGGGTCAGGTGACGTAACGGTCGGTGGCGTAGAAGCCGGGGTTCGAGCGGACGAAGTCGATCATCCGGCAGAGGCCGTCATCGATCGACATCCGCGGCGCCCAGCCCATGGCGCGGCGCGCCAGACCGTTGTCGGAGATCAGCTTGAGCACTTCGCTCTGCTCCGGCCGCATCCGCTGCGCCTCGGTCACGATCGGCTTGTCGACACCCATCAGTTCGAGGATGCGGTGGGCGAACCAGCCGACCGAGTAGGTCTCGCCCGTGCCGAGATTGATCGTCATCCCCTCGATGCCCGGCTGCGAGCCGGCCGCGAGGAAGCCCGCCACCGTGTCGGAGACGTAGGTCATGTCGCGCTCCGGCGTCAGGGAGCCGAGGCGGATCTCGTCCCGGGCGAAAGCCTGCGAGATGATAGTCGGGATGAAGGCGCGGGCACTTTGGCGCGGCCCGTAGGTGTTGAAGGGCCGCAGGGTCACGACCGGCAGCTCGAACGAGCGGGCATAGCTCTCGGCGAGCTTGTCGGCGGCGATCTTGGAGGCGGAATAGGGAGACTGCCCCTGGAGCGGGTGGGTCTCGTCGATCGGCGTGCGCAGGGCCGTCCCGTAGACCTCCGAGGTGCTCGTATGGACGATCCGCCCGACGGCGCTGCGGCGCCCGGCCTGGAGCACGTTCAGGGTGCCCTCGATGTTGGCGCGGACGTAGCTGCGCGGCGCCTCGTAGGAATAGGGTATCGCGATCAGGGCGCCGAGGTGCAGCACGACGTCCAGGCCCTCGAGGGTCTGGTAGATGAAGTCGCTGTCCTCGATGTTGCCGAAGGCCACCGTCATCGCGGCCCGGACCTCGGGGTCGAGGAAGTCGAGGTTGCCGACCCGGGCGCCGGAATTGTAGCGCACGATCGCCGTGACCTCGGCGCCGGCCCGCACCAGGGCGTCCACGAGGTGGCTGCCGATGAATCCGCCGGCGCCGGTCACCGCGACCCGCTTGCCCTGCCATGCTGTTCCGTCCATCTCATGCTCCCCAACGGCTTTACCGAAACACAGTTTCAAGTAGTTCAGCGCACGGTCAGGATCTGCGCAATCGACACAAACGGATTAGGAAGCTTTCAGCGGGATTTCGGGCGTGGGCCGAAGGATGCTCAGCGCTCAGCACGGGCGTGCGGCTCGCGCAGGACCCGGTCGAGCAGGATCTGCCCGACGTAGGGGCGGTGCCCGAGGGCGCGTTCACGGGTGTAGATCTCGCGAATGGTCGCGCTGTCCTCGGCGTCCCAGTAATCCAGGCTGAGGATCGGCACCGGCGGCTCCGCCTCGGCGAGGGGGCGCAGGGCCTGCCGGTGCGGGTCGAGTTCGCGGGGCTCCGTCCAGCGGTAGCCGTTCGCTGGGGCGTCGTAGGTCGTCAGCAGGCTCTCGGCGACGACCCCGTCGACCTGCCCGATGAGCTCGGGCAGCAGGGCGTAGCCGCGATTCATCAGCAGCATCCGGTCGGGATGGCGCCGGCGGATGGTTCGGACGAGGTCGATGGCGGCCGAGCGCATGCCGGCATAGCGCTCGGGGTCGGTCTGCTCGAGATGGGGCGGGGTGTCGAGGGTGTCGAAGAACAGCCCGGAGAACCCGCGCTCCAGCAGAGCCGGAATCGCGACGTCCAGGATCAGGGCACGCCAGGCGGGCCGGCGCACGTCGCACAGCACGGTGTCGGGCCAGTTCGGGTTCTCGCCGAGGAGGAGATCCGGGTCGTCGAGCTGCGCGAACAAGGGACTCGTGCGCTTGATCTCGCCGAGGCTGAGATAGCCGAGCACCTCGGTTCCGAGGTCCCGCATCGGCGTCAGGGGGCTCTTGAAGCCCGGATCGAGCACGACGAGGTCGAAGCCCTCGAATGCGGCCGGCTCCAGGTCTTCGCCGTAGAACAGCGTCCAGGCCAGATGGGGGTGGCGGAGCCGGTCGCGCGCGCGGGCCGGCCGGTCGAGGAGCAGGCCCGCGGCCCCGAGGCCGGCGAGCAGCCGCAGGACGCTTCGGCGCAAGATATTGGGGCGCAGGATGCTGGGATGCAGGATGCTGGGATGCAGGATGCTTGGACGCCCGACGCTGCGGCGTCCATCGGCGGGATCACGCATCGCTCGACCTTCTGAATCGAAAGTAGCGGCGAACCGGCCGGGCCCGTGCCTCGGCCGGCCGCAGGGACGTGTTGTTGGTGACGAAGGCATGGAAATGCAGCCAGGGCAGCTCGTGGGCGAGGAGCGTCACCGCGAGGAGGAACGTGAGGGCCGAGGCGAACAGGTTGCCGTATCCGAAGAACGGGAATCCGAGGGGCAGGAGGGCGGCGGTGAGCGTTCCGTTCAGGATGCAATACGTCGCCGAGACCGCGAGGGCGTGGCGGCGCAGGTCGAAGTAGAGCAGGAAGATGAAGCAGAAGGAGGCGCTGGTCTGGAACACCATTCCGACCAGGGCCGCCCGCAGGATGCCCATCTGGCTCGCCCGCAGTCCGAGGGGTTCGATCGCCACGTAGGAGACCAGGATGGCGATGAGGGCGACGGCCGCGAGGGCGATGAACAACCCGGACAGCTTGGCCATGACGAAGCGCGACAGGCGTGCCTGCTTTCGCGCGAGGTCGCGACGGCTGACCCCGTGGGCGAGGCTGCCGTAGAAGGCGCGGCTCAGGCGGAAGAAGTTGGTCTCCACGTGGACGAAGAACACCGCCAGGATGGGGATCGACGCGAGCTGCGCCCAGAACATCGGCGTGTCGTAGTTCGGCATAGTCCGGAAGGCGCCGCCCACCGTGGTCACGCCGACGGGCGCGGCGACCCACATGATGAGCTTGTCGACCCAGAGGCCGAGGGCGCAGGTGAGCCCGATCAGCGGCAGGTCCCAGTGCGTGCGCAGGGACCGCGCCAGCGCGGCATCGGGCACGAGCGCCACCCCGTATTCCTGCAGCAGGCGGCGGGCGAGGACGAGGTCGACGACCGTCAGCCCGATGTTGAAGGCCGTGAGGAGCCGGAGCGGCTCGCTGCTCGGGGCGATCGCGATGAGCGCGACCATGACGGCCGCACCGGCGCCGAAGGCCACGGCGACGATGACGTGGCTCCGGATCGCGCCCATGAAGGGGATCAGGAGCCAGGCCGCGCCCATCAGCAGCAGGTTCTGCAGACCGGCCACCGTATCCGGGCCGGGCAGGTCCGCCGCGAACAGGTAGAGCGGGCCGGCGACGACGAGGGCCGCGGCGGCGAAGAGGGCCTGCGCGGCGACGAACGCGTAGGTGACGCTCGTGTCGCGCTTCAGCCAGACCTGGTCCGAGACGAAGCGCGTGCAGACGAAGGCGATCGGGCCGGTGAGAATCGCCGAGATCAGGGCGTTGTAGATGATGACCGAGCGGAAGAGCGGCAGTCCGGGACAGTCGTCGGTGGGACAGGCGGCGAGATCGATGCCGCCGATCGCCAGGACCGTGAAGATCCACGGACCCGCCACCAGCAGGGCCGCGTAGACGTAGGCTCCGGCGGTGCTGGTCAGGGAGCGCCCCTGCGTCATGCGCTCGAGGGCGAAGCCTAGGCCGGCCATGGAATCCTCCCGATCTCCGCCGCCGGACCGTCATCCCGCAGGGATTGAGAGCTTCGGGGGGCTGGTGGATCGAGCGAGGCCGGGTCGAGCGACGCATAAAGCGCCTCGTAGAGCCCGACGACCCGGTCCTGATCGAACACCGTACGGATGCGCGCGCGCAGGCTCCGGCCCATGCGCGCCCGCAGGTCGCCGTCGCGCAGGAGGCGCGCGAGGGCATCGGCCGTCGCCTGCGGGTCGCAGGCGCGCACGACGAATCCGCCCGCCGTGTCGGAGTCGGGCCCGTCCGGTCCTTCGAGAATCTCGCGGCACGAGCCGACATCGGTCGTCACCGCGGGCACGCCGGCGGCTCCCGCCTCCAGGATCGACAGGGGCTGGGCCTCGCTGATGCTGGTGAGGGCGATGACGTCGGTCTGTCCGAAATAGGTCTTCACGTCCTGAACCCGGCCGAGGAACCGGACGGTGTTCTGCAGGCCGAGCTGGCGCACCAGGGCCCGGCACTCGGCCGCGTAGGCGGGATCCTCGTCCTCGGGCCCGATGATGATCGCGTCGACGTCGGGGACCTGACGGCGCAGCAGGCCGGCAGCCTCGATGAAGGTGCGGATGTCCTTGATCGGGACGAGGCGGCCGACCAGGAGGACGGTGGGGCGGCGCGGCTGCGGACCGGGCGGGATGTCGGCGAACTGGTCGAGGCGGATGCCGTTCGGGATCATGCGCAGCTTCGCCTCGGCTGCCCCGTCCTCGATCTGGTAGAGCTGGTTGGTCCGGAACTGCGTCGTGATGAGGTCGGCGACGTCATAGGTGATCCGCGCCATGGCGTTGAAGGCGTTCAGCCAGACCCGTCGCAGCTCGGGAGCCGTGCCGGTGACGTCGAACCCGCCCGCGCCGGACTCGTAGATCCAGTCGGCGACGGAGAGCTCGATCCGGCGCTCGTTGGTGTAGATGCCGTGCTCGGTCACCACGAAGGGCCGCCCCGTCAGGGCCTTGGCCCGGGCCCCGAACAGTCCCGGATAGCCTGTCGAGATGGCGTGATAGATGCGGGCCGGCGGGATCGGCGTGGTGGCGATCGCGATGAGGCTGCGGGCCAGGAAGCGCCAGGTCCAGAAGAAATCGACGAGGGGCGCCCCGGGGAGCATCTCCTCGTAGATCCGTTCGAGCGCGGTCCAGGCCGGGCGCGAATCGAGCAGGGCCCGCTGCCGGAGATCGCACCGGTCGAGCTCCCGGACGCACCGGACCCAGGCCTGCGCGCCCCCATCGGTGAGGACGGCCTGCAGGTCCCGGATCAGCGGCGCGATCGCTTCCCGCCCCCGCAGGAGCGGCAGGCGTCCCGGCGGGCAGGCGTCGATGGGCACGTCGACGATGCGCTCGACGTTCGCCGGAAGGTCGAACTTCCGGGTCCGTTCCTGGTCCGAGGTCGTGAAGGCCACGAGGCTGAAGCGCTTGTCCGGAAAGCTGCGGATGAAGCTGTCGGTCCAGGAGGAGACGCCGCCGAGGAGGTAGGGGTACCCGCCCTCCACGAGCAGGCACACGTCCGATGGGCCGGAGGCGGTCTGCGCGCTCACGGCAGGGCCTCCCGCGGGAGGGGCGGGGTCGGAGCGCCGCTCTCGGCCTCGATGGCGGCCAGCAGCGCCCGGGCGGCCGTGTTCTCCGGTTCGGCCGCCAGGGCCTGGCTCGCGGCGACGCGGGCGGCCGCCATCTCCGTGCGGGCCTGCAGGGGCTCCGTCAGGCCCGACTCGGCGTAGGCGCGGCGCGCCGCCGCGAGGGCGAGCCAGGGGCCGGCCGCGCCCGGGGCCTGGGCGACGGCCACCTCCAGGGCGATGAGGTCCCGGGTGAAGCGGGTCTGGAGCTTGGCGAGGACCGTCGAGGCCAGCACGCGCACGGAGGCGTCGCTATCCTGGAGCGCGGCGCGGATCACATGGGTCAGGCACGGATCGAAGCGCCGCCCCACGATCGCCAGCGCCTCGAACTTGGCTTCCTTCGCGCCGCCATCGAGGATGTCCGCCAGGGGCACCACACTGCTGGCCTTGCCGACCCGGAGACGCCCATCGCGCAGGTCGCTGCTGAGCCGGCCGCAATCCGTTCGCGGGTCGAGATGACCCTCCGTCTCGAGCCAGGTTCCGAAAGCCTCGGCCGGTCGCGGAGGCGCCGCGCCGCGATCGAGGAGGGCGAGGCCGATCGCCAGGAGGGTGCCGAAGGGACCGCCGATGAAGGTCCAGAGGGTGAGGTGCGCCAGCCGCGCCGCCTCGCCCGGTGCCTGAGCGTCCTGCAGGGTGCGCAGGCCGAGGATCAGGCACAGGCCGACATGCCCCGCGAGGACGACGACGGGACCCACGAGGGCATGGAGCAGCGCCGCGGCGAGGGCGAGCTCCCCGAGCGCCGTGGCGAGGGCGACCACGGTCGGGGAACGGGGGACGCGAAGGTGCGCGTCCCAGGCGGTCCGGGGCCGCGCGGCGGCGAGCGGATCCGGAACGTCGATCAGCATCGCTCCGCCCCGGCCACCAGGCTCCCCATGGCCAGCGCCAGGTCCAGCGCGCGCGGCGCGGCTTCGGCGAGGGTCTGGTTGGGCAGCAGGCCCTCGATCAGGAGCAGGCCGCGCGGGCCCGGGGCGCCGTGGGCCGGAAGGGCGACGGCGAGGACCGCGCCGTCCGGCAGTCTCCGGGCATCCGCGGCGCGATCCCGGCGCCAGAGCCGGTCCGGCGCCTGCGCGACGGCTTCGGCCAGCATGCCATCGATGGCCGGTGCGGTGTCCCGGTCGCGCGCTCCGCCCTCCGCGACCGTGGCCAGGGGGGCGAGGCCCCGGGGCGTGGCCGCGTAGACCGTGAGTCGGGAGGCTCCCACGAGCCGGCGGCCCAGCTCCGCCAGGCTCGTCGCCAGGCGGAGGCCATCCTCGGCGTCCAGGCAGGCGAAGGCCTTGCTCACGCTGCCGAGGGTGCGGGTCTCGGCGGCGAATCGGAGTTCGAGGCGACCGATCTCCGCCATGGCGGCGGAGAGGCCCCGGCCGAGGCTGTCGGCCTCGTCGAGGGCGTCGTCCCGCTGCTGGCGCAACTCGGCCGCGTGGAAGATGTGGAGGCTGCGCAACCCGCCGAGGACCAGGGCGCAGGCCAGCCACGCCGTCGGCTCGGCGACGACCTGGCGTGAGTAGGCGTAGTAATCCTGGGTCGCGAGCTGCGAGGGCAGTGCCGAGCTGTACAGCGCCAGGGTCGCCACCAGGGTGGCGAAGACGCCGCCCGCGAGGCCGTACTGCGCCGAGATCAGGATGACCGGGATCCAGAACGGCCGGGGTGTCATCCAGGCATAGCGGCTGCCGTCGAAGACCAGGTGGTCGATCAGGACCAGGAGCAGGACAAGCCCGATGGCCTCCGGGACGTAGCGCCGCCATCCCAGCAACGGGCTGGACCGATCCTGATCCGATGCGCCCCGCTCACCCGCCGCCGCAGTCGTCACCGCATGGCCCCCCCCACAGGCATCCGCGGCAGGCCATCGAAGTCGATCGCCGGCGCACCGCAAGATCCTGAAACATCTTGAAAAGAGCAGGAATTCAGCTGGGAAGAAATATCGCCTGACCTAGCGATCTTGGATTAGCGCAGGACCAATGCTGTCATCCGTCCGTGTTACCCGTCCGGCCGCCCGTCTTCCGCCCGGCCGAGGGCGCGCGCCCGGTCGGCCGGGCGCGGCTCGGATCCGGGCGGCGGACGAAGCCCCGGGTCGGACCACATCCGTCCGATCCCTTGGGGATGGCGGATGCGGGCTTCGCTCGAGCGCCGCGCCGGCTTGCCGATACGGACACCGCTTCGCGATCGAGCGGAGCCCGCATCAGGCGTTGTGCGTCACCGTCAGGGTCTGCGCGGCCTTCGCCTGATCCGCGGAGGGCCGCGCGTGGAACCAGGCGCCGCCGAGATGGGGAGCCCAGGACACCACGCCTTTGGTGTTCACCAGATAGGCGAGCTCGGTCCGGTTCTTGGCCTGGAGCTTCTTCATGATGTTGCGCACATGCACCTTCACCGTGTTGGTGCACATGTTGAGCTCATAGGCGATCACCTTGTTCGGCTTGCCGATCTGCAGGACGCCGAGCACGGCCGCCTCGCGCTCCGTCAGCCGGACCGACCCGCGTCCGCGCGCCTCCGCGGCCGGAGGCGCGGGGGGCGTGCAGACGATCCCGGACGGGACGAAGCAGCCGCCGGCCAGCACCAGGGCGATGGCGCTCTGGGCCACCTTCACGGAACTCGTCATCGGGATGAATCCGCTGAGCCCCCGTCGCATCGCCTCGGTGACCTGATGGTAATCCTCGAGTTCCGACAGAAGGACGATCGGAACGCCGGGACTGACGCTGACGAGGGTATCCAGCTCGCTCTCCATCTGGGCGATGCTGCGATGGGTCGCCGCGATCACGATGACGGAGGCCGGGGGCCGTTCCGTCGCGGCCTTCTGCCAAAGTCCGACGCTGCAGAAGCCCAGGACCTGGGGGGCGTCGGCACTTTTCTGGATCTGGGAGATCAAGCTCTCCCGGAACAGGACCCGGGGGTCGATGATGACGACCGTGGATTGTTCAGCCCTCGCAACGGAAATGCCCGATTCGATTGCGACGAGTGACATAGTCAGCCCTCCCATGCGGTCTTCGGCATGCGCCGACTCCAGCGCCACTCGTGAGATCCGAGATGTGTGCCGCGACGATTTGATTAGCTACATTGGGATTGTGCGGATTACAAGCGATTACTTAACGATCGTTTCAGTATTAATCTTTGATAGAATATCGGTAGTTTTTCGACTTCCGGAATAGGGAATTACCGGTCTCCTTCGGGATCGATCGCGGAAATCCGGCTCCGAATGCTCTGCTGAAACCTTGTGGGCGCTGGCCTCGGCGCGCGCAGGCTCCCCACTGGCGGCTGGGAGCTGTCCTCCGTGCGCCACAGGGGGAGCGGACGGTACGGTTCCCAAGCGGCAACGCTCACGGTCTCCTACGTCTGTTGACCGAGGATCGCCTGCGTCCGTCGAGCAGATCCCGATGAAAAAGGAGGTCATCCTTTAGCGAAAAAGCATTAGTTTCACCGGTTTTGGACGCATTCGCGGTATCATACAGCTTGAAAACCTTAGTTTTGAATTCTTGTGTTTTGTTTTTTACTTGCTCTCATGGCTCGCATCGGAGCTTGGGTGCGGACAACACGTCATGTTGGCCAGTCACGGCACATCGTCGATCGGTCGTCCTCGTGAACCCGGACGCGCGGGTGCGGCGGGGCGGCCATGAGGATCGGCTGGCGCTTCCTCGGTCTCTGGGCCTTTGCCGCCGCCGCGACCGCCTACGCCCTCTCGCCCGGCTCCGAGGAGCAGCTCGCGATGCTGGCGCGGGACGGGCGAACCAGCGAGGCTGCGAGCGAGTTGGCGCGGCTCCTCGCCCTGGGACGCCGGGATCCGGCCTTCCTCGCGGCGGCCGCGCGCGCCCTCGAGTCCACCGGCAACCGGGGGCTCGCGGAGGATCTCCTCGAGCGGTACCTGGTGGAGCGGCCCGGGGACGTGCAGGTCCTGGAATGGCTCGCCAATCTCTACCGGGCGTCCGACGACCGTCCGGCCGCCACCCGTACCCTGGTGACCCTGGTGGCCCTGGCCCCGACCCGGCCGCGCCTGTGGGCGCTCCTCGACCTCTACCGGGCCCAGGAGCGCCTCGACGAGGAGCGCGAATTCCTGAAGGGCATCGTCGACGAGACGCTGCTGCGGCCCGTGGACGTCGAGCGCCTGGGCATTCTCCTGTCCTGGGCCGGGGAGCGCGCGGCGGCGTTGGACGCCCTGCGCCGGGCCGACGCGCTGATGCCGGCCACGCAGGAGATCGGTCGGATCGTCCTGTTCGACCTCCTTCTCGCCGAAGGCCTGCGGGAGGAGGCCGCCGAGCGCGCCGGTCATTGGGTCGCCGATTGGCGCGACAAGCCCTGGCTCGGCGTGCACGTGGTGCGCCGGATGGCGGCGCGGGGGGACCCGGCTTCCGCCGTCGCCCTCGGCGCGCAGGTGATCGCCCTCAGCCCGGCGACGCGCTTCTACCTGGCGCGGGTGGTGGCCGAGGACGGGAGCCGGCGCATCGCCACTATGCTCCTCGAAGACTGGGCGCAGGGCGGTCCACAGCCTTCCTCCGACGCGGTGGCCGGCTACGTGGCGGCCGCCTATGCGGTGGGAGACGTCGCGGCGCTCTGGCGCAAGGCCTCGCGGATCCTCGCCGAACCCGGCTGGTACGAGGCGCAGATCGCGATCGTGGAAGCCCTGGCCCTGCGCTACGGCCTCGATGCGATCGCGCCGCTGCGGCCCCGCCTGCCCTGGGCCGCCCTGCAGCGTCAGCCCCTGTTCGCCGCGCGGCTGGCGCTGCACGAGGGCAACCCGTTCCTGGCCCGCCGCGTCCTCGAATCCGTCGATCCGGAGACCCTGACCGCTCCGGCCCGGATCGAGTGGGTGGCGCTCGTCAGCCTGATCTCCGGCGACGCGGCGGCCCTGGCGGCCCTGGGCGATCTCCTGCGCCGGGACCGGCTCCCGACCGACCTGCTCCCGGTCCAGCTGCGGCTGGCCGAGCGCCTCGGCCATGGCGGAGAGCAGCGCCTCGGCCTCGACGCCCTGCGTCGAAGCGCCCTCGCCCCGGCGACCATCGCGCGGCAGGCGCAGGCCCAGCAGGCGCAGGTTCAATCCACAGCGAAGGCCGGGCTCGACGCCCGGAGTGTGCAGTGAGCGGCGCCCCGACGACACCCCGATCACCGGGGCGAATCCCACGAACACGCCGAATCCCACGAACTCAAGGAGCCGAGGTCATGTCGAGATGCCGAGCCGTCGCCTTCGCGGTGCTCACCCTTCTGGCCGGTCGGGCGGCCCTGGCCGAGGGCGGGCCGGTCCTCCGCGCCGGGGACCGGCTCAAGATCACCTTCTATGAGACCATGGAGATCCCCAATCCGGCGCCCGGCGACAAGGGCCAGTCCGCGGGCGCCGCCGCGGTGATCCAGACCTTCTACCAGCGGGTGGACCTCTCGGGCGAATACGCCGTCGAACAGGGTGGCGCCCTCTCGCTGCCGTTCTTCGGCTTCGTCCCGGCGGCCGGAAAGCCCCTGGAGACGCTCAAGACCGACCTGATGGGCGTCTTCGAGACCGCCTTCGGCCGGCACGGCGGGGTCACGGTCGGCCTCGTGCAGCGTGCGCCCGTCTTCGTCGTGGGGTCCGTCCGCGCGCCGGGTGCCTACCCGTACGCGGGCGGCATGATCGTGCTGCAGGCGGTGGCCCTCGCGGGGGGGCGCGACAAGGATCCCGCCACCCTCTCGGGGGTGGTGGAGACCCTGCGGGAACGGGAGCGGGAGGACGGTGCCCGCACCCGGCTGAAGCGCGCGCTGGCGCGCAAGGCCGCGCTGACCACGGGACGGATGGGCACGGAGGCGCAGGAGCGGCTTCGGACCCTGGCGGGACCCGAGGAGGCGACGGCTCTCCTGGGCGCCGAAGCGAAGGTGCTGCGCCTGGAGGCGAGCCTCCAGGCCAGCGACGAGGGATCGCGCAAGGCCGCGGCGGACGCCTCCGGCACCGAGGTCGACCTCCTGCGCAAGCGCCTGGAGACCTATGGGGCCCAGATCGCGGCCCGCGGCGACCGGTTGCGCACCATGGAGGCGCTGTTCTCCCGGCAGGTGGTCGAGAGCGAGCGCGTCGCCGACGTCCGCCGCGACTTCATCGACATGGAGGGACGCCGGCGCGACTACGAAGTCGGGATCCTGCAGGCGGAGCAGCGCCAGAGGATGGCCCGCGAGGCCCTGGACCAGGGCAATGCCCGGCACCGCCTCGCCGCCGAGCGCGAGATCGCCCTGATCGATGCCGAGATCGTCTCCGCCGAACGCGCCCTGTCGACGGCCTCCGTCGTGGGCGCGACGATGAGTGCGGGCTGGGCACGCGATCCGGTCCTCGCCTATCGCATCGTGCGCAGCGGGGCTGGCGGCGCACAGGTCCTCTCCGTCACGGAGACCGACACCCTCGAGCCCGGCGACGTGCTCAAGGTCGTGATCGATCCGCGCGGAGACGAGCATCCCCGGAACGCCACGGCCGAGGCGACCCCATCCCGGGCCGACGCGGCACCCTAGCCGTCGGATCGAACGCCGGACGGTCGGCCCTGGCCGGCGGCGGATCGCGGATAGGTCGCCGGGCTTGTCGCCCGCGGCCGGCCGTAGGGCGCGAGCGCCGCCGCGCACGCGGCGGGCCAGCATCCGCACCGCGCCGAGCCGCCGGCGGAAGGTCTCGGGCCCGGCCTGCGCGATTCGCCGCTCGTCGCGGCCGTCGAGGGTGCGGCAGGCGTCCGAGAGCGCCGGGAAGCCGAGCGTCCCCGCCGATGAGACGCAGCTGTGGACCTCGAAGCGCAGGCCGTTGCGAGCCTCCTCGGTCTCGGCCTCGTGCAGGAAGCGCGTGTCCAGTTCCTCTGCGAAGGCCAGGAGGAGGCCGGTGGTGCGCGGCGCGCCGATCAGGGCGACGATCTCGTCGTACGACCATCTCGTTTTCGATGCGGCGATCGACGAGGCCGGATTCCGCGACCGCCTGGTCGGCGGGCGGCATCGCCCCCGACCCCGAGCACGGCCATTTGTCGACCATCCGGTCGAGGGCGGCCCGGTTGAACGGCTTGCCGATAGGGTTGTCCATCCCGGCCTCCCGGGACGTCCGGATCTGCTCGGGCAGGACGTTGGCTGACATGGCGATGATCGGCGCCGCCAGGCGTTCAACTTCGTTGGATGCGATCGGCGACCTGCGCGTGCGCTCGCCTAGAGCGGAGCCGTGACCGGGCAGGCCACGCATCAACCTCGTCGACGAAATTCGGTCCATGAGACTTTGCGGGAGGGACGTCCCGCCGGCACGTGGGAGCCCGGAGCGATGTCCGGGCTTCACGCTTTGGAGGGGCTCCCCCCAACTGCTCTACACCGTAGCGAAATCGGGTTAGTGCGCGCGTCCCTTGGATGCGGCCGCTAAGCCCACCATGGCGGTTGCTATGGAGTCTTAAAAATCCGTTAATCCCTACTGCGAGGACAATATTCGTCAGCCACAAATTCAATTTCAATCGGAAAATTTAGGAGGGCGCAATGCTTGAGGTCGTTCCGGACCGGGCAGATCATCATCTGAGATCTTCGGAATCCGCGCATGCGTTGCATCTCTACGACGCGGCATCCGAGCGCCTGGCGCCGCAGATCACCTCGACGCCGGCGATCAAGCAGGCGGTGGTGATGGCCGGCGGCAAGGGGACGCGGCTTCATCCCTACTCGGCGCTGTTCCCCAAGCCCCTGATGCCGCTCAACGACATGCCGGTCCTGGAGCTGCTGCTGCGCCAGATGAAATGCGCGGGCATCACCGACGTGATCCTGGCGGTGAACCACCTCAGTCACCTGCTGGAGGCGTTCTTCCGGGACGGCGAGCGTCTGGGCCTCAACATCCGCTACCGGCTGGAGGACCAGCCCCTCGGCACCGCCGGCGCCCTCGGCGCCATGCTGGACGACCTCGACGAGGCCTTCTTCGTCACCAACGGCGACCTTCTCACGACCCTCAACCTCAAGAACATGATGGCGGCCCATCGGGAGGCCGGGGCCGACATCTCGATCGGCGTGTTCGAGCGCGAGGTGAAGATCGATTTCGGCCTGATCGAGATCGACGAGCGCAGCCGCATGACGGCCTATCGCGAGAAGCCGAAGAGCACGCACTTCGTCAGCATGGGCGTCTACGCCCTGTCGCGGGAGGCGGTGCGCCAGCACCTCGTGCCCAACACCTTCCTCGACATGCCCAACCTCATCGCCCAGGTGAAGGCGGCCGGCGGCGACGTGGCCTGCTTCCACGAGGATTGCGTCTGGCTCGACATCGGGCGTCCCGACGACTTCGCCCTCGCCCAGCAGATGTTCGTCTCGGATCGCAGCCTGTTCCTGGCCTCGTGACCCGATGTCGTCGCACCAGCCGGGTGGCGGCATCCTGATCAGCGGCGCGGGGGGCTTCATCGGCCGGGCCCTCGCCACGCATCTCGACGGGCGCGGACTGCCCGTCGCGACGGTCGGCACCCGGCGGGATGTCCGGGCCGAGCACTGGACCGTGGCGCCCGGGCACTGGAGCGTCGCGACCTGGGGGAAGGCCCTCGACCACTTCCGGCCCGCCACGGTGTTCCACCTCGCCGGCGCGACGCAGGGGACGCCCGAGGGGTTGCAGGCGGTCAATCTCGGCCTGGCCCAGGCGCTCTTCGCCGCCCTGCGCCGCACCGGGCTGCGCCCGACCGTCATCCTGGCGGGAAGCGCCGCCGAATACGGCGAGGCCGTGGTCGACGGGGTTCCGGTGCGGGAAGACGCGCCCTGCGCACCGCTCACGGCCTACGGCCGGAGCAAGCTCGCCCAGACCCGGGCCGCCCTCACCTTCGCGGCCGAGACCGGAATCCGCGTGCTCGTGGCGCGGATCTTCAACCCGATCGGGCGGGGATTGCCCGGCCATCTCGCGCTGGGCGACTTTGCCCGCCAGATCGACGCGTTCGGTGCCGGCGGCGGAACCCTCGTCACCGGCGACATCGAGGTCTGCCGTGACATGCTCCTCGTCGAGGATGTCGCCTGGGCCCTCGCCGAGCTCGCCGCCAATCCGGCGGCCTCCGGGGTGGTCAACCTGTGCACCGGCGTCCCCACCCGCATCGGCGACCTCCTGGAGGGCATGATCCTGGCCTCCGGCAAGCCGATCACGATCGCCCATGACCCGGCCCGGCTGCGCCGCGGCGAGCGCCGGGTCATCGTCGGCTCGCCCGACGCCCTGGCCGCCCTCGGCGCGAAGCCGCCGCGGCGCGACCTGCGCCAAGCCGCCGGTACGATGCTGACGGCGCCCCTGCGCGCCGCCTGAGCCTGCCGTCCTTCCAGCCTTCAGGAGTCCACCCATGTGCGGAATCGTCGGAATCGTCGGCCGCGAGGCGGTTGCGGGGCCCGTGGTCGAGGCGCTGCGGCGCCTGGAGTACCGGGGTTATGATTCCGCCGGAATGGCCACCCTGGAGGCGGGCCGGCTGGAGCGGCGCCGGGCCGAGGGCAAGCTCGTCAACCTCCAGCTCAAGCTGATCCAGTCGCCGCTCACCGGCCCCATCGGGATCGGCCACACCCGGTGGGCGACCCACGGGCGGCCCAACGAGACCAACGCCCATCCGCATGCCACCGCGCGCCTGGCGGTGGTCCATAACGGCATCATCGAGAACTTCCGCACGCTCAAGCGGCGGCTGGAGGCCGACGGCGTCGCCTTCGAGACCGAAACCGACACCGAGGTCGTGGCCCAGCTGGTGAGCTGGCACATGGAGCGCGGCCTGGACCCGGTGGAGGCGGTGGCCACCACCCTGCCCCAGCTGCGCGGCGCCTTCGCCCTCGCCTTCCTCTTCGCCGGCGAGACCGACCTGCTGATCGGGGCCCGCCACGGCGCTCCCCTGGCGGTGGGGTTCGGCGCGGGCGAGACCTATCTCGGGTCGGACGCCCTGGCGCTGGCCCCGCTGACCGATTCGATCACCTACCTGGAGGACGGCGACTGGGCCGTGCTGACGCGCCAGGGGGCCGAGATCCGGGATGCCGCGGGGGCGCCGGCCACCCGGGCGCGCCAGACCATCGTGACGCAGAACTACCTGGTCGACCGCGGCAACCACCGCCACTTCATGGCCAAGGAGATCCACGAGCAGCCCGAAGTGGTGGGCCGGACCCTGGCCCATTACATCGACCTCGCGGCGAGCCGCGTCCGGCTTCCCGTGACGCTGCCCTTCGACTTCGCCGACCTGACGCGCCTGTCCATCACCGCCTGCGGCACGGCCTACTATGCCGGCCTCGTGGCCAAGTACTGGTTCGAGAGCCTGGCGCGCCTGCCGGTCGAAATCGACGTCGCCTCCGAGTTCCGCTACCGCGAGGCCCCGCTGAGCCGGGGCGAGGCCGCCCTGGTGATCTCGCAATCGGGCGAGACCGCCGACACCCTCGCCTCCCTGCGCTACGCCCGCGCCCAGGGTCAGCACATCCTGGCGGTCCTCAACGTGCCGACCTCCACCATGGCGCGGGAATCCGATGTGGTGCTGCCGACCTTCGCCGGACCCGAGATCGGGGTCGCCTCCACCAAGGCCTTCACCTGCCAGCTGACGACGCTCCTGTGCCTCGCCATCGCGGCGGGCCGGGCCCGCGGGCATCTCGACGCCGACGCGGAGCGCCGGCTCGTCGACGCGCTGATCGCCATGCCCGGCCTCCTGGCGCAGGCCCTGCGCCAGGAATCCGAGATCCAGGGCCTGGCCCAGGAGATCGCGAAGGCCCGCGACGTGCTCTATCTCGGCCGCGGCACCGCCTATCCGCTCGCCCTCGAAGGGGCCCTGAAACTGAAGGAGATCTCCTACATCCACGCCGAGGGCTACGCGGCGGGCGAGCTCAAGCACGGCCCGATCGCCCTGATCGACGAGGCGATGCCGGTCATCGTGATCGCGCCCCACGACGCGGTGTTCGAGAAGACGGTGTCGAACATGCAGGAGGTCGCCGCGCGCGGGGGACGGATCGTCCTCATCGGCGATGCCACCGGGGCGGCCGCGCACGGCCTGGATACCCTGGCGACGGTGATGATGCCGGAGGTCGAACCGGTGGTGGCTCCGATCCTCTACGCCGTCCCGATCCAGCTCCTGGCCTACCACGCGGCCGTGACCATGGGAAAGGACGTCGACCAGCCCCGCAACCTCGCCAAGTCCGTTACCGTGGAGTGACCGTCACGGGGTCGGCCCCCAGGGAAACGGCCCGTCCCGGGGCTTGCGCCGTTCTGGCATACCAGACCCGCGCCCGGCGAAGTGGTGCCGGCCGGAGGACCCGTTAGGAAGGACGGACGCTTTCCTCCCAGAGGCGAACACCTCCACCCGCCCGGCTCCGGCCGCGGCGGGTTTCTTGTGCGGGCGTCAGGATCTCGGAACCGGTTTGTCGACCTTGGGGTGGCGCGGCTTGACCCTGGCGTAACGGGTTGCGAGGGACCGTGAGCCCGCGGGCTGCAGGCGCATGTCGCCGTAATAGTCGTTTCCGCTCGGGCCGAACGATCCGCCGGTCACCACGCCGGGGGTGTCGGGCGCACCCATCAGGCGATCGAGCGGTCCGGCCGCCACGGCCGCGGCGTGGAGCGAGACGCAGAGGAGCAGGCCGGCGGCCGAGATGTAGCGCATGACCGGACCCTAATCCGCCTCCCCTGCACGGAGCCTTAACGAAGCCCTGGCGGGAAGCCGTAGAGCCGGTGCGGATCGTCGACGAAGTACTTCCGCCGCCGCTCCGGGTCCGGAACCCAGTCCGCCATCAGGTCGAGCAGGTCGCCGATGGCGGGCATCGGGCCCCAGGTCGCCACGTGCGGCCGGTTCGAGCCCCAGTAGGGAGCGATCCGGCGCGGCCTCGTTCAGGGCCCGCGCGAACGGGACCGTGTCGGCGTAGGGCGGCCCCGCCGTGGAGGTGCGGGACGCGCCCTGGAACTTCAGCCAGGCGCCGTCGCGCACGAGGTCGACGAGGGTGCGGAAGCCCGGATCCGCGAGGCCCGCGGAGGTGGGGACATGGCCCATGGAATCGCCCATGGGATCGCCCATGTGATCGATGACCACCGGCACCGGCAGGTCGCGCGCGTCGAGGAGGACCTGCAGGTGCCAGCCCATCTCGCGGGCGAGCTGCTCGTAGGCCTCGACGTCGGCGAGACCGACGCCGCCGCCGACGAGGACGTTGAGGCAAAGCGCCGTCACGCCGGCCTCCTGGAGCGCGGCGAGCGCCCGGTCGGGCAGGCCGAGGGGAATCAAGTCTTGTCCGACCTCCTGTCGATCCGCGAAGGCCTTCTCGATGACGCCCGGCCCGGAGAAGCCCGGCCGGCTCCTCCGGGCCCACCCGCGTTCAGGGCCGCCGCCGCGGCTGGAGGTTCAGGGCTTCAGTTCTGTTGCGGCGGCTGCTGAGCCCCACTCGGCTGCTTGTCTTTCTTGTTCGCCTTGCTGTGCCCGACGGCGCAGCCGGCGGCGGCGCCCATCTTTCCATGCCCGGCCATGTGTCCGGCGACGCCGCCGACGACCGCCCCCTTGATGCAGCCCTTGGCCTCCGCCTGGCCCGCGAGGGCGATGAGACCCAGGGCGAGGCCGGCCGTCCAGGCGAGACTGGTGTTCACGGATGACGCCTTGTTCATGGATGATTCCTCCGATTGCCGTGAGCGTCCAACCGGATGCGGGATCGGCGTGTTCCGGCGGGGAACGGAGACGGGACGGATCGGCGACGGCGCGAAAGGCTGTGGTCCGGGCCGGCCGCGCCCATTGCCGGCAACCGTTCGTCCGCCACATGAGGCGTATGGCCAGCGATCTTGAGCACGAACGGCATCGCCGTCCCGATGAGATTTCCCTGCCGACCCTGAACGAGGCCACCCGGCTCCGTCTCGGCCGTCAGCTGCAAGCCCTCTACGAGCCCGTCATCGACGAGCCCCTCGACCCGCGGCTCGCCGAGCTGATGGTCCAGCTCGACGCGGACCGGGACGCCTCCATCGGCCCCGGTCGATCCGCCTGACCCGTCGACCGCATCCGGCACGGTCCCGACGTCCGGCCGTCACATACAACTTCTATGACCCGATCCGAGCTTCCCGATCCCGTCCGGTCCGGGCCCGGGATTCCCGGGGCCCGGAGCCTCTGGACCGGGAGCGGCACCGGGCACCGGAGACGACACCATGGCGAAGACGCTGAGATCCTGGACGACGGCCCTGTGCCTCCTGTCGCCCCTCCCGGCCGCGGCGCAGTCGTCGCAGACCCTCGCCGCCCTGAAGGGGCTCGCGCCCGTCAGCGCCCTGGGCGCGAGCGAGACGGGACGGGCCGCCCTCGACGCCAACCTGACGGTCACGGGCGCGATTCAGGCCGGGACCGGCGCGGTGCCCTTCCTGTTGCCGCTCCGCGATCAGCGTCAGCTCGCCCTGCGCGATTCCTTCATCACCGACGGAAACGCGACGGAACTCGCCGACGGGCTCGGCAGCAGGCTCGGCGGCGTCTACCAGGCCAAGGCCCGCTACGCCGCCGACGAGACCTTCACCAACGTGGCGCCGTCCGTCGCCGACCTCCTCGGCTACACCAACCACGTCGCCAAGTCCGACTCGAACGCGGGCAAGTACTTCTTCGCGAACGCCACCACCAACGGCAAGGCGCCGGTCTCGGAGGCCGCCGCCGTCCTCCTGACGGAGCGCGGCGGCACGACGGACGTGTTCGGCAAGGCCTATGGCCGACCCGCCGGGACGCCGGGGAGCGATGCCCACGGCGATGCCCGTCCGTTCCAGACCCTGCCGAGCCTGTTCGCCTATCGCGGCACCGACTACTTCGGCCGGCCGTCCCACAGCCTGGACTGGCTGCGCGGCCCGCGCATGAACCTGCTCGACAGCCCTTCGTATCCGAGCGGGCACACCACCTACGGCTACACCGAATCCGTCGTGCTCGCGATCCTGGTGCCGGAGCGCTACCAGCAGATGATCACCCGCGCCGCCGAGTACGGCACCAACCGCATCGTCGTCGGGGCGCATTACGCCATGGATGTGCTGGGCGGACGGGCGGTCGCCCTGCACGCGGTCGCCCATCTCCTGGCCAACGATCCCGCCTATGTGGGCCAGATGCGTCGCAACCCGGCGGTGGTCGCCGAGATGGGCCGCGAGACCCACGCGGCCGTGACGATCCCCGATTATCGGGCGGCTGTCGAAGCCGCCCGCACGGACCTGACCGCCTTCCTGAAAGACGCCTGCGGCGGCACCGTCGCAGCCTGCGCGAGCGCCGATACCGGACGCTTCCGCGAGGCCGCCGCCAACGCGGCCCTCTACGACGCGACCCAGACCTACGGCCTGCCCGTCGTGCATCCGCAGCGGGTGGGCACGACGGACGATGTCGGCCGGCTCGCGCCGGAGGCCGGACACCTGCTCACGGCCGCCTTCCCGGTGCTCAGCCTCGCGGAGGCCAACGCGATCCTGACGGAGACCCAGGGACCGGGCGGCGGGTTCCTGGACGACGGATCGGCCTTCGGCATCTATGCGCGTCTCGATCTCTACGCCGCCGCCGGCAAGGCGGCCGCCCTGGCCGCCGCCAAGCAGGCCCCGTCTCCGGCCCCCCGGTGAGACCGGCGGACGGGGCTCGCCGGGGGACCGGAGACGGCCCCGGGCCTCAAGGGTCGGCCGCGGCGACCAGCCAGGCACAGAACGCGCGGACCGAGGGGTCGTCCGCGCGGGCCTCCGGCACGTAGGTGAAGTAGCTTCGGGCTGGCAGGGAGGGGCCGGCGAAGGGGCAGGTCAGCCGGCCGGCCGCGACGTCGTCGGCAATCAGCCGCTCGGGCCCCATCGCCACGCCGAGGCCGTCGAGGGCCGCCTGGAGCGTGAGGTAGAAATGCTCCAGCGTCACCGAGGCCCGCGGCTCCAGGCCCGGCACTCCGGCGGCCTCCAGCCATTGCGGCCAGACCTGGGGCAGCGTCGCCGCGTGCAGCAGCGTGTGACCCCGGAGCTGTCCCGCCTCCGTGAGCGGCAGGCGCCGCAGCAGGGTGGGACTGCAGACGGGGATGCGGCGCTCGGTGAGGAAGGGGCGCCCGATATGGCCCGTCCGCTGGTCGGGGCCACCCCGGATGGCGACGTCGAAGGGCTCGGCCAGGTTGGCCAGGGGCACGTTTGAGGTGGTCAGGCGCACCTCCACGGCGGGATTGGCGCGCTGGAACCCGGAGAGCCGCGGGATCAGCCAGCGCAGGGTGAAGGTCGCCAGCGCGTTCACGCGGAGCAGGCGTGGCCGTCCGCGCTCCACCTGTCGCGTCGTCGCGAGGGCGATGCGATCCAGGGCGGCGCCGATCTCGGCGAGGTAGCTCGCGCCCGCCTCCGTCAGGACCACGCGGCGGTTGTGCCGCTCGAAGAGGGGCTGGCCGAGCCAGGCTTCGAGCGCCTGGACGTGCCGGCTCACCGCCCCGTGGGTGACGCGCAACTCCTCGGCGGCCCGGGTGAAGCTGGCATGGCGCCCGGCGGCCTCGAAGGCCTTCAGCGCGTTCAGGGGCGGCAGGCGACGCAGCACGGGTCAGGTTTCCTCACGCGAGCGTCAGCATAAGGCGTTTGTCAGCCGCGGACGAGCGGGTGATCCTGCGTCGGCAAACCAGGATCAGTCCCGCATGTCGTCCGCACAGGACCTGAGCGCTCCGTTTCGAACGTCCGTCGTCGGCGCCCCGCCCTGCCCGGGGGCGCGGCGGACGCTGGCGGCCGTCGGCCTCAACCACGCCCTGCACGACGGCTACACGGACCTGATCTACGTGCTCCTGCCGGTCTGGCAGGCGGAGTTCGCCCTCGGCTACGCCGCCCTGGCCCTGCTGCGCAGCCTGTACAACGGTGCCCTCGCCGCCCTGCAGATGCCGTCGGCCCAGCTTGCGGCCCGGTTCGGCGCGCGGCGGGTGCTGGTGCTCGGAACCCTGCTGAGCGCCGGCGGCTATGCCCTGGCCGGCCTCTCGGGGAGCCTGGCCGGCCTCTGCCTGGCCCTGACCCTCGGGGGCATCGGCAGCAGCACCCAGCATCCCCTGGCCTCCGCGGTGATCGCCCGCGCCTACGGCCGCTCGGCCCGCGGTCCGCTCGGCACCTACAACTTCACGGGCGACCTCGGAAAGGCCAGCGTGCCGCCCCTGCTCGGCCTGCTGTTGTCGCTGATGGACTGGCGCTCGGCGCTCTGGCTCATCGCCGCCTTGGGTCTCGCGGTGGCGCTCGGCCTCCTGCGCCTGCTGCCGCGTGATCCCGCGTCACGGGACGGGGGGGCGGCCGGATCGCCGCGGGCCGCTGCGCCCGGCGGGACCGGAGGCGCCGGCTTCGGGCTGCTCGTGGCCATCGGCACCCTCGACAACGCCGCGCGCCCGGCCTTCCTCCTCTACCTGCCCTTCCTGCTTCAGGAGAAGGGCGCCGGCCTGACCCTGGTGGGCTTCGCCCTCTCGGCGGTGTTCATCGGAGGCGCCCTCGGCAAGGCCGTCTGCGGGCGGTTCGGCGAGCGCTTCGGCGTGACCCGGACCGTCATCCTGACCGAGACGGGCACGGCGCTGGCGATCCTGGCCGTGACCGTGCTCCCGCTCTGGCCGGTCCTGGCACTCCTGCCGGTCCTCGGCATCATGCTGAACGGGACCTCTTCCGTGCTCTACGGCACGGTGCCGGAGCTGGCGCCGGGGGGGCAGGTCGAGAGGGCCTTCGCGGTCTTCTACACCTGGACCCTGGGCGGCAGCGCCCTGGCGGCCCCCCTGCTCTACGGGCCGCTGGGCGATGCGGCCGGGCCCCGCGTCGCGATGCTCGCCGCCGCCGCGACGGCGCTGGCCGTCGTACCGCTCATGGTCGTCCTGTCGCCCCGCCTCGCCGCCGGCGCCTCCCCGGCCGCGGAGCCGCGCTGACGGGCGGGCGCGGTCCCGCCTTGTCCGGTCCGGGGGCTCGAGACCGCTCAGGGCGCCGGGGGCGCCTGGATCGTCCAGGGTTGGTCGAACACGTATTCCTCCAGGTTCGTGCCCAGCCCGCCGCGGTCGACCACGAGAAAGTCCTGGGGGGCGCCGACGGGGGTGAGCACCCCGTGCCACGTCCCGATGGCGTAGCAGACGCCCTGCCCCGGCGCCGTGACGAAGGCCCGCGGCCGGCCGGGGCGGCCGCCCTCGTCGGGGCAGACCACCACGAGGAACGGCGCCCCATTCAGGGGCAGGAAGGCCTGTGCGCCCAGCGGATGGCGCTCCACGAGGCTGAAGGCGAGGGGCAGGCCGTAGGGGTCGGCCTCGACGTAGCCGATCACCACGTGCCCGTCCGCGCCCGCCACATGCACCTGTGCGAGGTCGTGGAAGCGGCGGGCCTTGCCGGCATTCATCGGACGCGGCGCGACGGCGTCCTTGTCGATGACCGTGCCGAACGGGGCGAAGGCCTCCGCCGTCAGCGGCGCGGCGACGATGCGACGGTCGCTCATGGGTTTCCCCGGAGGGGTGCGAGGGATGGATGCCGGTCGACGTCCTTGTGGAGGCGGGACTGGGCGAAGGTCTCGGAGAAGCCCGAGAGGGGGCGGGCCAGCATCCAGGCCTGGGTGTGCTCCCGGAAGGGCAGGACGGAGGTGACGATGTCGCTCATCACGCCCCGGGGGATGACGGCGTAGGCCTCGGTGAACACGGCCCGGCCGGTCATCAGCGCGGTCTGGGGCGGCAGGCCGCCGCAGGGCGGGTTGTCGGGCGAGGCGGTCATCCAGAGGGCTCCGTGCCGGGCAGGTGTGACGAACTTCACCGGAGCGCGTCAAGACGCCGGGACGCGGACCACGGGCCGTGGCGTTTCGACGGTTCCGTTTCCCAGGGGATGGGAAGCCCTGCCGAGCGCGCCGCGACGGCGTCGGCCCGGGAGCCCCCTGGCGTCCGGTCACCGGACCGCTGCAGCAAGACGTTGCGGCACGACTTGCCTATTAGTCAATCAGTTTGCCTATTGCCCTAGCAATTCAAATTTTTATATTGCTTAAACTGCCAATAGGATGTCGATATTCGGGTCCAAGAAATAACTCAGCTGATTTGTTCATTGTCTCGTCGTCCGGCCTTGCGCCGCGAAACGCCGAGAAGGGTCCAGATAGAAAAATCGATGCATCCGGCGAGAGGGCAGCCAAAGGCTCACCCCTTCGTCTCCGGTGTTGCTGGGCTTCTGAGCTTGGCGGGGGGCTCTGTGCATGCCCCTTCCTCTCAATGCCCGAACATACGGTCCCGCGTTCAAGGCCGTGTGGATCGCTTGAAAAGTCTGTGTCGGAACACGGCGCCGGTCCTTCGGTGCCGGAGCGGGGAGCGGTACCCATGCGAAGCTACGTCGACGGCGAAATGCGGGATCTCGGAGCGGCTTTCGCTCCGTATTTCGATCCGAAATCCACGGCGATCGTGTCGATCGACCTGCACCGCGGCCATCTCGACGACGATCCCGCCTGCCCCTGTCCGGCACCGCGCGCCCGCGCCATCGTGCCGGCGGTCGATGCGTTTCACGACTCCGCGCGGGCGGCCGGCATCCGGATCATCCACGTCCGGAGCAAGCTGCGTCGGGGCGGAGTCGACGACGTCAACGGCCTCAAGGCGGCCTGGCGCCTCGTCTTCCCCCTGCATGTGGGCGAAATCCCGAACGCCGACGAGCATGCGATCGAGGGGACGCGCTGGAACGCGTTCGTCACCCAGGTGACGGACGACGACCTGATCGTCGAAACCAAGAAGAGGCTCTCGGCCTTCTACCCGACAGACCTCGATTTTCTTCTGCGGAACCTCGGCATCCGCACGGTTGTCTTCGACGGCTGCCTGACCGACTGCTGCGTTCTCAACTCCGCCTTCGATGCGTCGAACCTCGGCTACCACGTCGTGGTGGCCGCCGACCTCGTGGCCGGCACCAGTGCGGCGCTGGAGGACGCGGCCTTGCGCATCGTCGCGACGCATCTCGGCCTCGTCACGGAGGCCGCCGAGATCCTGGCAGCCTGGCGCGCCCGGGCGGCGTGAGGACGCGGTCGGTGGCGCCGGGGCCCGGCTTGGCACGGTCGTTGCCATGGCATGTCGGACCAGGTGGTCAAACTTTGGATGCCGCCATGCCTCTGCTTCAGGTTCCCGTCATCGATCTCAGCCCCTACCGCTCGGGTACGCCGGAGGGCAAAGCCGCCGTCGCCGCCCAGGTCGACCAGGCTTGCCGCGACATCGGCTTCCTCGTCGTCTCCGGCCACGGCATTTCGGAAGCGCTGATCGCGCGCACCCACGCGGTGTCGCGCCAGTTCTTCGACCGGCCGCATGCGGAGAAGCTCGCTGTCGACCGGCCCGCCCCGGATCAGGTCCGGGGCTACAGCGCCGTGGGCGGGGAAGGCCTGTCCTTCAGCCTGGACGAGCCGACACCGCCGGACATCAAGGAGTCGCTGTCCATCGGCCCCGTCGACGTGCCGGCGGGCGACCCCTACTACACCAGCGAAGCGGCCGGTCCGCATTTCGCGCCGAACGTCTGGCCCGCCGAGCCTGCCGATCTGAAGGAGGTCTGGAGCGCGTATTTCCGCGCCGTCGACACGCTCGCCCGTGACCTGATGCGCATCTTCGCGCTGGGACTGAAGCTCGACGAGACCCACTTCGACCCGACCATCGACAAGAACATCTCGATGATGCGCGTGCTGCGCTACCCGGCCCAGACCAGCGCGCCGCTGCCCGGTCAGCTCCGCGCCGGTGCCCATTCCGACTATAGCAGCATGACGATCCTGCGCAAGGAACTCGGTGACAAGAGCCTGCAGGTCAAGAACAAGCTCGGCGCGTGGGTCGACGTGCCGGTCATTCCCGGCACCTTCATCGTCAACATCGGCGACCTGATGCAGCAATGGACCAACGATACCTGGTCCTCGACGGTGCACCGGGTGGTCAATCCCGCGTTCGGATCGGAGGACAACGTCGACCGCCTGTCGATCGTGTTCTTCCACCAGCCGAATTACGACGCCGACGTCGCCTGCCTGCCCACCTGCCAGGACGCCGAGCATCCGGCGAAGTATGCCCCGGTGTCCTCCGGGGATCACCTGCGCGCGAAGTTCGTCAAGCAGACGACCTTCGGCAAGGTCGACAAGGCGGCCTGACGTGCTGCCCGACCGCGACGGGGACCACCCCGTCCCGCGCGACCCCGAAGGCGACGCCTTCCGGATCGACACCGTGCCGTGACCACACCCGCGCGCGCCACGCAGACGGCGGCGCGCGCACGACCTTCCCTGTGCCCGCCGATTGCGGCCGCTCATCCCGGAGAACTCGACGCCATGATCCGACCCTTCCTGAAATCGCTGCTGGCCGTAGGCCTCGCGGCCCTCCCCACCCTGCCGGCCGTGGCCGCGCCCTTCAAGCTGAAGGACGAACCCAAGGTCGCCATGGTGATCTTCGGGCAGAAGAACGACGGCGGCTGGTCGCAGGCCGCCGATGAGGCCCGCGTGAAGATGGAAGCGGCGCTGGACATGAAGATCCCGGCGGTGGACGGGGTGAAGGAGAACGCCACGGCGATCCGGCCCGTGGTCGAGCTCTTCATCAAGCGCGGCTACAACATCATCATCGGCACCGCCTTCGGCTATTCCGACACCTTCAAGGAACTGTCCGAGAAGTATCCCGACGTCGCCTTCCTTAACCTGTCGGGCACCACCAACGGGCCGAACCTCGAATCGGTCTACGGGCGCACCTACGAGAGCCAGTATCTCTGCGGCATGGCCGCGGGCGCCGTGTCAAAGACCGGCAAGCTCGGGTTCGTGGCGGCCAATCCCTTCGGCGTGGTGAACTGGACGATCAACGCCTACGAGCTCGGCGCCCGGAAGATGAACCCCAACGCCACGCTCAACGTGGTCTATACCGGCATCTGGAACGATCCGGTGAAGGAGCGCGCCGCAGCCGAGGCCCTGGTCGATCAGGGCGCCGACGTGCTCGGCCAGCACGTGGACACGCCCGCGACCCAGATCGTCGCGCAGGAGCGCGGGATCTACGGCACCGGCCACCACCGCGACATGCGGGAATTCGCCCCCAAGGCGACGATCTGCTCCTCGGTCTGGACCTGGGACAAGGCCCTGGTGCCCGAGATTCGGAAAATCATGGCCGGCACCTGGGTGCCGGCGCCCAACGGGGCCTTCATGAGCATGGCCAAGGGGGGCACCGACATCGCCTGCTGCGGCGCGGCCGTGCCTCCGGCGGCGGTCAAGGAGATCCTGGCCGAGCGCAAGGCGATCATCGAGGGCAAGCAGATCTATGCCGGCCCCCTCGACGATCGCGACGGCAAGCTGCGGGTGCCGGCCGGACAGGTCCTCAGCGATGCCGACCTCTGGAAGATGGACTGGTTCGTGAAGGGCGTGACCACCCAGAAATGACCGCGCTCCGGCCGGGTCTCGCACCCGGCCGCCCGTCCGCGACCGGCGGACCGATCAACCCCATGGACGGTGCAGCGATGGGCATGGCCCTCGAACTCCTCGGCGTCTCGAAGACCTTCGACGGTTTCCAGGCGCTCGCCAAGGCCGATTTCGCGGTGGAATCCGGCGAGGTTCACGCCCTGCTGGGCGAGAACGGCGCCGGCAAATCCACCCTGATGAACGTGGCGGCGGGGCTCTACCGGCCCGACCAGGGCCGCATCCGCGTGCGGGGCCGCGAGGTCGCGTTGACCGGCCCCGTCGAGGCTCGGCGGCTCGGGATCGGCATGGTCCACCAGCACTACAAGCTCGTCAAAGCCTTCACCGCCGTGGAGAACATCCTGCTGGCGCAGGGGGCCGCCCGCTACGGCGCCGGTCTCGCCGAGGTCGAGGCGGCGATCCGCGCGCAGAGCGAGGCGGTGGGCTTCGCCGTCGATCTCCGGCGGCCGGTCGGCAGCCTGTCGGTGGCCGAGCAGCAGCGCGTGGAGATCCTGAAGGTGCTGGTGGCCGGCGCCGGCATCCTCATCCTCGACGAGCCCACCGCCGTGCTCACCGACCGCGAGGCGGAGGCGCTGCTCACGACCATGCGGGCCCTGGCGCGCCAGGGCGCGGCCGTCGTCCTCGTCACCCACAAGCTCGGCGAGGTGCAGCGCCATGCCGACCGCGTCACCGTGATGCGCGGCGGCCGCATCGTGGCGAGTGCCGATCCGGCGAGCCTCTCGGCGGCCGAGCTCACCACCCTGGTGGTCGGCGCCACGGCGAACCCGGTGCACTGCCCCGCCACCCGGATCGAAGGCCCGGTGCTCGCGGTCGAGGGTCTCGCGGGCACCCGGTCCGACGGGCTGCAGACCCTGTACGGCCTGAACCTCACGATCCGCGCGGGGGAGATCTACGGCCTCGCCGGCGTCGGCGGGAACGGTCAGACCGAGCTCGCCGAGATCCTCATGGGGGTCCGGCGCGCCGGGACCGGTCGCATCGCGCTCGCGGGCGACGACGTCACCGGCGCCGGTCCCAAGCTGCGCCGGGCGCGGGGACTGGCCGCGATCCCGGCGGACCGGCAGGTCTACGGCCTGGCCGGCGACCTCTCGGTCGCCGAGAACTATGCGGTGGGCGGCCTGGCCTCCGGGCGCTTCGGCGGCTGGCTGCGGGTCGATCGCGCCGCGATCCGGGCCGCGACCGAGGCCGCCATCGCGGCCTTCGACATCCGGGGCGCCCGCAGCCCCCGCCAGAAGGCCGGCCTGCTTTCGGGCGGCAATGCGCAGAAGCTCGTCATCGCCCGCGAATTCGCCGGCCGGCCCCGCGTCGTCCTCGCCCACTCTCCGGCGCGCGGCCTCGACGTGCGGGCGACGGCCGACATCCACCGGCGCCTGCGCGAGGCCCGCGACGCGGGCGCGGGCGTGCTCCTGATCAGCGAGGATCTCGACGAGGTGATGCTGATGTCGGATCGGATCGGCGTGATCAGCCGGGGCCGGATCGTTCGCGAGTTCGACGCGCCCGCCGACCGGCAGGCCATCGGCGCCGCCATGGTGCACCATGCCTGAGGCTCGTCCCATGCCCCTCCTGTCCACCGCCCCCCAGCGGCCGGGCCCCAGGCTGCCCGGGCGCGGCCGCATCACGGTCGAGATCCGGCAGCACGTCCCTCGCTGGTATCAAGGCGTGGTCCTGGCCTGCGGCCTCGTCGTCGGGATGGGGCTCGCGACCGCCATCCTGGTCGCCTCCGGCGTCGGCCTCTCGGATCTCCTCCAGGAATTCGTGATCGCGATGGTGACCAGCCGGGGCAGCCTGACGGCGGTGCTGGTCCAGGCGGGCCCCCTCGCCATCGTCGGGCTCGCGGCGGCCGTCGCCTTTCGCGTCCGGTTCTGGAACATCGGCATCGAGGGGCAGATGATCCTGGGCGCCATCGCGGCCACCGCGATCGCGATCCACGACGTCGGGCCGGCCCCCGTGCGGCTCGGCCTCATGATGCTGGCGGCGGCCCTGGCCGGGATGGCCTGGGTCCTGATCCCGGCCGTGCTGAAGATCCGCATCGGACTGAACGAGGTCATCTCGACGCTGCTGCTGAACTACGTCGCGTTCAACGGGCTGCTGCAGCTGCTCTACGGACCCTGGCAGGACCCGGTGAGCAGCTTCCCCAATTCCAAGCAGTACGACCTCGCCGAGCGGCTGGGCAGTCTCGGCTGGGGGGACCTGACCTGGGCCCTGCCGCTGGCGGGCCTCCTCACCCTCCTGTGCTGGTGGCTCCTGAACGTCAGCCGCTTCGGGTTCCTCTCCCGGGTGGCCGAAGCCAATCCGCGCCTCGGCGAAGGCCAGGGCCTGCCGATGACGCGGGTGATGCTGGCCGCCGCCCTGCTCTCGGGGGCGCTGGCGGGCTTGGCCGGCTTCAGCATCTGCGCGGGCGTCGAGTACCGGCTGACCCAGTCGTTCTTCAACGGCTACGGCTTCTCCGGCATCCTCATCGCGTTCCTGGCCCGCAACAATCCCCTCGCCACCTTCGTGACCGCGGTGCTGGTCGGCGTGCTCTACGTGGCTGGGCAGAGCCTGCAGGTGTTCTACGGCATCCCCAGCGCGATGGTGCAGCTCATCCAGGCGGTGATCGTGATCGGCGTCGCCGCCTCCGACTTCTTTTTGCGGCACCGCGTGCGGTGGGTGCCGGGAAGGCGCCCCGATGTTTGATTTCCTCGTCAACTGGCTGGCCAACGTGCCGACCTTCGCGTTGCCCTACGCGCTGGCCGCGCTCGGGCTCATCATCACCGAGAAGGCGGGCGTGCTCTCCCTGGGCGCGGAGGGCTTCCTGCTCATCGGCGCCATGAGCGGCATCGGCGTTCTGCTCGGGGTCGGGGACTACCCCCTCCTCGCGCTCACCGTGGCCGCGCTCGCGGCGGCGGCGCTCTCGCTGGTCTACGCGCTCCTCGTGGTGACGCTGCGGGTCAACCAGGTCATCGGCGGCCTCGCCCTGGTCTTCCTGGCGCAGGGCATGACGGGGGTGATCGCGACGCGCGCGGGCTGGACCAGCCGGCCCGTGGACGGCCTGCACACCGTTCCCCTGGGATCGCTCGCCGACATCCCGGTGCTGGGGCCGATCCTGTTCCAGCACGATCCCCTGGTCTTCGCCACGGTGCCCCTCGTCGCCCTCGTCGCCCACGTCCTCGACCGCACGATGTTCGGGCTGCGGCTGCGGGCCGTCGGCGACGGCCCCGACGCGGCCGATGCCGCCGGCATCCGCGTCGCCCTGACCCGATACGGGGCCATCGCCCTCGGCTCGGCGCTGGTCGGCCTCGCGGGCGGCTATCTCTCGGTGGGCGTCGCCAAGATCTGGGTCGAGGGCATGAGCGGCGGGCGCGGCTGGATCGCCGTCGCCCTCGTCATCTTCGCCCGCTGGCAGCCCTGGCGGGCGCTCGGGGGCGCCCTCCTGTTCGGGGGCATCGAGGCGCTGATCCCCCGCATCGCCGCCATCGGCGTCGCCCTGCCGCAATATCTCGTCCTGATGACGCCCTACCTCGCCACCCTCGCGGTGATGATCTGGATCTGCCTGCGCCAGGACGGCCGCAGCCTGGAGCCGCGGGCCCTCGGCGTCGCCCACCTGCGCGAGGAGCGCCGCTGAGAGGGCTCGCCGCTTCCGACCCGGCCGGCCTTCCGGGACCGAGCCCGGCGCGCGGCGATCGCGGGGTGGCGGCCCCGGGGCGCCGGACAGCCCGATCCGGGACGGTGACGGGTCGACACGGGCCGGTCGTGCGCCGCCTCAGATCGCCACGCCATCGCCGCCGTGCCGCGGCTGATGGGCTGCCGTGATCGTCGTCATCAGCCGGATCAGGGTCTCCCGCTCGTGGCCCGCGAGCGGTTCGAGGGGCGCGTCGTGGGCCTGGCGCGCGGCCTCTTCCATGGGCGAGGAGGCCAACACGATCATCCGGGCGGCGATGGAGGGCGGCCTGCGGGTCGATGTCGGGCATGGCAGCCCCTTCTCCCACCGGGTCTTCGCCGCCCGCCGCCTGTTCTGCCCCCGCCACCGGGCCTGGTTCACCCCGGCCGGGCGGTGCCGTCTCGCCGGGATGGCCCGTGCGGGATCTGCCCACCGATCCCGTCCGCCACGATCGCCGTCCGCATCGGCGCGGCCCGGTAGAGCCGGCCCCGTTTCCCGTCGTTCGGGTGTCAGGTCGCGGTCCTGAGGCCGGCATAGCGTCCGACCGAGGCGTGGCCGCCCCGGAAGCCGGTCGACGGAACGGCCGATCCGAGCATCGGGGTCCCGCGTGGCGGGGGGCCATGGTCCCGCCCGGCCGACGCCGATGCGCGGAGCGCCTGCCGCAGCGCGGTGATCTCGCTCCGCAGGCGCGCGTTCTCGCGCTCGACGTCCCCGAGGCGGGTGACGCCGGCCGGCGACAGGCCGCCGAAGCGTCGGCGCCAGCGGTAGAACGTGCCGACGGAGACGTGCGCGGCCGTGCAGATGGCCGCGATGGCGGTGCCATTCGCGGCCTCCCGCAGGAGGAACGCGATCTCTTGATCGGTATGTCGGGATCGACGCATGCGCATCAGCCAATCGAGTCGGTATCCGAGGAGGCGGTCCAGCAAGAAACGCACCGCCGGCCGAGGGGCGCGGACAGACGTGCCGCGCGGTGCGGCGTGCGAATTTTGACGTTTGATCTGCAGCGGCGCACGCGTCGTGGGCGGAACGCCGTGGTTTTACGCAAGCCGCAGCCGCTCTGCAGCCTATTTGGCCTTCCTCCCCGGGCGCTCAACTCGGACAATCCGCCGGTCACGGAACGAGGCGAGAGCGATGGTCGGATTCACGAGACGCGGCTTCCTGGGAACGGCGGCGACCCTGTCCGCCCCGGCCCTCATCCGCCCGGCCTGGGCCGCCGACACGGTCAAGCTCGGGTGCCTGTTCTCGTCCTCGGGCACCATGGCGAACATCGAGGGCCGCCTGAACCACGTGGTGCGGATGGCCGCCGACGGCCTCAACGCGAAGGGCGGCGTCAACGGGCGTCGCATCGAGGTGGTGACCTCGGACCCCGCCTCCGACTGGCCGCTCTACGCGCAGATCGGCCGACAGATGCTGCAGCAGGAGAAGGTCGCCGCCCTGTTCGGCTGCTGGACCTCGGTCTCCCGCAAGTCCGTGCTGCCGGTGGTCGAGCAGAATGACGGGCTTCTGTTCTATCCGCTCCACTTCGAGGGCGACGAGAACTCGAAGAACGTCGTCTACGTGAACTCGCCCCCGGCGAGCTCGGTGCTGCCGGCGGTCGATTACCTCATGGGTGCGGAGGGCGTCGGGGCCAAGCGGTTCTTCATGGTCGGCTCGGACTACGTCTGGCCGCGGACCATCAACAAGCAGCTCAAGGCCTACTGGACCTCCAAGGGCGTGCCCGAGACCGCGTGGCGCGAGGAATACGTGCCCCTGGGCTTCTCCAACTTCCAGACCCTGGTGAACCAGATCCGCAGCTTCGCCGCCCAGCCCGGCGGCCAGCCCATCGTGGTCCTCACCGTGGTCGGCTCCTCGATTCCCGACTTCCTGCGCGAATTCGCCAATCAG
The DNA here is from genome assembly GCF_001422795.1 of Methylobacterium sp. Leaf88. NCBI lineage: Bacteria > Pseudomonadati > Pseudomonadota > Alphaproteobacteria > Hyphomicrobiales > Methylobacteriaceae > Methylobacterium > Methylobacterium sp. Leaf88. The sequence goes on along the minus strand of NZ_LMMK01000003.1, from coordinate 21,678 downwards.
GGCATCCGCGCCACCGACGTGCCGATCCTCGGCCTCGACATGGTGGAGGCGGACCTCGAGGGCCTCGACACAGCGCCCCTCGTCGGCCACCTCAACTGCTGGGCCTATCTCCAGGCCGCCAAGGCCGAGGCGAACACGACGTTCCTGTCCGAGTGGGCGGCCTACGTGAAGGCCAAGGGCGTGCCCTTCAGCGCCGACACGGTCATCGACCCCATGGTCTCGGCCTATGACAGCGTCCAGCTCTGGGCGCTCGCCGCCGCCAAGGCCGGCAGCTTCGACGTCCCGGAGGTGCGCAAGGCGTTCCCCGGCATCCGCTTCGCCGACCCGTCCGGCTACACCCTAACCATGGGCAGCGAGAACAACTACGTCGCCCGGGGCGTCTTCATCGGCTCGGTCAACGAGAAGCAGGGCTTCGACATCCTCTGGCAATCGGCCGATGCCCCCAAGCCCGTGCCGTTCAGCCCGTATGGTTGAGGGTCCGGGACGGTTCGGCCTGGTCGCCCTCCTGCTGTGGACCGCGAGCCTGGTGGCGTCGCCGGCCCTCGCGGCCGGAGCGCCCCTCGATCGGGGCGCCTTCACCACCGCCCTCTGCGGCGACGGCGCGGCACAGGGCACGGCGGTGGAGGGGGTCCTGCACGCCTCGGCGGAGGCGGAGTCCGGCGACGTCGCCTGGGCCGGCACGGTCCTGCGCGCCCTCCTCGACCGGCGTCTGACCTGCCTGGGCGGGTCCGCCCTGCTCCTCGACCGGGCCGGTGCCGCCGACGGCCGCGACGCGGCCACCGGGACGGTGCGCCCGGTCGCGGGCGGCCGCGCGCCGGTGCTCGGCCTGCGCCAGCGCGCCCTCGCGGAGACCGCCTCCGGAGCGGCGTCGCTGCTGACCGGGTCGGGCGTCGCGGCACGCCGGGCCGGCCTCGCCACCCTGGAGCGCCGGATCACCAGCGTGCCGGAAGCCCTCCTCCTGCGCGCGGCCTCCGCCGAGACGGATCCCGGCCTCAAGGTAAGCCTCGCGGCGCTCGCGCAATCCGCCGCCCTGTCCTCCGCCGATCCGGCGCGCCGCCTCGGGGCGATCCGGGCCGTCTCGGAATCGCCCTCGGGCGCCGCCCTCTCCCGCCTGTCCGCCCTCAAGGCCGATCCCGCCTACGGCAGCGATCCCGCCTTTCGCGGCACCCTCGACGCCGCCCTGGCCCGCGTCGCGCGGGCGGTGTCGATCGGGGACGGTCTGGCGGTGCTCTACAACGGCCTGAGCTTCGCCAGCATCCTGTTCATGGCGGCGGCGGGCCTGGCGATCATCTTCGGGCTGATGGGCGTCATCAACCTCGCCCAGGGCGAGTTCATCATGATCGGCGCCTACGCGACCTACGGCGTGCAGGAAGCCTTCCGGCGGCTCGCGCCGCCCGCCTGGCTCGACGCCTACCTCCTCGCCGCGATTCCCATCGCGTTCCTGGCCGCGGCGGGGGTCGGCATCGCCATCGAGGCCCTGATCCTGCGCCACCTCTACCGGCGCCCGCTGATGAGCCTGCTCGCCACCTGGGCGGTGAGTCTGCTCCTCATCAACGGGGTCCGGGTCGCGGTGGGATCGCAGAACCTGCAATTCGCGATGCCGCCCTACGTCAGCGGCGGCGTGCCCCTCTATGCCGACTTCGTGGTCACCTGGAACCGCCTGTTCGCCATCGCCTTCGCGGCCGTCACCCTGGTGCTGACCCTCGTCATCCTGAAGCGGACGCCGCTCGGGCTCGACATCCGCGCGGTGACGCAGAACCGCGACATGGCCGCCTGCCTCGGCATCCGCACCCGGCGGGTCGACCGGCTCGCCTTCGGCTTCGGCTCGGGGCTCGCCGGCCTCGCCGGCGTGGCCCTCTGCCCGATCTACAGCGTGAATCCCGGGATGGGCGCCACCTTCATCGTCGACAGCTTCATGGTGGTGGTGCTCGGCGGCGTCGGCACCGTGGTGGGCACCCTGGTCGCGGCGCTGGGCATCGGGGGCGCCAACGTCCTCATCGAGCCCCTCTACGGGGCCGTGGCCGCCAAGGTCATCGTGCTCGCCGGCATCATCCTGTTCCTGCAGCGCCGCCCCGAGGGCCTGTTCGCCGTGCGGCGTCGGCGATGAGCGGCGCCCTCGACCTGTCGCCCGGCGTGCCGGCGGCCCGACGGCTCGGCCCGAGCCTCGGGGGCGACCCGCTGCTCGCGGGCCTCGTCGGCCTCGTCCTGGCGGCGGCCCTCGCCCTCGTGCTGCTCCAGCCCGCCCCCTACCTCGTCAACCTGGTCGGGCAACTGGCGGCCTTCGCGATCCTCGCCGTCTCCCTCGACCTCGTCTGGGGCTATCTCGGCATCCTCAGCCTCGGGCACGGACTGTTCTTCGCCATCGGCGGCTACGTCTGCGCGATGCACCTCCTGGCCCATGCCTACGCGGTCACGGGCACACCCCCGGACCTGATGCAATTCATGGGTTGGAAGAGCCTGCCGGCCTACTGGACCGGGCTGACCAGCGCGCCCTACGCCCTCGCCCTGGCGCTGGGACTGGCGGCGGCCGTCGCCTTCGTGTTCGGTCTCGCCTCGTTCCGCTCGCGGGTGAACGGCGTCTACTTCTCGATCATCAGCCAGGCCCTGGTCTACGTCGCCATGCTGCTGATGTTTCGCAATGATACCGGTCTGGGCGGCAACAACGGCATGACGGGGTTCTCGCGGCTGTTCGGCTGGCCCATGGGCGCGCCCGGGGTCGTCACCGGTCTCGCCGTCGCGACGCTCCTGTGCCTCGCGGCCGTGCTCGTCGGGGCGCGGGTCCTGGTGGCGAGCCCGCTGGGGCGCCGCATGCTGGCCTGCCGGGACGACGAGGCGCGGCTGCGCACCCTCGGCTACGGCACCACGCGCCTCAAGCTCGGGATCTGGTGCCTCTCGGCCGTCATCGCGGCGCTGGCCGGCCTCCTCTACGTGCCCCAGGTCGGCATCATCAATCCACGGGTGCTCAGCCCCGACCTCTCCATCGAGATCGCGGTCTGGGTCGCCATCGGCGGGCTGGGCCGGCTCGGGGGCGCCGTGATCGGCGCGGTGGCGGTCAACGCCCTCAAGTTCTGGCTCAGCGCGGCGATGCCGGAGGCTTGGCCCTTCATCCTCTCCGGCCTCGTCCTCGTGGTGGTCCTCGGGTTGCCCAACGGCCTCCTCGACCTCGCCGCGCTCCGGCTGACGCCGACCTGGCTCCGGCGCGCGGGATCGCGGCCGTGAGCGCCCTCGTCATCGACAGCCTCACGGTCGTGTTCGGCGCCTTCCGGGCCCTGGACGGCCTCTCCCTCGCGGTCGATCCGGGCGAGGTCCGCGCGGTGATCGGCCCCAACGGGGCCGGCAAGACCACGCTGCTCGATGTGATCACGGGGATCACCCGCCCGCGTTCCGGGCGCATCCGCCTCGGCGACGGGCGCGACCTGACCCGAGCGTCGGAGGCCGAGATCGCCCGGGCGGGGGTGCGCCGCAAGTTCCAGAAGCCCAGCGTCTTCCCGGCCCTGACGGTGCGCGAGAACCTCGCCCTCGGCTGTGGCCCCGATTGTCCGGCGCGGGAGCGGCCGGTCCGTCTGGCGCGGGCCCTGGCGGAGACCGGCCTCGAAGCGCGCGCCGCCGTGCCGGCCGGCGCCCTCGCCCACGGCGAGAAGCAATGGCTCGAGATCGGCATGGTGCTGGCCTCCGAACCCCGGGTCCTCCTCCTCGACGAGCCGGTGGCGGGGCTGTCCGACGACGAGACCGCGCGCACCGCCGACCTCATCGGCGCCCTGCGCCGGCCCGACCGGGCCATCCTGGTGATCGAGCACGACATGGCCTTCGTCGAGGCGGTGGCCGACCGGGTCACGGTGCTGCACGAGGGCCGGACCCTGTTCGAGGGCGCCATGGCGGGGGCCCGCGCCGATGCCCGCGTAATCGAGGTGTTCCTCGGCCGATGACGCCAGCCCTCAACCCATCCCCCGCTCCTCCGGCCGGCCTGACGGTGTCGGGGCTCGACCAGCATTACGGCAGCGCCCAGGTGCTCCGGACCGTCGGATTCCATGTCGCGCCCGGCACCTGCCTTGCCGTGCTCGGCCGCAACGGGGCCGGCAAGACCACCCTGCTGCGCTGCCTCGCCGGCCTGATCCCGGCGACGCGGGGGACGGTCGCCCTCGATGGCGTGGACCTCACGCGGTGGTCCCCCGACCGGCGGGCGCGCTCCGGCCTCGCCCTCGTGCCGCAGGGCCGGGAGATCTTCGCCGACCTCAGCGTCGCGGAGAACCTCCGGGTCGCCGCCCGGGCGCACGGCCTGGATCGGAGCGGCGCCGTCGACGAGGCCGTCGCGCTGTTCCCGGCCCTGCGCGAGCTCTGGCACCGCCCGGGCGGCAACCTCTCCGGCGGCCAGCAGCAGCAGCTCGCCATGGCCCGGGCCCTGGCGACGCGGCCGCGCATCCTGCTCCTCGACGAACCGACCGAGGGCATCCAGCCCTCGATCGTCGCCGCCATCGAGGCCGTGATCGCGGGGCTCCAGGGCCGCATCACCGTCGTCCTGGTGGAGCAGTACCTCGCCTTCGCGATCCGCCTCGCCGACGCCTTCGTGGTTCTCTCCCGCGGCGCCGTGGTGGAGCAGGGCCTGCGCCAGGACCTGAACCACGACGCCGTTTCCCGGCACATCGCCGTCTGACCCCCCCGACCCAGGAGCCCGCATGTCGATGCATCACGAGATTCCCGCGACCCCCGAGAGCATGGTGCTGGGCTACTTCGACGCCACCCTGCCCCCCGTGCTGGAGGTGGCCTCCGGCGATACCGTGACGCTGCACTCGTTCCCGGCCGGCGGACGGGAATCGCTCCATCCCGATCCCGCCCGCGTGCCCGCGGATTACCGGCTCGCCCTCGACACCCTGGCGCAGGGGCCCGGCCCCCACTTCGTCACCGGACCCGTCCACGTGCGCGGTGCCGAGCCCGGCGACGTGCTCCAGGTCGACATCCTGGACCTGAAGGTCCGCATGGACTGGGGCTTCGTGGCGATCCTGCCGCTCCTCGGCACCCTGCCGGACGAGTTCACGGACTACGAGACCATCCACCCCGACATCGACCTCGCCCGCGGCGTCGCCGTGCTGCCCTGGGGCACGGAACTCCCCCTCGATCCGTTCTTCGGCATCTTGGGCACGGCCCCGCCCGCCGCCTGGGGGCGGGTCGGAACCCCGGTCCCGCGCGGGTTCGGCGGGAACATGGACAACAAGGAGCTCCGGGTCGGCACCACCCTGTACCTGCCTGTCTATAACCCGGGCGCCGGCTTCTACGCGGGCGACGGACACGGCGTGCAGGGCGACGGCGAGGTCTGCATCACGGCCCTGGAGACCGGCCTCACCGGCACGGTCCGCCTCACCGTGCGCAAGGATCTCGGCTACGCGTGGCCCTTCGCCGAGACGCCCACGGACCTGATGTCGATCGGCCTGCACGAGAGCCTGGACGAGGCGATGCGCCAGGCCGTGCGCGAGATGGTGCGCCACGTCTGCGACCGCACGGACCTGACCCGCAACCAGGCCTACATGCTCTGCTCGCTGGCCGGGAACCTGCGCATCACCCAGACGGTGGACGGCAACAAGGGCGTGCACATGCTGATGCCGAAGCGCGCTCTGAAGCCGAAGCGCGCGCTCTGACGTCGAAGCGCGCGTCCCGAAGGCGGCCCTGCCTCGGCCGCCAGACACCGGAGGCGCGGGCTGGAATGGGACCGTCCGGTTGGGGCCTCAACGCACCGGACGGTCGTACGCCGAGAGATCGGGCGCCTTCGGGGGACGCGCGAACAGCGTTCCCGAAGCCCGACGAACCCAGCGCGTGCTGGCCACGCGCAGGGCGCCATGGAGCAGCCGGATCCCGAGCCGGCTCTGCGGGTTCGCCAGCCGGGGCGCGATCTTCGGAACGCCCTGGCCCGCCTCGACCATCGGACGCATGGCCCGCTCGTAGGCGGCCAAGCCGGCCCGGACATCGGAGGTCCGCGACAGCTCCTGGGCGAGGACGAAGGCGCCGGTAATGGCCAGGGTGGTGCCGATGCCGGCGAGCGGCGTGGCGCACCAAGCGGCGTCCCCCGTCAGGGCGATGCGGCCCTTCGACCAACGCGGCATTCGCACTTGCCGCAGGACATCGAAGTAGAAGTCCTCGGTGGTGTCCAGGCCCGCCAGGACGCGCCGGGCCTGCCAGCCGGCATCGGCGAACCGCTCATGCAGAAAGGCCTTTTGTCGGCCGACATCCCAGGCCTGCTCGCCCGCGGGCGGCTGCTGGAGGGACAGCATCGCCCGCGTGGTGCCTTTCCGGTCGGGGCGCAGCGACACGCTCCGGCCCCCGGGCGCATTGTACCAGCGCCACAGCCGATCATCGTCGGCGACCCGCGGAACGGTGAAGTAGGCGATGGTCAGATCCATCCAGCGCGGGTCGTTCTCCCCGGGGAAGACGAGTTCGCGCGTCGCCGAGCCCACGCCCTCCGCGACCACGACGGCGTCGTACCGCTCCGTGAGGCCGCTGGCGAACGTCACGGTCGCGGCGTCGCCGTCCTCGTGGAGGCCCGTGATGCTGTCGCCGAAACGGACGCTTACGGTGTCCCGCGCCGCGTCGAACAGGAGACGCGCCAGGTCCCCGCGGAGGATCTCCATCTCGGCCGTCGGCCCGTCGCCGCCGAGGTCGTCGGTCATGAACGTCGCGACGATCCGGCCGTCGCCGTCGACCCAAGCCGTCCCCGTTTCTCCCGTGCCCTGTTCGAGGGCGGTCTCGTCCAGTCCCATCCGGCGCAACACCGCGCGGCCGACGCCACGCACGTCGATGTTCTGACCCCCGTCCCGGAACGCGGGCGCGCGCTCCACCACCGTGACCTCGTTTCCCAGACGCGCGAGCCACCAGGCGAGGGCTGAACCGGCAACGCTGGCGCCGGTGACCAGGATACGATGGGTCATAAATCCTTCCGGGCGCGGAAAACGGCCGCGACCTCCGCCTATATGCGTCGCCGTCTGGCAGCGGACCAGGGCACGTCCAGCCCATCCGGTCATCGAGCGGACCGGCGGGTCCCAACCCCGCCGTGGGTGGCCAAACCGGGGCGTCTCGAACGCGGTCGTTCGGCGATGGGCGTCGTCTGGGTCGGAGCGCCTCTCGGTTCCGTATCGGGCCTTGCGTCGCGTGCCTCAATGGCCGGTGCGGTGGGATACGCGGCCGGGAACCGGGTGGCGGTCGAGCGAAGCGCGGTATGGAACCCCGGGGGCATGGAACCCCGGGGGCATGGAAACCCGGGGGCATGGCGGTGCGGGAAGAAATCGGTGCCGGCGCGGAACGCGACCCCAACGGCCGCCGCGCCCTCCGCTCCGCCCGCCGGTCAGCGGACCGTCGGATCGGCGGCGAGGCGCGCCCGGATGGCATCCGTGAGCCCGCCCTCGAACAGCAGGGCCGAGCCGTAATGGTACTCGATGTCGAAGGCCCGGCGCGAGTTCATGGACAGGGAGGCGCTGTGCAGGGCGAGGAGGCGGCCCTCGGCGTCGAACAGGCCCGAACCGGAGCCGCCATAGCCGTTGTTGCAATCGTGCCGGACGCGCCGGATCGCGTCCTCGCTCGGCGGGTCGATCCGGTGGATCGTGCAGGGCTCGAGGCTGCTCTGGCCGGGATAGTTCGCGTGGCCGCCGGGGGAGACCATGACGACCGGGACCGGCACGGACCCGGTCGGCAGGTCGGGGAAGGCCGGCACCGGCTGCGGGCGCACGCCCTCGGCCGGCTCCGCCAGCTCGACCAGGGCCCAGTCGTCCGTGATGTGGAGCGACATCGCCCCCGGCACGGTGCCGAGGCGCAGGGTCCCCGGGGCGAAGGCGTAGTTCCGGCCCCCGATCTGGAAGAAGCAGTCGGCGACGTCGCGCGTGGGCTCCAGGTGCCGGCTGCGGAAGTTGTGGGCGTTCAGGACCACGAGGCGCGGGCTGCCGATCAGCCAGGCGGCGGCCGCCTTCCGGGGAATGCCGTCCGACCGGCAGTAGAGCACGCCGGCGCCGGGATAGCGGGCGTAGTCCGCCCCCGCCAGTTCGCGCCGGTCGTCCTGCGGATAGAGCGCCGCCCATCGCTGCGGACCCTCCGCCCGACCCGCACCGCTCCCGCCGAGGTGCAGGAGCCCGGCGCCCACGAGCCCGGCACCGGCGAGCGCGAGGCGCCAGAGCGCCCTGCCCCCTGGGACCCGGGTCCGCGTGAGTCTGGCCCGACCCGACCGCACCGGTCCGCCGCTCCCCTGACCTAAGGGTACCTGGCCCAAGCGCCTACTCGTCGGCGGTCTGGTGGACGGAGACGCAGATCTTCACCGCCTGCTCCAGCTTGGTCTCGCGCGGATTGCCGATGTTGGCCGTCTCTTCGAGGCAGCGGACGAAGTAGTCCCGGTCGAGCTGGGGCGAGAGGCTCGAGAACGCCTTGCCCATCCGGGTCGCGAAATCGACCCGGTCGGCGGTCGGGGTGCGCGACCAGATCGCCACCGGATCGTCGAGCGTCAGGCGCGCGGCCTCGGCGGTCGACGCCGCGCCGACAGCACAACATAATAATATACTAAGACGGCGGATCATCATCGCAAGTCTCTCTCTGGGCGCCCAAGCCTACCGCTGGGCGGCACCATCATTCCACTGGGGAGGCCGTGTCAATTGTCTTGCCGAAATTCATCGGATTGCCGGATCAAAGCTTTCTCAATACCGGATTTCAACCGAATGATTGCCGATTGATCCCGATAAAAAAGTGCCAACTGGCCGCAGACAGCGGGAAAGACAAATGCTTTTATGAATAGCCAGCCGATCAGTAATAAAACTTTCATAAGAAGCTCTATATCTCAAGATAGTCTTATGAATGCGACGGGCTCCTGGGATCAATACAGGAGCTTGTCCTGATCCGGCGAAATCAAAGGCTGTGCCGGACCGGACGGTCGACGGATGCGGCCATCAGGGTAGGAGACGTTGGGATGAACAGGTTTCTGGCTTCGGTCTCGGTGATGGCGCTGGGCGCCCTGGCGCCGATGGGTCTGCCGAGCATGGCCGCCGCGAACGACAAGCTCGTCGAGATGGCGAAGGACGACGCCAACTGGGTGATGCCCGGCAAGAACTACGACTCCGACAATTACAGCCCGCTCAAGCAGATCAACACCAGCAACGTGAAGGACCTGAAGGTGTCCTGGACGTTCTCCACCGGCCTGCTCAACGGCCACGAGGGCGCCCCGGTGGTGGTGGACGGGAAGATGTACGTCCACACCTCCTTCCCCAACAACACCTTCGCGCTGGGCCTCGACGATCCGGGCAGGATCCTCTGGCAGGACAAGCCCAAGCAGAACCCGGCCGCCCGCGCGGTGGCCTGCTGCGATCTCGTGAACCGCGGCCTCGCCTACTGGCCCGGCGACGGCAAGACCCCGGCGCTCATCCTCAAGACGCTCCTCGACGGCAACGTCATGGCCCTCAACGCCGAGACCGGCGAGACGGTCTGGAAGGTCGAGAACTCCGACATCAAGGTCGGCTCGACGCTGACGATCGCGCCCTACGTGGTCAAGGACAAGGTCATCATCGGCTCCTCCGGCGCCGAGCTCGGCGTGCGCGGCTACCTCACCGCCTACGACGTGAAGACCGGCGCCCAGGTCTGGCGCGCCTACGCCACCGGCCCGGACAAGGACCTGCTGCTGGCCGACGACTTCAACATCCGCAACGCCCATTACGGCCAGAAGGGGCTCGGCACCTCCACCTGGGAGGGCGATGCCTGGAAGATCGGCGGCGGCACGAACTGGGGCTGGTACGCCTACGATCCCGGCACCAACCTGATCTACTTCGGCACCGGCAACCCGGCGCCGTGGAACGAGACCATGCGTCCGGGCGACAACAAGTGGACGATGACGATCTTCGGCCGCGACGTCGACACGGGCGAGGCCAAGTTCGGCTACCAGAAGACCCCGCACGACGAGTGGGACTACGCGGGCGTCAACGTGATGATGCTCTCCAACCAGAAGGACAAGGACGGCAAGGACCGCAAGCTCCTGACCCATCCGGACCGGAACGGCATCGTCTACACCCTGGACCGCACGGACGGTTCGCTGGTCTCGGCCAACAAGATCGACGACACCGTCAACGTCTTCAAGTCGGTGGACCTGAAGACCGGCCAGCCGGTGCGCGACCCGGAATACGGCACCCGGATGGACCATCTCGGCAAGGACATCTGTCCCTCGGCGATGGGCTACCACAACCAGGGCCACGATTCCTACGATCCGGAGCGCAAGGCGTTCTTCATGGGCATCAACCACATCTGCATGGATTGGGAGCCCTTCATGCTGCCCTACCGCGCGGGTCAGTTCTTCGTCGGCGCGACGCTGAACATGTATCCGGGTCCGAAGGGAGACCGGCAGAACTACGAGGGCCTCGGCCAGATCAAGAGCTACAACGCCATCACGGGCGCGTTCCAGTGGGAGAAGATGGAGCGCTTCGCGGTCTGGGGCGGCACGACGGCCACCGCCGGCGGGCTGGTGTTCTACGGAACCCTCGACGGCTACATCAAGGCGCGCAACTCGGACACCGGAGACCTCCTCTGGAAGTTCAAGATGCCCTCCGGCGCCATCGGCTACCCGATCACCTACACCCACAAGGGTGAGCAGTACGTGGCGATCTACTACGGCGTCGGCGGCTGGCCGGGCGTCGGCCTGGTCTTCGACCTGCAGGACCCGACCGCCGGCCTCGGCGCGGTGGGCGCCTTCAAGAAGCTCGCCAACTACACCCAGATGGGCGGCGGCGTGATGGTGTTCTCGCTGGGCGGCAAGGGCCCCTACGACGACCCGAACGTCGGCGAGTACCAGACGGCGGCCGCGAAGTAGGCGGCACGACGAGGCCGCGCCCGCAGCGTGCGCGTGTCCCCCTCCCCCCTGTGGGGAGGGGTCAGGGGTGGGGGTGGCTCCGCTGGCCTTCGTCCGTCGCGGGGCCTCCGGCCACCCCCACCGCCAACGCCTCCCCGCGCGAGTTGGGTGATCGCATCCGCGATCTGCCTGTCGGCGGCTCTGGATTCCGGGCTCGCCGACGGCGACCCGGAATGACGGTGTGCCTCATCTGTGATCGCCCTGCCGCAACGGGCCGGGGAGCCGCGTCCCGGTCCCACAAGACTCCGACCAACGAGAACAACGGAAACGCTCCCATGTCCTTCGCCACAGGATGCTCCTTCGCCGCAGGATGCCTGTCCGCTGCGGTTCTTCTCGCCCTCGGCGGGGCCGCGCTCGCGCAAGGCGACACGAAATCCGCCCCCGACGACAGGACTCTGCGGGTCTGCGCCGCGAACCAGCCGCCGCTCTCGCTGAAGGACGGCAGCGGCCTCGAGAACCGCATCGCCGCGGCGATCGCCGACGCCATGGGGCGCAAGGCCGAGTTCGTCTGGTCGGACAAGGCGGCGATCTACCTGGTGCGCGACAGCCTCGACAAGAAGCTCTGCGACGTGGTCGTGGGCCTCGACAGCGACGACCAGCGCGTGCTGACCACGAAGCCCTATTACCGAAGCGGCTACGTGTTCGTGACCCGCGCCGACCGCGACCTCGACGTGAAGTCCTGGGCCGACCCGCGGCTCAAGACCGTCGACCACATGGTGGTCGGCTTCGGCACGCCCGGCGAGGTCATGCTGAAGGATATCGGCCGCTACGAGGAGGACATGGCCTACCTCTACTCGCTGGTGAACTTCCGCGCCGCCCGCAACACCTACACGCAGATCGATCCGGCCCGGATGATCAGCGAGGTCGCCACCGGCAAGGCCGACGTGGCGGTCGCTTTCGGCCCGGACGTCGCCCGCTACGTGAAGGACTCGGCCCAGCCCCTGCGCATGACCCTGGTGCCCGACGACACCACCCGCAGCGACGGCCGCAAGATGCCGCAGAGCTTCGACCAGTCCATGGGCGTGCGCCGGGACGACACCGCCCTGAAGGCCGCCCTCGATGCGGCCATCGTCAAGGCGAAGCCGAAGATCGAGGCGATCCTGAAGCAGGACGGCGTGCCCCTGGTCCCCGTCACCAACTGATCCGGTTCCGCCCCGCGCGGCCCCGGTCCGACATCCCCGCTTCCGAGGCGGAGCCCGACGCGGGCGCGCCGGGCTCCGCCCCAAACCCCTCGCCGGCGCCCCGATGGGCGCCCGGTCCAGCCCCGCCCGGCCGGTCAGCCGTCCGGCGTCATCAGGTCGAATTCATGCGTGATTCCCATGGCATCCTGGCCATCTGTTTCAGCCTCGCCGCCGTCCTCGGTGGCGTCGCCGCCCTGGCGCAGCCCGCCGCCGGCCCCCAGACCGGCTTCGTCTTCCGCAACACGGTCACGGGCGAGCAGCTCGACGTCGCCGAAGGCAAGGCGGGCGGCCGCGACACCCCGGCGGTGAAGCAGTTCTTCCAGACGGGCAAGAACAGCTACATCGACGACAAGTCCTGCCTGCGCAACGGAGAGTCCCTCTTCGCGACCTCGTGTTCCGGCTGTCACGGCCACCTGGCCGAGGGCAAGCTCGGGCCGGGCCTCAACGACAACTACTGGACCTATCCCTCGAACACCGAGGACACCGGCCTGTTCGCCACGATCTTCGGCGGCGCCAACGGCATGATGGGCCCGCACAACGAGAACCTGACCCCCGACGAGATGCTCCAGGTCATCGCCTGGATCCGGCACCTCTATACCGGTCCGGTCCAGGACGCCGTCTGGCTCAACGACGCGCAGAAGAAGAATTACACGCCCTACAAGCAGGGCGAGACCTTCCCCAAGGACGTCAAGGGCCAGTGCCCGCCGCTGGAAGACTGACGCCCGAGGAAGTCACGGCGCCATCCGTGAGGCACCACCGCGCGCGAGCCGCGACGCCGATCCACAGACAAGAACGATCAACAGAGGAGACGACCATGCGGACTTTCATCACAGCCCTGGCGATCGGTGCGGGCGCGCTGCTCGCGGCTCCGGCGATGGCCTATGACGGCACCAAGTGCAAGGCGGCCGGCAATTGCTGGGAGCCGAAGCCCGGCTTCCCCGAGAAGATCGCCGGCACGAAGTACGACCCGAAGCACGACCCCAAGGAACTCAACAAGCAGTCCGAGTCGATCAGGGCGATGGAAGAGCGCAACAAGAAGCGCATCGAGGCCGCCAAGAAGACCGGCAAGTTCGAGTACGACGTCACCAAGCTGTCGTCGAACTGATCCCGTCGTCCTGATCCTGGCGGATCGGGGTCGCCCGCCGCGCGGCGGGCGCGCCCCGATGGCGCCGCGACCCGGCGGGGCGACCTCCGGACGCTCCGTCCCGGGTCGCGGCCGTCGGTGGCGCCGGGCCTTCCGGTCCCCCGGGTCTCCGTTTCCTCAAGGCTGAGCATGATGAACCAGGTCCGCTCCGGCGATGCGATGCTCACCGACTGGCGCGCGGCGGCCACCCGCTTCGAGGCGACGGTGGGCGCGGCCGTGCTCGGACAGGCCCGGGCGATCCGGCTCCTCACCATCGCGCTCTTCGCCCGCGGCCACGTGCTGCTGGAGGGCGATGTCGGCGTCGGCAAGACGACCCTGCTGCGCGCCGTGGCGCGGGCGGTCGGCGGCGCCTACGCGCGCGTCGAGGGCACCGTCGACATGATGCCCACCGACCTCGTCTACCACACCTACCTCGCCGAGGACGGCCGCCCCCGGGTCGAGCCGGGCCCGGTGCTGCGGCAATCCGAGGACCTGTCGATCTTCTTCTTCAACGAGATCAACCGGGCCCGGCCCCAGGTCCACGCCCTGCTCCTGCGCCTGATGGCCGAGCGCACGCTCACGGCCTTCGACCGCGAGTATCGGTTTCCCAACCTGCAGGTCTTCGCCGACCGCAACCGGGTCGAGCGGGAGGAGACCTTCGAGCTGCCCGCCGCCGCCCGCGACCGCTTCCTCATGGAGATCGGGCTGGAGGCGCCCCAGGACGCCGCGAGCCGGCGCGCCCTGGTCTTCGATCCCCGCTTCCACGACACCGACGCGCTGATCGCCGGCCTCGACGGCGGCGTCCTCGACCACGCCGCCCTCCCGGGCATCGCCGCCGCGATCCAGCACGGCATCCAGGCGAGCCCGGCCATCGAGGCTTACGTGATCGGGCTCTGGGCCGCGCTGGTGCGGCCGGGGGAGGCCGGCATCCGCCTGCCCGGCCTCGACATGGAGGCCCTGGTCCAGGGCGGGGCCTCCCCCCGCGGCGTCGCCTTCCTGGTCCGCGCCGCCCGCGTCCGCGCCTGGCTGGAGGGCCGCGACTGGATGGTGCCGGAGGACGTCCGGGCGGTCTTCCCCGAGGTCATGGCCCACCGGGTCTTCCTGGAGCCGATCTACGAACTGCGCCGGGCCGCCATCATGCCCGACCTCTGCCGGGCCGTGTTCGAGACCGTGCCGGCGCCATGACGGAGACGGCGCAACCCGACATCGTCTATCGCCCGCGCGGGCGCCTGCCCGGGACCCGCCCCGGCGCCCATCGCGGCCGCGAGGCCGGCGGCCTCGGCACGTTCCGCGATCAGGTGCCGTTCCTGCGGATGCCCGATGCCCGGCGCATCGACGTCCGCGCCACCCTGCGCGACCCCTTCGAGGGCACCGTCGTGCGCCGCTTCGAGGCGCGGACCCCGATCGAGGTCTGGGCGCTCCTCGACCTCTCGGCCTCCATGCGCTTTGCCGGAGCGGCCGACCGCATGGCCCTGGCCTGCGCCTTCTGCACCGGCCTCGCCGCCTCGGCCACCCGGATCGGCGATCCCTTCGGCCTCATCGGCTGCGACGAGGACCTGCGGGACGACGTGTTCCTGGCGCCCAGCCGCGCGCCCACCCGGGCCGCCGAGGTGGCGCGGCGCCTCGCGGCCGCCGCCTGTTCCGGCCGGGGCGCCGGAGGCATGGCGGCGGCGGCCCGCCGCCTCGCCGGGCGCCCGAAGATCGTGTTCCTGCTCTCCGACTTCCGCTGGCCGGAGGCGCAGATCGCCGAGGTCTTCGCGGCCCTGAGCCGGCACGACCTCGTCCCGGTGCTCCTCGGCGACGCCGCCGAGGCGGAGGGCCTGCCGGACTGGGGGCTGCTCGAACTCGACGATCTCGAAGGCGCCGGGCGCCGGCTGGTCTTCATGCGCCCCGCCCTGCGCCGGCGCTGGATCGCCCGCGAGGCCGCCCGGATCGAGACCCTCCGGCGCCTCGCGACGGCTCATGGCCGCCCGCCCTTCCGCCTCGCCGGCCGCTTCGATCCCGACGCGGTCAGCCGCCACCTCCTCGGCGCCTGAGGCGGCTCATGCGCATCCGCTTCCTCGCCCCCCTCCTCGCCGGCCTCCTCCTGTCGGGCCCGGCCGGGGCCCAGGTCCGCTCCGTCGAGATCCGCACGCCGCGCCCCTTCGGGTACTTCCTCGGGGACCTCGTCCGGGCCGAGGTCGACCTCGTGGTCGAGCCGGGCTTCCGGCTCCAGGCCGCGTCGCTGCCGCAGCCGGGGGCGCTCACCTACTGGCTCGACCTGCGCGACCTCGACGCGACCGCGTCGGTATACGGCGACGCCCGGCGCGTGCGCCTCGCCCTCACCTACCAGACCTTCTACGCCGCCCTCGATGCCCGGGCCCTGGAGATTCCGGGCTTCACCGTCACCTTCGTGAGCGAGAGCGATCACGGCGCCACCACCGTGAAGGCCGAGGTGCCGGCCTGGTCGTTCAACGTCTCGCCGCTGCGCGAAGTCCAGCCGCCCGCCCGGGACGACCCCCGCGACTACATGCGCCCCGACGGGCAGGTCGGCCCCGGCGATCCGCGGCCCCTGCTCCTCGGTGCCGCCGGCTCGGCCAGCCTCGCCCTCCTGGCGCTGGCGGGCCTCGCCCGGGACCGGAGCTGGTGGCCGTTCCGGGCCCGGCGCGGCCGTCCCTTCGGCCGCGCGGCCCGTCGGATCCGCGCCCTGGCGCGCCGACCGGACCCGATGCTCCACCACCGCGACGCGCTGCTGGCGCTCCACGACGCCCTCGACACGGTGGCCGGCCGCCGGCTGTTCGCCGACGATCGCGGTGATTTCCTGAAGACCCACCCGGCCTACGCGACCGAGGGGCCGGACCTCGCCCGGTTCTTCGAGGCGTCCCGCCGGACCTTCTTCGGGCCCGGCCCGGAGGACGGCCTCGCCGTGCTCGACCTCCCCGCCCTCGCCGCCCTCGCGCGGCGCCTCGCCCACGCGGAGCGCGCCGCATGATCGATGCACTCGCCCGCCTCTCCGCCGACCATCCGGCCCTGCTCTGGCTCCTGCCCCTCGCCCTGCTGCCGCTCCTGGCCTCGGCCCAGCGCAGGGTTCCCGTGGCCGCCATCGCGGCGGCCCCGGCCGACGGCCCGTCGCGGGCGATCGGCGCCCTCCTGCGCACCGCCGGGATCGTCGCCATCGCGGGCCTGATCCTGGCCCTGGCCGGCCCCTACCGTCGGGGCGAGACCCTGACGCGCACCGGGATCGGCGCCCAGGTCTCGATCCTGATCGACCGCTCCGGCAGCATGAACGAGACCTTCGCCGGGCGGCAGCCCTCCGGCCTCGAGGAATCGAAGGCCGCCGCCTCCCGGCGGCTGCTCGCCGCCTTCGTGGGGAGTCGGGCGCACGATCAGTTCGCCGTCACGGCCTTCTCGACGGCCCCCATGCTGGTGGTCCCCATGACCGACCGGCATGCGGCGGTCCGGGCCGCCATCGCGGCGATCGACCGGCCCGGCCTCGACTACACCAACATCGCGCGGGGCCTCGCCATGGGTCTGGCCCAGTTCGGGCCCGCGAGCCCCACCACGTCCCGAGCGCTCCTCCTCGTCTCGGACGGAGCGGCCGTGATCGATCCGCGCGTGCAGGACACCCTGCGCGCCGCGTTCACCCGCCTGCGGCCGAACCTGTACTGGCTCTTCCTGCGCACGAAGGGCTCCCCCTCCATCGCCGACCGGCCGGCGGGTGAGGACACCCCGCAGGCGGCGCCCGAGCGCCACCTCGACCTGTTCTTCCGGAGCTTGCGGACACCCTACCGCGCCTTCGAGGCCGAGGGAGCGGAGGCGGTGGCCGAGGCGATCGCCCAGATCGAGCGGCTGGAGCGCGATCCGATCCCCTACACCGAGCAGCGCCCGCGCCGGGACCTCGCCGGGCTCGCCTATGCCGCCAGCCTTGTCGGGCTCGTGATCCTCGTCGCGGCCAAGCTCGGAGAGGCGGATCTGTCCCGGAGCGGCCTCTCGGCCGCCCGGTCCCGGGCCACCGCGTCCGACCCCGCGAGGCGCGCCGCATGACGACAACCGTGATCCGGCCCGGGCGTACGGCGCCCCGTTCGGCCACCGACCGAGCCCGGTCGCGTGGCACGGGCCTGCGCGTGGGATGGCGGCGGGCCCGGCCGCGCCTCCTCATCCTGTTGCCGATCCTGCTCCTCGGCGCCGCCCTGGGCTGTGCCTCCGGCGCCTGGCGGATCGCCCGCGACACTGCCACGATCCAGGCTCTCGCCGCGGGCCGGGACGTCGCGGTTCCGGTCGATGCCGCTCCGTCCCTCCTGCTCGCCCGCGTCCAGCACCTCGCCCGGCGCGGCGCCGTGGAGGCGATCGAGCCGCTGATCGCGGCACTCGAAGCGCAGGGCGCGCGCGACCGGGCCGCCCGCGCCCGCTTCGCCCTGGCCAACGCCCATCTGCGACAGGCCTTCGACCACCTGGAGCGCGGCGACCTCGACCCGGCCGGACCCCGCATCACCCTGGCGCGCCAGGAGTACCGGCGCGCGCTCCAGGGCCGTCCGGACTACTGGGATGCCAAGTTCAACCTCGACGTGGCGTCACGCCTGTTGCGCGACTTTCCCGACTTCGATCGCAAATCCGGCGATGCCCTCGCGGCGGAGCCGAAGACGATCTGGACCGACATTCCCGGCCAGCCGCGGGGCGAGCCGTGACGCCCCGCGGCCTGATCCTGCGGAACCTGTCGGACGGGCGCCTGCGCCTCCTCGCCGGGGCCCTCGGGCTGGTGGCGCTGGCCCTCGTGATGCGCCCGTTCCCGCTCACCCGCCACGGCGTCGCCATCCTGGCGATCGTCGACATCACCGGCAGCATGAACGTCCGCGACTACGTCGGCGCCGACGGGATGCCGGCGAGCCGTCTCGACACCGCGAAGGCGGCTTTGCGCGACCTCGTCGCCGGCCTGCCCTGCGGATCGCGGGTCGCTTTGGGCCTCTTCACGGAGCGACGGCCCTTCCTCCTGTTCACCCCCATCGAGACCTGCGCGGGCTTCGCGCCCATCGATGGGGCGCTGGCGGCCCTCGACTGGCGCATGGCCTGGGAAGGCGACAGCCGGATCTCCGCCGGGCTGTTCCGCAGCCTCGCCATGGCGGAGGAACTGGGCACCGACCTCGTGTTCATCACCGACGGGCAGGAGGCCCCGCCCCTGCCGAGCCGTGGCGGACCGTCTTTCGAGGGCAGGCCCGGTGCCGTGCGGGGCCTCATCGTGGGGGCCGGGGCACCTGGCCTGTCGCCGATTCCGCGCTACGACGACCGGGGACGCGAGACCGGCTTCTACGCCGCGGGCGACGTCCAGCAGGAGAACCGCTTCGGACCGCCCCCGGCCGATGCCGAGCACTTCGAGGGCTATAACCCGCGCAACGCGCCCTTCGGCGCGGCCGCCGCCCGTGGCACCGAGCACCTGTCCTCGGTGCGCGAAGCCTACCTACGCACCCTCGCCGGCGAGACCGGCCTCACCTACACCCCTCTCGAAGGATCGGCCCGGCTCGGCGCGGCGCTCGAGGGCGCCGCGACGCCACGCCCGGTCCCGGGCCGCTTCGACCCACGCCCCATACTCGGCGCGTCTGCGCTGCTGCTCCTGCTCGCGACCTTCCTCGCACCCCTGCTCCGCGCCCGCGGAATCCCGACTTGGAAAAAGGCCTGATCGATGCGTCTCGGTGTTCCCGCCCTCGTCCTGATCCTCCTCTCCGGGGCGGCCCTCGCCCACGGCCCGACGCCGCAGAAGGTCGACCAGAGCATCGTCATCGCGGCCAAGCCCGATGCCGTCTGGAAGGTGGTCGGCGAGTTCGCCGGTATCGGGACCTGGCACCCGGATGTCGCCAGAAGCGAGGGCAGCGGCGGCAACGCGTCCGGGGGGCAGCGGAAGGTCACGCTCAAGGCGGGGGGTACCCTGAACGAGGGACTCGACGAGATGAACGCCGCCGGGCGGAGCTATTCGTACCGCCTGTCCGACCCCGACCTGAAGGCGCTTCCGGTCTCGTCCTACTCGGCGACCCTCACGGTCTCCCCCGAGGGCGATGGCGCGAGGGTCGAGTGGTTCGGTCGATTCTATCGGGGGGATACCGGCAACGAGCCGCCGGACGACCTCAGCGACGAGGCCGGCCGCACCGCCATGAATCGCTACTTCGCGGAGGGTCTCAAAGGCCTGAAGGCGAAGGTCGAGGGGAAAGCCGCGCCATGACGGGCGGCCCGGTGACCGGACGCTTCGTCCTGGCCGCGCTGCTCGTCGGACTCGGACCGGCCCTCGGACCCGGCCCCGGTGCGGCCGCCGCGCGGACCGTGTACGTGGCGAGCCAGGGGGCCGGGACCCTGGTCGGCCTGGCGGCCGATGCGACGGCGGCCGGCGCGTCCCTCCCGGTCGGGCGCAGCCCCGCCCAGGTCGTGGCTGGTCCCGAAGGGCGGCTCTATCTCACCCATCCCGATACGGGGACCATCACGGTGGTCGGTAGCGCCGACGGATCGATCCGGCAGACCTATTCGGTACCCGGTCAGCCGTTCGGGATCGCGACCTCTCCCGACGGTGCGCACCTCTATGTCGGGGACTGGGCGGGCCACCGGGTGATGCGCCTGTCCGCCAGGACCGGCGCCCTCGAGGGGGCGGTGGCCGTCGGCCGCGAACCGGCCGGCCTCGTCCTCGACCGGAACGGAACGCTCTACGTGGCCGACCGGGAGAGCCGACAGGTCAGCGTCGTCGACGCCCGGACCATGACGCGGATAGCAACGATCGCGGTGGGGACGGGGCCCTTCGCCCTGGCGCTGAACCCGGCCCGGGACCGTCTCTACGTTGCCAACGTGCGCAGCGGCGACGTGAGCGTCATCGACACGGTCGCGCGCCGGGTCGTCGCAACCTTCACGGTGGGTGGCATGCCCTACGGGGTCGCCGTGAGTCCGGATGGCGGCCGGATCTACGTCACCGACCAGCGCGGCGGCAATCTCGTCGTTCTCGATGCGGACGACGGCGCGCTGCGCGCGACCGTGCCGGTTGGCCGCTATCCGGAGGGCGTCGCGATCACCGGGCAACAGGCCTACGTCGCCAACTGGTTCTCGGATTCCGTCTCCGTCGTCGACCTCCGGAGCCTTCGCGAGACGGTCCGTATCGCCGTGCCCGACGGCCCCCGCAGCCTCGCGGTCGTGCCCGAGGACGAGCGATGAGGTTCCGCACCGCGCCGGCGCTCGCTCTCCTTCTGGTTCTGGGGGCCTGCGATGGCGGCGAGCCCGCTCAGGACACGGCCGTCGTGGCCACGAAGTCCGATGCCGAGGTCCCGACATGGCTCTCGCCGACGGACGGGATGGAGCCGGCGGTTTGGCTTGCGCGGCGCGAACCCGGCCAGCCCGTGGCGCGCGCCGCCGCGCGCAGCGATCACCTGCGCCAGAGCCTCTCTCGGGCGAAAGAGATCTTCATCGAAGATCCGCGCATGATCGCCAATCGAACGGTACAGCTCGGACAGATGCTGGCCGAGGCCGGCGAGCCCGAGAGCTACACCGATCTCCTCGAGGGCCTCGAAGGCGCGGCCTCCCCGACCCATCGCAAGCAGCTCTACGGCGAGCTGTGCCAGCATTACTACAACAGCCGGCAGCAGGGGCTGGACCGCGCGCAGGCCCTTGCCCGCCTCACCGAACGCTATGCCGCGCAGCCTGCCGCGCCGGATGTCGCCCCATGACATCCGGCGCGACGAGCATCCTCATCGCGGACGACCACCCGGTGATCCTGAGGGGGTTCCGGACCCTCATGGAGGATGCTGGGATGACGGCGATCCACGAGGCGACGACCATCGTGGAGGCCTATCGGGCCTTCTACCGGCAACGCCCGGGCATGGTCATTGCCGATCTCACGTTCGGCGATCAGGGCTTGAGCGGGCTCTCCTTGATCCAGCGCATCCGGACCCTGGAGCGCAAGACCCGGATTCTCGCCTTCAGCATGCACGACGATCCGACGATCATCGCGCGTGCTCTGGCGAACGGAGCGACCGGCTATGTACTCAAGGATGCGCCGGCCACGGCGTTCCTCGCGGCTTTCGACCAGGTCCGCCGCGGAAAAAGCTACCTCGATCACGACATCGCCCTGCGTGTGGCCATGCTCAACGCGACCAGCGAACGGTCGTCGACCGTGAATTTCTCGGAGCGGGAACGACAGGTCCTCTCGCTGATCAAGGACGGAAACTCCTATCAAGCCATCGCTGAAAAGTTGTCAATGAAGTACAAGACCGTTGTAAACGTCATCTCGACGATTCGACGAAAATCGGGAACCCATAGTCTTGCCGAGCTGATCAATTTCTCGATGTCGATCGATATTTGAGTCTCATCGGACAACAATCGTCGTTCAGGCCGACGAACGGTCGACGGGCCCGCGGAGCTCGCAGTCGCGCAGGCCCGGCCCCGATCCGCTGACCTCCGGGGCGCCGGCCTCCCCGAGGCCGAGGACACGGGCAACGAGGCGTCCGTCGCCGGTGCCCTGGTGCGTGATCGGCCCCCACGCGGTGGTCCAAGGGTAAAGTTAGTGCGCGGTAGGCCGCTTC
>NZ_LMMK01000002.1:278-1880 GCF_001422795.1 Methylobacterium sp. Leaf88 | reverse complement strand
ACCTCGCAAGAGAAGACCTCGCAAGAGAAGACCTCGCAAGACAAGATCGCGCCGGAGCGGGCGCAAGCGACCGCGGTGACCGCGTCGGAGGCGACGGCGATCCTGGACGGTCTGTCGGAGCCTTCGGCGCTGCGTCTGTTGCCGGAGAGCCAGCTTCAGGCGGTGGCGGACGCGGTGCGCACCGAGATGATCGACGCGGTCTCGGTCACGGGCGGGCATCTGGGCTCCGGGCTCGGCGTGGTCGAGCTGACGGTGGCGCTGCACCACGTGTTCGACACCCCCGACGACCGCATCGTCTGGGACGTCGGCCACCAGGCCTACCCGCATAAGATCCTCACCGGCCGGCGCGACCGCATCCGGACGCTGCGCCAGCCCGGCGGCCTGTCGGGCTTCACCAAGCGCTCGGAGAGCGTCTACGATCCCTTCGGGGCGGCCCATTCCTCCACCTCGATCTCGGCGGCCCTGGGCATGGCCGTGGCGCGCGACCTCGACGAGGCGGCGGCCAAGGCCCAGGGCGCGCCGGCGCCCAAGCGGCGCAACATGGTGGCGGTGATCGGCGACGGCTCGATGTCGGCGGGCATGGCCTACGAGGCCATGAACAATGCCGGCGCCCTGCACTCGCGCCTGATCGTCATCCTCAACGACAACGACATGTCGATCGCGCCGCCCGTGGGCGCCATGTCGGCCTACTTCGCGCGCCTGGCCTCGGGGGGCACCTACCAGTCCCTGCGCGAGACCGCCAAGCAGCTGGGCAAGCTCCTGCCCAAGGGCCTCTACCAGCGCGCGGCCGCGGCCGAGGAATACGCCCGCTCCCTGGTGGTGGGCTCGGGCACGATGTTCGAGGAGATGGGCTTCCACTATGTCGGGCCCGTCGACGGGCACAACCTCGACCACCTGCTGCCGGTGCTCAAGAACGTGCGCGACTCCGAGCAGGGTCCGATCCTGCTCCACGTCGTGACCCAGAAGGGCAAGGGCTACGCCCCGGCGGAAGCCTCCGCCGACCGCTACCACGGGGTGGTCAAGTTCGACGTGCTCTCGGGGGTGCAGGCCAAGGCCAAGCCGAACGCGCCGGCCTACACCCGGGTGTTCGGCGAGAGCCTGATCAAGGCGGCGGATGCCGACGACAAGGTGGTGGCGATCACCGCCGCGATGCCGGGGGGCACGGGCATCGACCTGTTCGGCAAGGCGCATCCGGAGCGCACCTTCGATGTGGGCATCGCCGAGCAGCACGCGGTGACCTTCGCGGGCGGCCTGGCGACGGAAGGCTACCGGCCGTTCGTGGCGATCTACTCGACCTTCCTGCAGCGGGCCTACGACCAGGTCGTGCACGACGTGGCCCTGCAGAACTTAGCCGTGCGCTTCTGCCTGGACCGGGCCGGGCTGGTGGGGGCGGACGGGGCGACCCATGCGGGCGCCTTCGACCTGGCCTATCTCTGCTGCCTGCCGAACATGACGGTGATGGCGGCCTCCGACGAGGCCGAGCTGGTGCACATGGTGGCCACCGCGCATGCCCACGACACGGGCCCGATCGCGCTGCGCTATCCGCGCGGCGAGGGCGTGGGCGTGGACCTGCCCGAGCGCGGATCGGTGCTGCCGATCGGC
>NZ_LMMK01000002.1:0-222 GCF_001422795.1 Methylobacterium sp. Leaf88 | reverse complement strand
CGGGGCCGGATGGTGCGCGCGCCCGAGGGGGCGCGGGTGGCGCTGCTGAGCCTGGGCACGCGGTTGTCGGAGGCGCTGAAGGCGGCCGACGCGCTGGAGGCGGAGGGCATCGCGGTGAGCGTGGCGGATGCGCGCTTCGCCAAGCCGCTGGACGAGGCACTGATCCTGGACCTGGCCGCGCGCCACGAGGTCCTGGTGACGCTGGAAGAGGGGTCGGTGGGG
>NZ_LMMK01000001.1:286006-309216 GCF_001422795.1 Methylobacterium sp. Leaf88 | reverse complement strand
CCCGCAACCAAACTCAACAAAAAGCCCGCCCCGGTGAAATCCAGGGCGGGCTTTCGACGTTCATCGGCTTCGTGTTGCTAACGCAACCAAGACGTGAAAAAGTAAATCAGCAGGATGATGGGGATCGGGATACCGATCAGCCAAAGCAATCCGCCCTTCAACATTGTCCGGTTCCCTTCCTCGCGATCTGTTGTTCATCAACGGCGTCGAGAGGAAAGCGGTTCCGTCTACAGGGTTTCACGCTGACGCTTGCCGTTCCGCTCGTAGTAATACGGGATCGTCCGGTAGGGCGCGAAGCCGCCCTTGGCCTGCGCTTCGAGGTCGTCGAGGACGACCCGCGTGATGCGGGGCAGATCGAGGGCGCGCGCCTCCGCGAAGCTCACCCAGGCGAGTTCCACAAGCTCCGAGTCGGGCGAGACGACGCCGGGGATCTCTTGCGCGATGGCGCTCCGGTCCGCCGCGAAGAAGCGCGTGTCGAACCGGCGCGGCCGGCCCGGAGGGGTGATCGCCCGGGCGACGAAGTGCAGGGCCTCGAGATCCGGTAGCACGGCGGCCTCGCGGAAGGCGGTCCAGGTTCCGGCGGGTGCGGTGTCGGGGGGGCCGTAGTCGCGCGTTCCGAGCAGGAGACCGGTCTCCTCGTAGGTCTCGCGGATCGCCGCGAGGGCGAGCCCGCGGCCGAGCCCCTCGCCGCCGCGGGCGACCTTCACCGCGAGGGCGTCGTGGCTGCGCGCCGGCAGCGCGCCGGCCACCGGCATATGCCGGTCGCCCGGTTCGATCCGGCCACCGGGAAACACGAACTTGCCGGGCATGAACGCGAGGCCGGCATGGCGGCGCCCCATCAGGATCCGCGGTGCGCGCTTGCTCCGGTCGAGGAGGATCAGGGTCGCGGCGTTGCGCGGTCGCAGGCCCGCCTTGCGGGCCTGCGCCTCAGGCGGGCCCGAATCCGGCGGCTCGGTCGACCGCACGCCCGTCGCCTGGTCCATGCGGCCTCTCCTCGCCCTGCGGCCCCGTCACCGTCCCCGGCACCGGTAGCGTGGCGAAGCCGTGCATGCCAAGCGCATATTGAAGCCCGACCACCGCGCCCTTCACCGGCTGCAGCAGCGCCAGCGACGCGAGCAGGGTCACGAGGGGCCAGAATGTCAGCTGAAACCAGAGGGGCACGTCGTAGTTCGTCTCGGTCTCGAGGAGGAAGTACCCGACGATGTGGCCGACGATGAAGATGACGATGTAGGGCGGCAGGTCGTCGGCCCGGTGATGCGCCAGTTCGAGGTCGCAGACGTCGCAATGCGGCCGGACCTTGAGGAAGCGGCCGAAGATCCGGCCTTCGCCGCAATGCGGGCAGCGGCCGATGAAGCCACGCGCCAGCGATCGCACCAGCGGGGTGCGTTCGCCATGGACCGGTTCGATCGTGTCCGTCATCTCGGCTCCTCGCGTTGCGCTCAGCCTAGACCCTTCCCCTCAACGGCGCGAGCCGCGATGGCGCGACCCGGTGTTGCGGATGCCGGGCGGCCGGCCGGACGCGCCGGGCTTGCGGACCGAGCGGTTCGGCCCGGGGCGCGCATTGCGTTCCGGCCGAGCCCGTCCCTCCGAGAGCAGTTCGAAGCGCAGGGCCCCCGCCACCGCGGCCGCCTCCACCAGGCGGACCTCGACCCGGTCGCCCAGGCGATGGGTCTCGCCCGAGCGCTCGCCGACCAGGGCGTGCTTGGCCTCGTCGTGCCGGTAATAGTCGGCCCCGATGGTGGAGATCGGCACAAAGCCGTCGGCCCCGGTCTCGTCGAGCTTGATGAAGAGGCCGGACCGGGTGACGCCGGAGATCTGGCCGGTGAAGGTTGCGCCGACCCGGTCGGCGAGGTGATGGGCGATGAGACGGTCGATGGTTTCCCGCTCGGCCGCCATGGCCCGCCGCTCGGCGGCCGAGATCTGCTCGCCGATCTGGTCGAGGGCCGCCACGGACATCTCGGAGGACAGGCCGTCCGAGCCGAGGCGGCAGGCGGAGATCAGGGCCCGGTGGACGATCAGGTCGGCGTAGCGCCGGATCGGCGAGGTAAAGTGGGCGTAGCGCCGGAGGTTGAGGCCGAAATGGCCGAGGTTCTGCGCGGCGTAGACCGCCTGGGCCTGCGAACGCAGGACGACCTCGTTGATGAAGATGGCGTGCTCGGTCTCCGCCACGGTGGCGAGGATGCGGTTGAACAGGGCCGGGCGCAGGATGCCTTCCTTCGGCAGCTTGATGCCGATGGAGGCCAGGACCTCGCCGAGGGCCCGCATTTTCTCGAGGGCCGGCTCGTCGTGCACCCGGTAGATCAGGGGTTGGCGCGCCTGCTCGAGGGTTTCGGCGGCCGCGACGTTGGCCTGGATCATGAACTCCTCGATGAGGCGGTGCGCATTGAGGCGGGCCGGGACCACCACGCGGTCGACCGCCCCGTCCGCGTCAAGCAGCACCTTGCGCTCGGGCAGGTCGAGGGCCAGCGGTCCGCGGGCGTCGCGGGCCTCGCGCAGGGCGACGTAGGCCTCCCAGAGGGGTCGCAGCACGGGCTCGAGGAGGGGGGCGGTGACGTCGTCGGCGAAGCCGTCGATGGCGGCCTGGGCCTGGGCGTAGCTTAGCTTGGCCCGCGAGCGCATCATCACCCGGTGAAAACTGTGCCGGCGCTTCGTGCCGTCGGCGGCGATCACCATGCGGACGGCCAGCGCCGGCCGGTCCTCGGCCTCCCGCAGGGAGCAAAGGTCGTTGGAGATGCGCTCGGGCAGCATCGGCACGACGCGGTCCGGGAAATAGACCGAGTTGCCGCGCACCAAAGCCTCGCGGTCGAGGGCCGAGCCCGGACGCACGTAGGCGGCGACGTCGGCGATCGCCACGGTGACGACGAACCCGCCCGCGTTGGCCGGGTCGGGATCCGACGTCGCCATCACGGCGTCGTCGTGGTCCTTGGCGTCCGGCGGGTCGATGGTGAGCAGCGGTTCGGTGCGCCAATCCTCGCGGCCCGCGAGCCCCACCGGTACCACGGCGTCGGCCTCCGCCAGGGTGGCGGCGGCGAAGACGTGCGGGATGTGGTGAAGGTGCAGCGCGATCAGGCTGACGGCCTTCTCCGAGCCCAGCGACCCGAGGCGCTCGCGCACCCGGCCCTGGGCCAAGCCGAAGCGGCTCTCGCGCTGAAGGGTGACGCTGACGAGGTCGCCGTCGCGGGCGTCCCCCTCTTCGCCGGCGGGAATCGCGACTTCCCGGCCCTGTGCCCGCTTCTCGACGGGGATGATCCGCCCGCCCTCGGGGCCGGCGCGGAAGACGCCGATGATGTCCGACTTGCTCTTGCCCAGCACCTTGATGACGCGGCCGGTGTAGCGGCCCGGCTCGCCGGCGCTGGCCTCGACGCGCAGGAGCACCCGGTCGCCGATGCCCGGCGCCGGCTGGCCCGGGCGCTTGCCGCCGCGGGGCGTGGCGACGGTGATCTTCGGGGTGGCGCCGTTGCCGACGTCCCACTCGGCGGGGCTCGCCAGGAACTCGCCGTCGCGGTCCCGGGCGGTGATGTCGGCGAGCACCACCGGCGGCAGGCGGCCGGAGGGCGCGAGCCCGCCGCGCCCGCGGGCGATGGCGCCGTCCTCCTCGATCTCCTTCAGGATGCGTTTGAGGCCGATCCGGTCGGCGCCCTTGATGTTGAAGGCCGCCGCGATCTCGCGCTTGCCGACCGTCTCGGTGGAGGCGGCGATGAAGGCGAGGATCTGCTCCCGGGAGGGAAGGCCGGCGGCGCCGGGATTGGGATGGATGCGTTTTGCCAAGGGATCCGGCTCGCTGCGTGGGCGCGAAGCCATACGCGAAGAGGACGTGTCTCGCCGGGGGGCGGGAGCGCACCCCGACGACTGCTCCGTAACATGGGCGCTGGACCCCGCCCCGGCAACGGCGCGGGCCCGGCCCTCAACATGGTTCAGCCGGTGGCGGCCGACTTGCGCAGGCGCTCGACCGCCGCATCGACGTCGAAGCCGGGCGCGACGAGTTCGGCCAGGGTGAACGGGCACAGGGCCGGGAAGCCGAATTCCACCTGTCCCTCGGCTTCGCGATATTCCGGGGCCTCGGCCTCGCGCACGCCCTGGGTCCAGAAGCCCTCGATGGTCAGGCCCTCGGTCCGGGCGGGGTCCGCGGCCAGCTTCGCCTGACCCTGCCGGGCGGCCTCGCGCCAGAGGGCGCTGGCCCGGTCGTCCGACATGAGGGCGGCCCGCACGAGGTTGGCGAGGAGCGTGCGAAGTTCCGTGGTGGTCTCGGACATGAAGGGCGCTCGGCGCGAGGGATCGGTCCCAACCCGAGGGCAAGCCTCGCGCCAGCCCGGATCACGATGCCTCTCAGTAGGGCGTTCCCTTCGCCCGCTGCGCCCGCAGGCCCTCGGCGTACCAGACCAACTCGTCGAGGAAGCGCTTGGCGGCCTTCGGCAGCCACTCGTCCTGGGCTGCCCCGGCCTCGTCCAGGGCCTTGCCGATGCGGGGGATCGGTAGGAGCGAGGGGATGCTCGAGGCGCCGAGCTCGGCCATCATCGCTCGGAGCTGCATCGCCGCCCGCACGCCGCCGTACTGTCCGGCCGAGTAGCAGACGATGCCGGAGGGCCGCCAGGAATACTCCTCCAGGAAGTGGTCGAGGGTGTTCGAGAGGGCGGGCGGGATCGCATGGTTGTACTCGGCCGAGACGACCAGGAAGGCGTCCGCGCGCCGGTAGAGCGTCGCCAGGTCTTCGAGGACGGCCGGGGCCTCTCCCTTCGGGTATTCCTTGTACATCCGGTCGAGGAGGGGGAGCTTCAGCTCGGCCGGGTCCACCAGGGGCGCCTCGATGCCGCGGCGCTCCAGTTCACCGATGGCGAAGCGGGCAGCGCGCAGGCCCTGCCGGTCGGAGCGGACGGAGCCGAGAATGACGGGGACGACGAGGGACATGGGAGGATCTCCGGGGATGCCGCTCCTGGATACGCCGGGGTGCCGGCGCGCTCCAAGCCCACCGCCCGGCGGGCTCCACCGTCAGTACCGCGTCGTCAGCCGCGTGAGCCAGTCGGGCGAGGCGTCGACGAGGCGCGTTTCCAGCGCCTTGTCGACGCCGAGCACGATCGCGAGTCCCGTCACCACGAGGATGAGGCCGAGGGCGATCTTGAGGCCCTTGCCGAGGCCCATCATCCGCTCGCGCCAGCCCACCAGGGTGGCGCGGGACAGGGTGCCGAGGATGCAGAGGGGCAGGGCGGCGCCAAGGCCGAACAGAACCATGGTGAGGGCGACGGCGCCGAGGTCGCGCCCCTGGGAGGCCAGGAGCGAGGCCGCCCCGAGGGTCGGTCCGACGCAGGGGCTCCAGACCGCGCCGAGGAGGAGGCCGACACCGAACTGCCCCGAGAGGCCGGCGGTGGCGAGCCCGCCGAAGCGTGCCTCGGTCCAGTTGCTCAGCGGACCGGCGGCGACGGCGAGGCGGGTCTGCGCCGCCGGCAGCATCAGCACGAGGCCGAGCAGGATCATCAGGATGGCGGCGCCCGTCCGGAAGATCCCGGTGTCGAGCCCCAGGCCGAAGCCGATCGTGGCCACGAACAGGCCGATCGCCACGAAGGAGAGGGCAAGACCCCCGGCGAGTGCCAGGGGCCCGAACCGATGCTCGGAGGCGGCGGCGCCGAGGACCAGCGGCAGCAGCGGCAGCACGCAGGGTGAGAGCACCGACAGCAGGCCGGCGAGGAAGGCCAGTCCCAGGCTCGCGCCCATCGGAGCGTCCTAAAGCGTCTTCTCGACGAGGCCCTCGATCCACTCGGGCTGAGTCTCGCCCACCGAGCGGCCGGTCTCGGTCTCGCCCTTGAAGGCGATCAGGGTGCTCTGCATGCGGGCGTTGAACTGTCGCAGCACGTCCTTGCGGGTGTCGAAATCGACGTCGAAGATGACGAGGTCCTTGAACCGGGGCTGCTCGGCGAGCTTGGCCAGGATCGGCTTCTGGGTCTTGCAGATCGGGCACCAGGGCGCGCTCACCTCGATGAGGATCGGCTTGCCCGCCTTCTGCGCGGCCGCGAAGGCCTCCGGCGTGAAGGGCACCGTTTCGGCGGCGGCCGGCCCAGACAGGGCGAGGGGCGCGAGCGCCAGGAGGGCGAGGAGCGAGCGGCGGTACAGCATGGAAGGGCTTGCCTCGGCTTGGATGTGAATCGGGCCTCAGGGCCCGGCGCCGTCCTGGGCGCGTCGCGTCCAGGTTTCGTCGGGGTGGATCGCCGCCGTGTCGTGGCGCTCCTGCCAGCCCTCGATTCCCTCGGGATACCAGTGGACGTTCCGGTAGCCGAGCCCGATCAGGCGCTTGCCGAGGTTCCAGCTGCCCCAGCAATCCGGGTGGCAGTAGGTGACGATCGCCCGGCCGCGGTCCCCCTGCGTCAGGGCCGCGATCCGGTCGGCGAGCGCGGTCTGTTCCGGAGGGGTGAGGGTCCCGGACCCGGCCCCCGGCAGCCAGGTACTGTTCGGGATGGCCCGGTGGATCGGCCGCCACAGGCGTCCGGCCGGCTGGTTCGGCGGCGTCGGGCCGGCCTCGGACACGTCGATCAGCACGACCGACCCGCCCGCGATCAGGGCGTCGAGTTGAGGCCCGTCCAAGACCGTGGCGCCCGCCAGGGTCTTGGGGGTGTAGCCCTGGAGCGCGCCCTCCCACAGGCCGGCGGGCTCGGGCACGTCGACCGGCGAGTCCGCCGGGGACGCGGCGGTCAGAACCGTGGCGGCCAGGCAAGCCACCAGGAAGGCGGCCGTGGCCCCGCGGAGGCGCTCAGTTGCTGGCGACCGGTGCATCGAAGCTGCGCTCCCAGCGTCCGCCCTGGTTGTCCTGCGTCACCACCGTGACCGGACCCTTGCCCTCCGGCAGCATGGCGAAGTTGATCACCGGGTTGGCCGAGATCGAGATGTCGCCCTCCATGACGAAGACGTTCTTGCCGCCGTAGGTGACGCTGATCCGGTTGATGTAGCGCGCGGGCGTGTACTCGCGGCTGACCTGATTCATCTGCAGGCCGGTGAAGTTCGGATGGCGGATCATCAGGGTCGCGGCGATGGGCTTGCCCGGGGCCGCATCAGCGAATTTCAGGCGCATGTCGCCCATGCCCTTCATCGCCTCCTCGTCGGTCATCCCCATGGGCGCCGAGCAGCCGCCGGAGGCCTTCACGAACTGGGTGCTCTGCACGAGCGCGCCGTCCTTGGTCTCCGCGACCGCGTGGACGTTGGTGTAGGTGTTGACCCGGACGCGCAGTTTCAGCTCCTCCGGATCGGCGGCGGGGCCGAAGGTGAAGTGCGCGGCCAGCGGCGCCGGATTGTCGTCGATGACGAGGTAGAGGCCCTTGATCCGGTCCTTGTCGGCGATCGTCAGGGTCAGGGGCACCAGGGAGGCGTCGTTGGCCCGGTCCGGCAGGTCCATCCGCACCAGCGGCTTGGCGGTCTCCACCGGGCGGTTTCCGAAGATCGATTGCTGCAGATCCTTCCAGCGCGCGTCGCGCTCGGCCGCATCGTCGCCCGCGGCGGCCCAGGCGGTCACGGGCGCGGCCAGGGCCGCGAGGAACAGGCCAGCGCTCAGGGCGGCGGCGCGGTGGGACATCCGCATGGCGTTTCACTCCTCGCACGATCGTGCAGGCCGTCTCGCGACTGCGGAGGCCTTTGCAGCCTGCTTACGCCAAGGCGCGGGGAAAGTCCGATTTCGGGTGGCGGTGCGCGGAAATATCGTGCGCAAGATTGCGTGACGAGGCGTCGGGCACGTCAGGGCGTTCGATTCGTCGAGGCATCCGTCTTCGTCGCTATATCGATGTCGCCGTGTCGCGTGCCCTTACCAGAGCGAGAATTCCGTGCCGAAATCCGTGGTCTTGAGCCGATCGCAGGTCTGCGGGTCCGCCCGGCAATCCGCGTCGGGCTTCAACGCAAGGGTCCCATTCGGGGCGGTCTCGAAGGTCAGGAGCACCGGGGGCTCGTCGCCCTTGGTGTAGGCGAGGCTGACCTCGAAGCGGACGAAGTCGAAGCGGTCGCGGTCGGCATAGACGATGAGGTCGCGCGAGACCGACTCGCCGGGATTCAGATCGGAGGGCTCGCCCCCCGCCGCGGTGGCGCCGGCGAACAGCCGGCCCTCGCGCAGGATCGCCTCGCCGGAACCCGCGAAGTCGTAGGCGCGCGCCGTCCGTGTGCGATCCGCCGACGCCTGCCCGTCCTCGGGCTTGCCGCTGGAGGGCGCATCGAAGCGCACCCGTACCCCCGTGACGTTGTAGACGAGGCCGAGTACGCGCACGCCGGTCTGGCCGACGTTCTTGCGCGTCACCGTGGAGCGGATGGCGACGTGCCGGTCGCGCTCGCCGGCCCGCACGAGGCTCGTGGTCACCGAGACGGCGGGCGGCTCCAGGGCCGGCTTGATCCGGGCCTCGTAGATGAAGGTGTAGACCGCCCATGCGCCGGCCGCGAGGATCGCGAGGGTCTGCACCAGGGCGTTGGTACGCTCCAGGCGGTCGCCCCGCCGGGATCGCTGAATCTGGTCGTCCGTCTGCATCCCGGTCCCGGCCCTCACGTCGGGGCGGCAAGCCCGCTGGCAGGATCATGGTTCCGCCTTCGGGGCCTGCCGCGACCCACAGTCGGGATTCCGCAGGTCGTCGGAAACGCACAACGCCGGAGCCCCGCGCGAGGCCCCGGCGTTGCGCCGTCATCCGGTGAGCCGGGCGCGCGGCCCGGCTCGGTCGCTCTCAGAGCGAGTAGTACATCGTGAACTCGACCGGGTGCGGGGTCATCTCGTAGCGCATGACCTCCGTCATCTTCAGCTCGATGAAGGAGTCGATCTGGTCGTCGGTGAAGACGTTGCCGGCCTTGAGGAAGGCGCGGTCGCGGTCGAGGTTCTGCAGGGCCTCACGGAGCGAGCCGCAGACGGTCGGGATCTTCTTCAGCTCGCGCGGCGGCAGGTCGTAGAGATCCTTGTCCATGGCCGCGCCCGGATCGATCTTGTTGATGATGCCGTCGAGGCCGGCCATCAGCAGGGCCGAGAAGGCGAGGTAGGGGTTCGCCATCGGGTCGGGGAAGCGGACCTCGACGCGCTTGGCCTTCGGGTTCGTCGTCCACGGGATGCGGCAGGAGGCCGAGCGGTTGCGCGCCGAGTAGGCGAGCAGCACGGGGGCTTCGTAGCCGGGTACCAGGCGCTTGTAGGAGTTGGTCGACGGGTTGGTGAAGGCGTTCAGCGCCTTGGCGTGCTTGATGATGCCGCCGATGTACCAGAGGCACTCCTGCGAGAGGTCGGCGTACTTGTCGCCGGCGAAGAGCGGTTTGCCGTCCTTCCAGATCGACTGGTGCACGTGCATGCCCGAGCCGTTGTCGCCGTAGACGGGCTTCGGCATGAACGTCGCGGTCTTGCCGTAGCTCTGGGCGACCTGGTGGATGCAGTACTTGTAGATCTGCATGTGGTCGGCGAGGAGCGTCAGGGTGTCGAACTTCATGCCCAGTTCGTGCTGGGCGGACGCCACCTCGTGGTGGTGCTTCTCGACCTTCACGCCCATGGACTGCATGGCGGCCAGCATCTCGCCGCGCATGTCCTGCGCCGAATCCTGCGGCGGCACCGGGAAGTAGCCGCCCTTGGTGGCGACGCGGTGGCCGAGGTTGCCGCCCTCGTAGTCGGTGAAGCCGTTGGTCGGCAGCTCGGTCGAATCGAGCTGGAAGCCGGTGTGGTACGGGTCGGAGCCGAACTTCACGTCGTCGAACACGAAGAACTCGGCCTCGGGACCGACATAGATGGTGTCGCCGATACCGGTGGACTTCAGGAAGGCCTCGGCCAGCTTGGCGGTGCCGCGCGGGTCGCGGCTGTAGGGCGCGCCGGTGGAGGGCTCGAGCACGTCGCAGACGATCGACATGGTCGAGGCCGAGAAGAACGGATCCATGCAGGCGGTGGCCGGGTCCGGCATCAGCAGCATGTCGGATTCGTTGATGGCCTTCCAGCCGGCGATCGACGAGCCGTCGAACATCGTGCCTTCGGAGAACATCTCGTCGTCGATCAGCGAGACGTCGAACGTGACGTGCTGCCACTTACCGCGCGGATCGGTGAACCGAAGGTCGACGTACTTGACGTCGTTGTCCTTGATTTCCTTCAGGACGTCGGCTGCTGTCTTGGCCATCCTTGGGGGTCTCCTTCATGTCTCGGCCCGTTGCGGCCGTGGTTTTGCCGCAGCGTGCGCCGGCGCGCCGCAGAGCGGAAGGGTCTTAGCCGTCGAGCGTCGCGGGCGTGGAGCGTCTTGGGCGTCGAGCGTTTAGCGCAGGTGGAGCGTCCGGGCCAGCGCAATTTCTCGGCGCCCGGCACCGGGCCGCCGCGAGAACAGACGCAAAAACAGAAACTTAGATCCGCCTTTCGGCCGTCTTGGCAGGTCGGAGAGCCCTGATGGGATCGGATGTCCGTGACGCCGCGCGCGTCTGTCCGCATGGCGGGGGAGAATCGGAGCGCGCCGAGCGGTGCGGCGGGACCTCCGGGGCGCCTCTCCGGGAACGAGGCCGGATCCAGGCCGAGGGGGTGTCCCCGCGAGGCCTTCCCGTCGATCGTCCACGGGGAGGAGTCTTTCGCCGGGCGTCCGGGGCGGGACCCGAGGCCTCAGATCGCGTCGGTCCCGGTCTCGCCGGTGCGGATGCGGATGGCTTCCTCGATGGTCGAAACGAAGATCTTACCGTCGCCGATGCGCCCGGTCTGGGCCGACTTGCGGATCGCCTCGACGGCGCCCTCCACGAGAGCATCCGACAGGACGATCTCGAGCTTCACCTTGGGCAGGAAGTCGACCACGTACTCGGCCCCGCGATAGAGTTCGGTGTGGCCCTTCTGGCGTCCGAAACCCTTCGCCTCGATCACGGTGATGCCCTGGAGGCCGACCTCCTGCAGAGCTTCCTTCACCTCGTCCAGTTTGAAAGGCTTGATGATCGCTTCGATCTTCTTCATGCCGGGCGGGCCTGACCTCGATGCTTCTTGATCCATCGTTGGTATCATCGCCGTCCCGCCTTCGCCACGCCGATTTGTTCGGTGAGGGCGGAAAACTGCACAACAAACATGCAGGTGCCGCAAATCGTTTGAGCGGATGGCGGGCCTGAGGCCGTTTCATGAGCCCCAGACGAGCAGCCGGCAGACATTCCGGCACGCATTCCAGAAGGAATCCCCCATGACCACCCTGCATCTGCTCAACGTCGAGGCGATGCGCCGGGTCGATGCAGCCGCGATCGCGGCCGGAACCCCCGGCCTCGCCCTGATGGAGCGGGCCGGGGCCGCCGTGGCGGAGCGGGCCCGCATGCTGGCCGGGGCGGGTGCGCGCATCCTCGTCCTGTGCGGACCGGGCAACAACGGCGGCGACGGCTACGTGGCGGCCCGCCGCCTCGTCGAGGCCGGCCATCCGGTCGACCTTGCCGGGCTGGTGCCGCCCGCGGCGTTGTCCGGGGATGCGGCCGAGGCGGCGAAGGCCTGGATTGGACCGGTGCTCGCGCTTTCGGCGGTCGGCGATCTCTCGGCCTACGGCCTCGTCGTCGACGCCCTGTTCGGCGCAGGTCTCGCACGCGATCTCGAGGGGGACGTCGCCGCCCTGGTGAACCGGCTCGGGCAGGCCGTTTGCCCCGTCCTCGCCGTCGACGTGCCCAGCGGGATCGACGGCGACACCGGCGCCGTGCGCGGCGTCGCGGTGCTGGCGACCGAGACCGTCACCTTCGTGGCCCTGAAGCCCGGACACCTACTTCAGCCCGGACGGAGCCATTGCGGCACCCTGCGGGTGGCCGAGATCGGGATCGGCGCGGACGCGCTGGAGGCGGGCCTGGCCGGAGACGCGCCGTCCTGGCGCAACGGCCCGGGCCTCTGGGACGCGGCCTTCCCGCGGCTGAGCGCCGCGAGCCACAAGTACACGCGCGGGCACGCCCTCGTCCTCTCCGGCCCCGCCTATCGCACGGGGGCGGCCCGGATGGCGGCCCGCGCCGCGCTGCGCGTGGGCGCCGGCCTCGTCACCCTGGTCTCGCCGAGCGCGGCCCTGGCGGAGAACGCCGCCCATTGCACCGCCATCATGCTGCGCGCCTGCGACAGCGCCGACGACCTCGACGACCTCCTCGTGGACGAGCGCCTCAACGTGGTCCTGGCCGGCCCGGGCCTCGGAATCGGCGCGGCCACCCGCGATCTCGTGGCGGTGGCGGCCGCGGCGGGGCGCACCCTCGTCCTCGACGCCGACGCCCTGACGAGCTTCACGGGGCAGGCCGCCCTCCTGGGGGCCCACCTCTCCGATGGCGGGTCCGCCGCGGTGCTGACGCCGCACGAGGGCGAGTTCGCCCGCTTGTTCGAGGGTACGGACGCGGTCGATCCGGAGGCGGACAAGCTGACGCGCGTCCGCCGCGCCGCTGCCCTGGCCGGCGCCGTCGTGGTCCTCAAGGGCGCCGATACGGTCGTCGCCGCCCCCGATGGCCGGGCCGCCATCAACGATCACGGCACGCCCTATCTCGGCACCGCCGGCGCCGGCGACGTCCTGGCCGGCCTCGTCGCCGGGCTCCTGGCCCAGGGGATGGACCCGTTCGAGGCGGCGGCCGCGGCGGTCTGGCTCCACGGCGATGCGGGTCTGCGCCATGGGCCGGGCCTGATCGCCGAGGACCTGCCGGAGAGGATGCCCGAGGTTCTCCGCGCGCTGCTCGGGGCCTAGCTGACCTCGAACAGGGTCCAGAGCCCGGTGTCGAAGCGCTCCAGCACCGTGGCGCTGATGAGCCAGCGTCCCGGATTGTCCGCCTTGAAGGCGATCCGCGCCGTGCGGCCTTCGAGAAGCTGGAAGGTGTCGAGCCAGTAGGGCTCCCAGCCGTCGTCGAGGGGGTGGAGCAGCCGGAAGACGTGGCCGTGCAGGTGCAGCGACTGCGGGAAGGCGGTCTCGTTCCGGATCGCCAGCACCACCACCTGGCCGCGCTTGACCGAGAAGAGCGGCGCCATCCCGGCCGTGCCGGGGGCGCCGTTCACCGACCAGGCCCGGGACGGGTCGCCGGTATAGACCGGCTCGGCGGCGGGCTTGTCCTTGTCGAGGCGGGCGCCCCCCGTGAGGGTGATGTCGCGCCGGACCGCGTTCTGCAGCTTCACCTCGGCCGGCAGCAGGGGATTGTCGCCGATCTTGGTGATCGGCGGTCGCGGCGGTGCGGCGGCTTCCGCCGTGGTCGAGAGGGTCGCGAGCGCGATGCCGTTGCCGATCAGCGCCGTGATCGCGCCCTTGGCGCCGGCCTCGGTGGGCATGTCGAGCATGAGGTCGTAGCGGGTGCCGGGCGGGAAGGGCAGGGTGGCGCGCAGGGGCTCGAAGGTGTCGGTGGGCTGGCCGTCGACCGCCAGCACGTAGACCTTCACGCCGTCGAAGCGGATGCGGGTGCCGCGGGCGTTGCAGACGTTGCCGAGGCGCAGGCGCAGGCGGCTGCCCGGGCGGGCCGTGATCGGGGCCGGCACCGGCACGCCGTTCAGCGTGACGAGGCTGCCGAGGCGCCCCGAGCTCGCCGCGAAGAGCGGCTGGCCGAAGGGCAGCAGGGTCGTCGCGTCGTCGAGCCGCCAGTCCTGCATCAGCAGGGTCAGGTCCTGGTCCACGGCCGGGGGCGTGGCCTCCTCGACCACCAGGGCGCCGGCGAGGCCCCGGCCCGAGGGCTCGCTCGAGCCGCCGACTACCAGCGGACGAATCAGGAAGGTGCCGGCATCCGGCGGTACGAACGCGTAGGTGAAGTCGGCGCCCGGGGCGATCGGCGCCTGGGTGACGCCGCCGACGCCGTCCATGGGATTCTGGTTGCGCACCCCGTGCCAGTGCAGGCTGAGCGGCTTGTCCGTCCTGTTCTCGACCTTCAGCCGCGCCGTCTCGCCGAGCCGGATCCGCACCACGGGCGGCGCGGCCTGGCCGTCGAACGACCAGACCGGCGTCGCGGCGGCCGGCTCAGGTTTCAGGCGCAGGGTGCCGGGGGCCGCCGTCAGGGTGCGGGCGGGGCCCGCAGCGGCCGGGGCGGGCACGGAAGCAGCCGGGGCGGACGGCGCCTTCGTCCCCTGCGCACGGGCGCCGCGGGGCAGCAGGGCCAGGGCCGCGACGCCGCCCAGCAGGGCACGGCGCGAGGCCGAGACGGGATCGTTCGGGACGAGCGATCGGGTGTTCGGCATGAAACCTCGGCATCGGGGGAGGGCAGGGCGCGGCGCGCGTCCAGGCGGTGATCGCGGTCCGGGCAGCGCTTGTAGAATGCGGATTCGGCGGACGCCAAATCGCCCCCCGCCGGCGGTCGCCGATGCCGGGAGCGATCGGCGACAGGCCCCGATTTTTTTGCTGCGGCCCGTGGCGCGCGTGCTATAGGACCCCGCTCTGGCGGCGGAAAGCGCGCCGGGCGTTGGCGCTTGCGGGCGTGGCGGAACTGGTAGACGCGCTGGATTTAGGTTCCAGTGTCGCAAGACGTGGGGGTTCGAGCCCCTCCGCCCGCACCAGTCCATCGCCATCGGGAACGGATTGGCTCAGTGCGATGGCCGGCCGGCCCGCTGCACGAAGCCGGCCCCCGGCGGCGCATCGTTCCGGCGCCGACCTCGTGGGGCCCGCAGGAGCGGGCCGCGAGGGACCAACCGAATTTGCGCGATCACACGGACGACAGCGGAAAGACGACCATGCAGGTGACCGAGACACTCTCCCAGGGACTGAAGCGCGAGTTTCAGGTCCTGCTCGCCGCGAACGAGCTCGAGGAGCGCCTGACCAGCGAGCTGTCGACCCTCAAGGACAAGGCCCAGATCAAGGGCTTCCGTCCCGGCAAGGTGCCGGTCGCGCATCTGCGCAAGCTCTACGGCCGCTCGGTCATGGCCGACGTGCTGCAGAACGCCGTCAACGAGGCGAACCAGAAGATCGTCACGGAGAACAACCTCAAGCTCGCCCTCGAGCCCAAGATCGAGTTCCCCGGCGAGCAGTCGATCGTCGAGCGCGCCCTCGACGCCAAGGACGACGTCTCGTTCAACGTCGCCCTCGAGGTGCTGCCCACCTTCGAGCTCGTCGACCTGTCCGACGTCAGCCTGACGAAGCAGGTGGCCAAGCCCTCCGACGCGGAGGTCGACGAGGCCATCACCCGCATGGCCTCCTCCAACCGCGCCTTCGCCCCCCGCGAGGAGGGTGCCGCCGCCGAGACCGGCGACCGCGTCACCATCGACTTCGTCGGCCGCATCGACGGCACCGAGTTCGAGGGCGGCACGGGCGAGGGCATCGACCTGGAGCTCGGCTCCGGCTCGTTCATCCCCGGCTTCGAGGAGCAGCTCGTCGGCGCCAAGGTCGGTGACAAGCGCGTCGTGAAGTCGACCTTCCCGGAGGCCTACGGCGCCGCCCACCTCGCCGGCAAGGATGCCGAGTTCGACGTGACCGTCACGGCGATCCAGGCCCCGGGCGAGACCAAGATCGACGACGAGCTCGCCAAGACCTTCGGCATGGAGTCCCTCGAGAAGCTCAAGGAGGCGGTCTCCACCGCCATCGGCAGCGACTTTGAGGCACAGTCCCGCCGCAAGCTCAAGAAGGACCTGCTCGACGCCCTCGACACGAAGTACGCCTTCGAGCTGCCCCCGAGCCTCGTCCACCAGGAATTCGCCGCCGTCTGGGCCCAGGTCGAGCAGGACCTGAAGTCCCGCGAGAAGACCTTCGAGGACGAGGGCACCACCGAGGAGAAGGCGACCGCCGAGTACCGCAAAATCGCCGAGCGTCGCGTCCGCCTCGGCTTGGTGCTTGCACAGGTCGGTGAGACGGCCGATATCAAGGTCTCGGACGACGAGGTGAACCAGGCGCTGATCGCCCGGGTGAGGCAGTATCCCGGACAGGAGCAGCAGGTCTGGGACTTCTACCGCAAGAACGCCCAGGCGCTCGCCGAGCTCCGTGCGCCGATCTTCGAGGAGAAGGTCGTCGACCACGTGCTCGCGCAGGTGACGCTCACCGAGGAGCCGGTCTCGAAGGAGGCGCTGTTCGCCGACGAGGACGACGCCGAGGCGGGTGCCGAGGGCCAGTCCGAGACGAAGAGCGCGACCGACGCGTCCGCCTCGACCGGAACCGACGAGGGCCTGCCCGCCGTCGCCAAGGCCGATTGAGCCCGGCTGCTCCCACGAGGGCGGCGGGCTCGAGAGTAAGGCGATGTTCACCATCGCCGTAGTTCGCTGAAACGTCCGGTGCGCGCCCGATTCGCGGCGCGGCCGGACCCCTTGTAGCTGGGGCACGTGATGATGAGAGATCCGGTCGACTATTATAACAGCGCGCTCGTGCCCATGGTGGTCGAGCAGTCGAGCCGCGGTGAGCGTGCCTTCGACATCTACTCGCGCCTGCTTCGCGAGCGCATCATCTTCCTGACCGGCCCGGTCGAGGATTACGGCGCATCGCTGATCGTCGCGCAGCTGCTGTTCCTCGAGGCCGAGAACCCCAAGAAGGAAATCTCCTTCTACATCAACTCGCCGGGCGGCGTCGTGACCTCCGGCCTGTCGATCTACGACACCATGCAGTTCATCCGCTGCCCCGTGACCACGCTCTGCGTCGGCCAGGCCGCGTCGATGGGCTCGCTGCTGCTCACCGCCGGCGAGCCAGGCCACCGCTTCGCCCTGCCGAACGCCCGGATCATGGTCCACCAGCCCTCCGGCGGCTTCCAGGGCCAGGCCACCGACATCCTGATCCATGCCCGCGAGATCGAGGCCCTCAAGAAGCGCCTCAACGAGATCTACGTGAAGCACACCGGCCGCGACTACGACACCATCGTCCAGGCACTGGAGCGCGACAACTTCATGACGGCCGACGCCGCCAAGGAGTTCGGGCTCATCGACGAGGTGATCCAGAAGCGGCCGGAGCCCGTCGCCGCGTAAGCCCGACCGGGACCGCCGGGCCGTCCGACCCGGCGCGTCGTTTCGAGGCGGGGCGCTTTTTGGGCGCCTGCCTTGATCCCGTCGCGGTCGCGTGCTTGCATCGCCAGTCTGATCGAAGTCGGCAGATGCGCGCAGGTGACTGTTTCTTTAGGCGGACGCCATTAAATTCGAAGGATGCGTGTGCGCCCCGGACCGGCGCCATGCCCGCGAACGGAGACCGATATGAGCAAGACTGGCGGCAACGACTCGAAGAGCACGCTGTACTGCTCGTTTTGCGGCAAGAGCCAGCACGAGGTCCGCAAGCTGATCGCGGGCCCGACGGTGTTCATCTGCGACGAGTGTGTCGAACTGTGCATGGACATCATCCGCGAGGAGTCGAAATCCTCCCTGGTGAAGTCGCGCGATGGGGTGCCGACCCCGAAGGAAATCCGCCGCGTCCTCGATGACTACGTCATCGGTCAGGATTTCGCGAAGAAGGTCCTCTCGGTCGCGGTCCACAACCACTACAAGCGCCTCGCCCACGCCTCGAAGCACAACGACGTCGAGTTGGCGAAGTCGAACATCATGCTGATCGGGCCGACCGGCTCGGGCAAGACGCTGTTGGCCCAGACCCTGGCCCGCATCCTCGACGTGCCGTTCACCATGGCGGACGCCACGACCCTGACGGAGGCCGGCTACGTCGGCGAGGACGTCGAGAACATCATCCTGAAGCTGCTCCAGGCCTCCGACTACAACGTCGAGCGGGCGCAGCGCGGCATCGTCTACATCGACGAGATCGACAAGATCTCGCGCAAGTCGGACAACCCGTCGATCACCCGCGACGTCTCGGGCGAGGGCGTGCAGCAGGCGCTGCTGAAGATCATGGAAGGCACCGTCGCCTCCGTGCCTCCGCAGGGTGGCCGCAAGCACCCGCAGCAGGAATTCCTGCAGGTCGACACCACCAACATCCTGTTCATCTGCGGCGGCGCCTTCGCGGGCCTCGAGCGGATCATCTCGGCCCGCGGCAAGGGGACCTCGATCG
The DNA here is from genome assembly GCF_001422795.1 of Methylobacterium sp. Leaf88. Classification (NCBI taxonomy): domain Bacteria; kingdom Pseudomonadati; phylum Pseudomonadota; class Alphaproteobacteria; order Hyphomicrobiales; family Methylobacteriaceae; genus Methylobacterium; species Methylobacterium sp. Leaf88. The sequence continues at coordinate 291,415 of NZ_LMMK01000001.1, read as the reverse complement.
GCTTCGGCGCGACCGTGCAGGCCCCGGACGACCGCCGCACCGGCGAGATCTTCCGCAACGTGGAGCCCGAGGACCTGCTGAAGTTCGGCCTCATCCCCGAGTTCGTCGGCCGCCTGCCCGTACTGGCGACCCTGGAGGACCTCGACGAGACCGCCCTGAAGCGCATCCTGCAGGAGCCGAAGAACGCCCTGGTCAAGCAGTACCAGCGCCTGTTCGAGATGGAGAATGTCGACCTGACCTTCCAGGAGGAGGCCCTCTCCATGGTCGCCCGCAAGGCGATCGAGCGGAAGACCGGCGCCCGCGGCCTGCGCTCCATCCTGGAGACCATCCTCCTGGAGACGATGTACGACCTGCCGGGCCTCGAGTCCGTCGAGCAGGTCGTGATCGGCCCGGAGGTGGTCGAGGGCAAGGCCAGGCCGCTCTACATCCATGGCGACCGCAACAAGGAAGCCCCGGCCAGCGTCAGCGCCTGAGGCCCCGCGCGGGTCTCGTCAGGTCTGGGTCGAGCCTCGGGGCGGATGCTTGAAACCATCCGCCCCGATTTCCATCTGAAACCTCAGCGCGACGGCCGTACGCTCACCCCCTGAGGTGCGGTGTCCCGCCACCAGCCGCACCGTCCAAGACCGTTTTCCAGACTGTCTTCCAAGACCGTCCCTTAAGACACTTCCGACCCCCTCGCGGCCCGGTCGGCCCCTGGCAGGATGCTTGCTCCCTGGGAGGAGTGACTGCCCGGCGTCCATCATGAGGAAGTCCGATATGACTCAATCGAAATCGCGCCAGCCGGTCGTTCCGGGCTCGACGGGCTCCTATGCCGTCCTCCCCTTGCGCGACATCGTCGTGTTCCCCCACATCATCGTGCCGCTCTTCGTCGGCCGCGAGAAGTCGATCCGCGCCCTCGAGGAGGCGGTCCGCACCGACCGGCACATCCTGCTGGCGACGCAGATCAACGCCAGCGAGGACGATCCCTCGACGGACGCCATCTACAAGATCGGCACGCTCGCCAGCGTGCTGCAGCTCCTGAAGCTGCCCGACGGCACCGTAAAGGTGCTGGTCGAGGGCGCCGGCCGCGCCAAGATCGCCCGCTTCACCAAGTCCGACACCTACTACGAGGCCGAGGCTGAGACCCTCACCGACGAGCTCGGCGACAGCGTCGAGGCGGAGGCCCTGGCGCGCTCGGTCATCGCCGAGTTCGAGAACTACGTGAAGCTCAACAAGAAGATCTCGCCCGAGGTCGTTTCCGCGGTGACCCAGATCGACGAGCCCTCGAAGCTCGCCGACACCGTGGGCTCGCACCTCGCCGTGAAGATCGCCGACAAGCAGGCGATCCTGGAGATCCCCACGGTGGCGCAGCGCCTCGAGCGCGTGCTGTCGCTGATGGAGAGCGAGATCTCCGTGCTCCAGGTGGAGAAGCGCATCCGGACCCGCGTCAAGCGGCAGATGGAGAAGACGCAGCGCGAGTACTACCTGAACGAGCAGATGAAGGCGATCCAGAAGGAGTTGGGCGACTCCGAGGACGGTAAGGATGAGCTGGCCGAGCTCGAGGAGAAGATCGAGAAGACCAAGTTCACCAAGGAAGCCCGCGACAAGGCGGTGGCGGAGCTCAAGAAGCTGCGCCAGATGTCGCCGATGTCGGCCGAGGCGACCGTGGTGCGCAACTACCTCGACTGGATGCTCGGCATCCCGTGGGGCAAGCGCTCGAAGATCAAGAAGGATCTCCTCGGCGCCCAGGTCATGCTCGACGAGGACCATTTCGGCCTCGACAAGGTGAAGGAGCGGATCGTCGAGTACCTCGCCGTGCAGCAGCGGGCGAACAAGCTCACGGGGCCGATCCTGTGCCTCGTCGGTCCTCCCGGCGTCGGCAAGACCTCGCTGGGCAAGTCCATCGCCAAGGCGACGGGCCGTGAGTTCGTGCGCATGTCGCTGGGCGGCGTGCGCGACGAGGCCGAGATCCGCGGTCACCGCCGGACCTATATCGGGTCGATGCCCGGCAAGATCGTCCAGTCGATGCGGAAGGCGAAGACCTCCAACCCGCTCATCCTGCTCGACGAGATCGACAAGATGGGTATGGACTTCCGGGGCGACCCGTCGGCCGCCCTGCTGGAGGTCCTCGACCCGGAGCAGAACGCCACGTTCAACGACCACTATCTGGAGGTGGATTACGACCTCTCGAACGTGATGTTCGTCACCACCGCCAACACGCTGAACATCCCGGCGCCCCTGATGGACCGCATGGAGGTGATCCGCATCGCCGGCTACACCGAGGAAGAGAAGCTCGAGATCGCGCGCAAGCATCTGATCCCGGGCGCCGTGAAGAAGCACGGTCTCGACGCCAAGGAGTGGCAGGTCGACGATTCCGGCCTGTTGATGCTCATCCGTCGCTATACGCGGGAGGCGGGTGTCCGCAACCTGGAGCGTGAGATCTCCAACCTGATCCGTAAGGCGGTGAAGGAGATCCTCATCACCAAGGTGAAGGCTGTTGCCGTCACCGAGGAGAACCTGCCGGTCTTCCTCGGCCCGCCGAAGTTCCGCTATGGCGAGATCGACGAGGAGGATCAGGTTGGCGTGGTCACGGGTCTGGCCTGGACCGAGGTCGGCGGCGAGTTGCTGACGATCGAGGGCGTCATGATGCCCGGCAAGGGCAAGATGACGGTGACGGGCAACCTGCGCGACGTGATGAAGGAGTCGATCTCCGCCGCGGCGAGCTACGTCCGCTCGCGGGCCGTCGACTTCGGCATCGAGCCGCCGCTGTTCGACCGCCGGGACATCCACGTCCACGTTCCCGAGGGGGCGACCCCGAAGGACGGTCCGTCCGCCGGCATCGGCATGGCGACCGCGATCATCTCGACGCTGACGGGCATCCCGGTGCGCCGCGACGTGGCGATGACGGGCGAGGTCACCCTGCGAGGCCGCGTGCTCCCCATCGGCGGCCTGAAAGAGAAGCTGCTCGCGGCGCTCCGCGGCGGCATCAAGACGGTCCTCATCCCCGAGGAGAACGCCAAGGACATCGCCGAGGTGCCCGACAGCGTGAAGAACGGGATGGAGATCATCCCGGTCTCGCGGATGGACCAAGTGCTCCAGCACGCCCTGGTGCGGGTCCCCGAGGCGATCGAATGGGAAGAGCCGGCCCCGAAGGTCCGCCCGGTCATCGCCGACGACGACTCCGCGACGGTCATCGCCCACTGAGGTCGATGCAACTCTGACTCGAAACGAGGCCCCGGCAGGCATGCCGGGGCCTTTTTCATGCCCGGACCCAAGGGCCGCCGGGGGAGGGGGTTGCGCGCCCGCCCGCGCGTCCGCTACGAAGCCGTCGCGCCGCGCGACGAAGGCCGGCGCTCCGGGCGGTTAGCTCAGTTGGTAGAGCGTCTCCTTTACACGGAGAGGGTCGGGGGTTCGAGTCCCTCACCGCCCACCAGTCGCAACGCGGCGATCGCGACCCTGCCCCAACGCTGAGGTGTCCCGTGGCGGACGATGCCGAGATCCACGCGAGGCCGGCCCGGGGATTCCCGCCGCCCTGGATCGTGGTCGAGCGGGACGGAAGCTTCTGCGTCGAGGATGGAGAGGGCTTGGCCGTGGCCTGGACCTACTTTTCGGAGGAGGCCGGTGCCCATGCGGCCACGGGCGCGATGACCCGGGAGGAGGCGCAGCGCATCGCCAAAGCGATCGCCATGGTGCCGGAGATGCGGACCATCATTCGCTCCCTGCAGGATGGTCTCGCCGAGGCGGATGCCGACGATGGGCGGGGCTGAGAGGGCGCGATCGGCCGGAACCCTGCGATGACCGGGGTCGGCATCGATGGGGTCGAGGCCATCGGGTATTCCGGCACGGCTCTCACCATCACGGCCTCGGCGATGACCACCATGATCCCGCTGCGGATCATCGCCCTCGTCCCCAGCGTGGCCGTCATCACCTAGGGCCTGCTGATCGGGAGCTGACCGGTGGTCCTCACCGAGGCGATCCAGACCTCTTCAACGCCTGTCGGCTCTGGCAGATGGTGCGCCTCGTGCGCCAGAGGGAGGCGGCGGCCGAGGGCGACCTCTCCCTCGACTGGCGCCGGCCCTTCGGCCGCGCGGTCCGCATCCGGGCGGGGCGGACCGTCTTCCGCCAGGGCGATGACGCGGGCGAAATGTTCGACGTGGAGAGCGGTCGCTTCCGGAATACGGGATCGCGGTGCGGGCCGGCGGGGTCGTCGGCGAGCTCGGATTGCTCTCGCCGAGCAACACCCGGACCGCCTCGCTGGTCTGCATCGAGGCGGGGCAGGCCCTGCGGATCTCCTATTCGGAGGTCAAGCAGCTCTATGACCAGAACCCGGAATTTCGCTTCTCCTTCCTGAAGCTCACCAGCAAGCGCCTGATCCAGGGCGCGGAGGCGCGCGCCCAGCCCCACGAGGCGGCGGAACCCGCGACGCGGACCGGGGCGCTCTGAAGGGGGCACCGCGCCACCGGCCGCGAAGGCCCGTGCGCAACGTCTCAGCCGCCGGCCATCACCAGGGCCCAGTAGCGCTTGTAACGGGTGCCCGGCGCGTCGACGCGGGCGATGCCGATGCGCCGGAGTTGCGGGATCAGCATGTTCTTGTTGTGCTCGCTCGAGGCCTTCCAGCGGGCCAGCACCTCGTCGAAGGTGGCCGAGCCGGCGCTGAGGTTCTCCGAGGCGTAACTCCGGCCGAAGCCGGCCTGGGCCATGCGGGAATCGAAGGTGCCGCCGATCTCGTGGCTGAGGCGGCCGGCCTTCGCGTTGGAGGCCGCCTGGTACGAGGCGGCCCGGATCAGGCTCGAATCGATCACCACCGGGCCGAGGCCGTGCTGCGCCCGGTAGCGCGAGATCGCGGCGGCGGCCGCCTGCTCGTCCAGGATGACGAGGCTGGTGGGTTGGTCGGGGGCCAGGAGGGTGGGGGTGCCGCAGCCGGCCAGCGCCAGCAGGACGGCGAGGCCGAGGGCGCCCGCGCCGAGGCGGAGCGGCGGGCGCGGAGAGGCGGAACGGGGAAAGCGCATCGGTGCGGACGGATCTCGGGAATGGGCCTGTCGGCCCTTCGCCTCCGCATTCCATGCGGCGAAAACGCGGCGGCCCGCACGGGTTCGCGCGCCGGAGGGGCGCCTGTGTCTCCCCGGTCACGGGGCAAAGTCAGATCCGCGTGCCGCGATCGCGGGGCGGCGCGCCGCAGCGCCAGGCGGTGATGCGGAATTCGGGATGGCTGCCGATCCACTGCGCCAGCTGCGGCTGCGCCACGTGTAGGCAGGCCGGGGCGTCGTCCACGTCGAGGGCGAGCCTGCGCGATTCGCAGGTATCGGGCGCGCGGGCGAGGCAGACGGTGAAGTAGAGGAAGAAGACACCCGACATCCGTCGCCCCCGAAGAATCCTCGGAAAGGATAGGGCACGGCGGGGAGAAGACGAGATGGTGCGTGCGGAACGCGA